>CAMVMF010000014.1 GCA_947168515.1 uncultured Bacteroidales bacterium
CGACTTTCGCATCCGTTGAATCCTTCCACATCTTCCCATCAGGATCCACCAACTTTACCGGATTCCATGCACAATAAGCATACGGACTAATACTCGGATACTTATCCGCCAACGGGTCAACGCTCAGCCACATGGTCATCAACTCATGGTCCATATACCTTGCACCGAAATATCCAAACCCCGTCTCTTCATCCTTCTCTTTCCCCGTGAAAGAGCAGTTGTTTTGTATGCCGTTTTTAGTCATCATCAGTAGGATAACGAAGATGTGGCTGTTTTATTGCCATACGCGCTATTTTGGTTCAGTACATTATTGTTTCGGATTGCAAATCCTTATACTCAATGGGTCTGGATTGCAAATCCAGACCAACGGCATGACACGAACATCCGCGGGGTCGGAATATTCCAACATAATAGTTAAAATTGCCTGCGGATTTTAGGGAGTAGGTGTATTAGTTCATAACGTTGTTGTGGGTTTGACTAATTAATGAAACTTGGAGTACCTTGATAATCGAAATCAATCGATTTGAATACTACCGAACTAATATCTGTTGGCACACCTTTAGCTAAAATGATTCGTGAGGCCACAACATATTTGGTCCAAGGATGATAGTGAGTAAAAGGCTTTGAGTTACTATATATAAGAATTGACTGTTGATTCCATTCCTCAATTAGAGATTTAAAACGTTTATCGAATGAATTATCAACACATATATTAGTCGTGGGATACCCATCTTTCAATAAATAAACCGTTGTTCTGCCCCAAATATATGCATGATATTCAAAAAGAGGAGGATTACATTCATCTACAATAAAAATCGTGTCGCATCTTTCTTTTTGATTGATTAATGTGATGACAGAATCCATTAATCGACTTACAGCCAAAGAGGTTCGAGAAAGGTTAAGAGCCTGAGAAATATCAATTTCTTTTTTATGATTCTCTGATAGAGCAGCCTTGTGACTTTTGTTTAGCAAGACCCCATAATCGCTTGAACTGCACCCAGATAATAGAAAAAGTAATGAAAAGAAAAAAATAGTTGTCCTTCTCATCTTTATAATTATTTTACGTTTATTCATAAATAGTTCCATTCCATATGACGCGACGAAATTTGCCGTTTGAGTCAATCCCAATACCTTGAGGGACAATCGGTGCCAACTCTACATCGAAATCCGTTTTAAAATCATCTTTGCCTGTTTTGATTAACCCATGAGTTGTTCTCTGCCGAATATAATGTTCAACGCGAATAAGATTTTCAGTAAGCATAGCCGTCCCTTCGTTTCTTCCATCTATATTTCGACCTTTATAGGTATCGCGAACATGAGCCATTTCATGCCCAAGATCTATAAAGAGTTCTGAGAATTCCCACTGAACTAAGCTTTCAGAGTTCATAGCCACAGGTACTCTTGTCGGTATCCCCGTAATCATAATATTACTGCCATTTGCCGAGTTTTCAACGCTATTTTTTGAAATGAATAAATGATTGCTTGTTCCTTCAAAAAACTCAACTAGTTTTCTACCATAATAACCTTCTTTAAGAATGGCTAATGAGTTCGCAATATTGCCAACGAATTCCTTATTATCTCCATCGTATTCTCTACCAGTCTTATAATGAAAAAAACCATACTCGCCATTTGAACCTTTGCGATATATGTAATATGAATTCCCTTCTTTAAAAAAAATCTCTCTCCCGTCAGGGTCAACCAACTTCATCGGATTCCAAGCGCAGTAAGCATATGGCGAAATACTCGGATACTTGTCCGCCATCGGGTCGACGCTCAGCCACATAGTCATCAGTTCGTGGTCCATATACCTCGCACCGAAATAGCCGTAGCCTGTTTCCGAGTCGCGCTCTTTGCCCGTGAAAGAGCAGTTGTCTTGTAAGCCGTTTTTAGTCATCATCAGTAGGATAACGAAGATGTGGCTGTTTTATTGCCGCACGCGCTATTTCGGTTCAGTTCATTGCTTATGCGGATTGAAAATCCTTATACTCAATGGGTCTGGATTGCAAATCCAGACCAGCGGCACGGCACTGAACATCTGCTGGGTCGGGTGGGTCGGAACGAACATCCGCGGGGTCGGGATATCTCTGTTTATTAATCACTCCCATTATGCAGCTTAATTTTGACTACTTACTTAGTAAATAATACATCCCACAGATATTTTGAGAATGATAAATATTATAACCTGCAAGAATTCTCGTCGGCAAGATTCTTGAAGACTTATTGCCAACTTCAAGATTGTAAAAAAAAGATCCCCCTGCAATATTGTCAGGCAAATATGGAACTAGCGTCATGACCAATATATCTCCAACATTTATAACACATGAACATGGTTTTGTTTCTTTACAGGCAGAAACAACCTGATATTCTGAACTGATGGGAATTGAGACGTTGTCAAAAGTAAGAAAATGGTATCCTAGTGTATCATCGTATCTGCGTAAAATATAAATATAAATATCCCGTTCGACAGTTATTGATTTCACTAAAAAGGTATCAAATACTATATGCGCTGTATAGGCGATATCTTCTATGACCTGTTTTGTTTCTTCCCATCGATAGATTTTCCCTGGATCAATCTTATTATTGGTATATACATTTTCTTCTTGAGCAAAAGTAAAACCATTTGGTGCAACTATTGCTAATATAATAAGTATTTGTTTTTTATATACATGCATACCCATTCCTTCATTTATTTTAAGGAGTATCCATAAGCTCCGTCTCGCAGTTCATACTTCATTAACTCTCCGTTAAAGTGCTTATTAGCTTCTCGATGTGCTTGGTGATAGACCGATTCCTCTCCACAATTAGGAGAATATTGTCCTTGCCTCATCGATATTATGCCTCCTTCATATGCTTCTGAAACTTCATGCCAAATCAATATTCCTTTTCGCTGATCGTTGTTACGAGTTGCCTTAACATTGATAAATTGACTGGCATTAGCGTGAATGGCGACATCTTTATCGGAATAATCTAATGTATTACCCATGAATGCACCACCTCCTTCATTTATCTTCATTTTATTAGATATATTATTGTTAGTTTGTACATAAAGATGTACTGTAACCAACTTGCTATCAATAATTTTAGCAACATACTATTCTTCTTCTGTCTTTGGTACTCCTGAATAGGACACACTACCATTATCCTTCTCTTCGATGCGGATATTATTTAATTTTATATTCATTTGTATTATAGCACTTTTCCGAGATTGAACATCTCCGTGTAGGATAATGGAGTCGTTCCTACCATCTGGATCAATATGTGTAATCGGATTCCAAGCGCAATAGGCATACGGACTAATGCTTGGGTACTTATTCGCCATCGGGTCCACACTCAGCCACATGGTCATTAGTTCGTGATCCATATACCTTGCACCGAAATAGCCGTACCCTGTCTCATTGTCGCGCTCTTTGCCCGTGAAAGAGCAGTTGTCTTGTATGCCGTTTTTAGTCATCATCAGTAGGAAGGATAACGAAGATGTGGCTGTTTTATTGCCTCAGGCGCAATTTCGGTTCAGTTCATTGCTTTTGCGGATTGAAAATCCTTATACTCAACGGGTCTGGATTGCAAATCCAGACCAACGGCACGTAGCCGAACATCCGCGGGGTCAGGTTCTGGATTGCAAATCCAGACCAACGGCACGGCATGGAACATCCGCAGGGTCGGAGCCAAAGGCACGGCATGGAACATCCGATAGGTCGGAAACATCTGCTGGGTCGGGATGTGCATACATTTAACACGAATTACCATTAATTATCCATTAATTATCATTAATGGTCAATTAGATGGAAATTATATGTAAAATATATTTGAGCAATTACTTATCTTATTTCAGTACATTTCTATTGCGGATTGCAAATCCTTATACTCAATGGGTCTGGATTGCAAATCCAGACCAACGGCACGACATGGAACATCCGCTGGGTCGGGTGGGTCGGAACGAACATCCGCGGGGTCGGGACATTCGGCAGATAGGAACATCCGTTAGGTCGGGTAAGTCCGGCTTTTTATTGCTACACGCGCTATTTTGGTTCAGTACATTATTGTTTCGGATTGAAAATCCTTATACTCAATGGGTCTGGATTGCAAATCCAGACCAACGGTACGGCATGGAACATCCGCTGGGTCGGGAATATTATTTAGGTATTTTATTCAGACATTAGTGAATTATTTTTTTATAATCATTTACCATCACTGTTTTTCATAAACTCCTCTCCTGTTTGAGCCGCATCTTTCAAATCCATTTTGCCGAAGCGGTAGGTGAGACCCACCAAGAGAAATCTTGTGGGATATTTGGTGTAGGAATAGGCCATATAGGAACCGGCAAAGATATTGCCCGCCTGTTGGTTGGAGTTGAACACGTCCTCCAACGAAGCGTATGCCGACAGGCGATGCTTGCAGAGGTCGAAAGATACGCCCAAATCCAAACTGGCGCTGCCTGCCTTGTCGGCCTGGAGGCTGATGGTCCGGGAAGCATAATTGGCATTAACGAACAGACTCATCCACTCTACGGGAGTATAAGAGCCGTGTAGGCGAAGGCTGGTACAGAAGGCCTGGTCCTCAAACCAGTCGTCGTCGGCCACCTGAGCCTTGTATTGATAACGGAAGGCGTTGGCATAGATTTGTCCTTTCCATTTGGCATTCGACTGCGCCATCAGCGAGGCCTCGAGTCCCATTGCCGAAGAAGAGCCGACGTTCTGGAAAGTATTGTAAGAAGTGACTGTTTGGAACACCTCGTCGTAGGTGACTCGGGTCACGCCGGCTATCTCGTCACTAATGCCGCGGTAATAGGCTGTGGCCGAAAGACGGCCGATGCCCTCGAAGTATTTGTTCCAGCCAGCCTCGAAATTGCTGGTGTAAGTATTGTTCAAATTGGGGTTACCCACCGAGAAAGCATCGTATCCGTACTTGGCAAAGGGAGTGAGTTGCGAAGCCTTGGGAGTGGCGCAACGGCGGGTGAAACTTAGCTTGAAACTGTGTTTGCTCCGGGTTCGATAAGTGGCGTGGAAAGAGGGTATGAGGTAAAAAGCGTTGTAATCAAAGTTGGTAGAGTGGCCGAAATAGTCGATGGCGATGTCCTTGTATTCGGCGCGCAGACCTACTTTGAAGGTGATGCGTCCCAAATATTGCATAATGGTGGCATAGGCTGCGGTAGTGGTGCTTAGGATGGCCTCGTCGTAGCTTCTCAGGCCATCTTTCAGAGCGGTGCCGTTTTGCATGTACTCCTCAAGTTCTGATTTGAAGTTCTTGTTCAGCGTTGAGGAAAGGCCCACGGTGACGAAAGTGCCAGTCTCGAAGGGGTGGTTGTAGATGACCTCAGCGTAGTACATGCCGCTCTTTCGGTTGCTCTTGTTGGTCCTGTCGAAGTCGAGGGTGGGGAAGTAATCGAAACTTCTCAGGGCGTGGTTGTTGGCGTTGCCACCCATCCAGTTGGCGTCAAAAACGGCGATGAGTTCCTGCCCATCCTCGTTGAAGATGCGGTCGTAGGAGATGCCCACCTCGGCAGTATGGTAGTTGGCGTCGCCACTGTCGGTTTGAGCGAAGGCGTAGTTGCCGGGATTGTAGATGAACTCATCGCGGAAGTACCTCCCCGTGCTGCTGGTGGGTTCATTGCCGTGGTAGTAGTTTCCCCAAGTGGAGAGTGTGCGCGAAGAATCGATTTGGTAGTCGAGGGAAAAGCCCACATAGGGATTGTTCGAGAGGTTCTTCTCCTTTCGGGAGTAATTCTCCATTCGAGAGGTGTCGCTGTTCCAAAGCAGGGTGCTGTTGCCCTCATACTGGATATTGCTGGTGCGATGCTCAAGGCCGGCATAGAGATTGGCCACCACCTTCTCGTTGGAGTAGACGTAGGATATCCACGGCTTGATTGAGGGGCGGGAGTCGCCACCGACGCCCACACTCAAAAAGTTGTTGTCGACAAACTTGTTGTTGGTTACGATATTCAGGATGGGGCCACCCGACTGATATCTCGCGGAGGGATTGGTGATAAGTTCTATTTTCTCCACCTTCTCCGCCGGGAGCGACCGGATGTATTGGATGAGGCTCTCCTGTTCCAGATGGGTGGGGCGGCCGTTCATCCAAACGTCCACAGCCGTTACGCCTCGGTAAGTAATCTTGCCAAGGGCGTCAACCTCGATGCCGGGCACATTCTGCAGGGCTTTGTCGAGCGAGGTGGCCTGCACGGTTGGGTCCATACTCACATTGTAAATCTCCTTTTCGCCATCAGTATCGTAGAGCAGATGGTGGTCCACAATCATGACTTCGGAAAGGTTTTTGCCGGTGGGTTTCAAGGCAATTGGACGAGGAGTATTCATAGGCTTTACCCAATCTTCATAACCGAATGCAGACACCTTGAGCAGGTATGCATCAACGCTATCGACATGCAGTAGAAACCGTCCGATGGAATCGGCGACGGTTCCCTTGACAAAAGAGGTGTCTGCGCTTTTGCACAAGCTGACATGTGCATAAGGAATAAATCGTTTTGTTTTTACATCTAAGATAGTACCGGAAAGTTCAATAGAAGAATTATTTTGTGCTTGTATTATAGGAGTGAGTAATACAAAAAAAACAACAATACAATATTTATGAAAATTGTTCATGGTAAAAATTATTAAAAAAGTGGTATTTTATTTATTCATTATGTTTATCCATTATGATATTAGAATGTCATTAGGTACTTGGGGGGCTCTTGGATCCTCTTTTCGCATTACCATTTTGATCAAATAAGCCAGAGAGGTCAATTTCTTTTCCATCTGGATCGTACAACTTCACAGGGTTCCAAGCACAATATGCATAGGGACTAATACTTGGGTACTTATTCGCCATCGGGTCGACACTCAGCCACATGGTCATCAGCTCATGGTCCATATACCTTGCACCGAAATAGCCGTAGCCTGTCTCCTCGTCGCGTTCTTTGCCCGTGAAAGAGCAGTTGTCTTGTATGCCGTTTTTAGTCATCATCAGTAGGATAACGAAGACGTGGCTGTTTTATTGCCACACGCGCTATTTCGGTTCAGTTCATTGCTTTTGCGGATTGAAAATCCTTATACTCAATGGGTCTGGATTGCAAATCCAGACCAACGGCACTCAGCCGAACATCCGCCGGGTGGGATCCATAGCGCACCTTTATCGTTTTACTACAAACTATTCCCATCGAACACGAAACTCCTTATTGCAGTAAGGACAGATTGTCTGTAAGGGATACTCAAAAGATTCAATTACTTTATTGCAATAAGGGCACTGAATTGCATATTTCCCACAAATACTGCATTTTTTTATTGAATTGGCTTTTTTTTGCCTTTTCAACAATAATTCTATTGATGTTATAAATCGTTCAAACATCGTTATTGAAGGATCCATAAAACATGGCTCCAAACGAAAAGGGATGCGTTTAAACGTACACTTATGCTTTGGATACTCCATTTGGCTATTGTTTGATTATTTTAGAAGTAATCCCGACCCAGCGGTACGATACGAACATCCGCGGGGTCGGGAGAATCGATTGGATGCCTTAAGAAACAGCAAAAGTTTGACATGTGATTCTGGCATAAAATACATGCTCCAACCTGGATTGCGTACAGGTCAGAAAAATAATACAACGCCCAAAACAGGCTGCTACCAAGTATGCCCGATGGACAAGACGAGTTGCATGTTGTTTCTTGGGACGAGGGCTGAGTTTCGGGCCGTGCCTGACTCTACATCATACAGCACTGAGCCGATGGGAAGAGTATGATAGTCCTCACCCTCCTCAAGTTCTAGCTTGCCGAACAACTTTAACAAACCGAGTGAAGTGATATTATATTGCAACCTAGCACCTGCAAACCACGAGTCAGAGAACCAATACTTCATCCCCGTGTTTAAATCGACTCCAAAGGAAGTCAAGATGTTCTCAATCATAGTCTCACCTTTATCGCGGTCAGCTATGGTCTGTTCCACCCCGTTCAGCTTCAGTTTGGAATTGAAAGATGGGGCAACGTATAGACCCAGACCGACACTTACCGAAAACTCGTCATTGATGCGGTGTGAAAGGAAACCCATACCATGTACCATCACCCGTTGCGAAAGGTAACTAACGTCGATATTCTGTTCCTGCCCATTAAGGGTGAAAGCCACTTTGCTATGGAAGGGGTTGACACTGTAATATGCCTCGAAATAGACGCCCGTTTCCAAAAACCTGTCGTGCTGAGTCTCATGCCCCCAAAAAAATCCCACCTGATAACCCAAATTGTTCCGTACCATGCTGTCCGCCGTACGGCTGATAGTGGCAGTGCTTCCCTCTGGTGCCTGAGGTCTAAACGCCAACCATTGGTGGTAGCCGTATGAGGTACCAACATTGAGCCCAATCTGCCCCTCTCCTTCGCGAAGGAGCGGAACTTCCCTAAACTGTGCCGCTGCGCTCCAGCCTGCAGCAACCATCGTAAGAATAAGAATGATTTTTTTCATAGGTAAAATTAGTATTTATTGTTAATTGAAGTATCAAAAACCGCCTATCTATCAATCTATCTATCTATTAAACTACCGCAATATTATTCACCTCACTTTGCAAATATACACTTTTTTTCCAACAAAATGGATAAAAACGTTTCTTCCGCCACATCAACCCAAATAAATTGCAAGTAAACTCCAATATTCGACAGCATTCTTCTTATTGACAGTGATGGTAGCGAAGTCCTTTTTACAATATTTCTGTTTCATTTATGTTATTCTATCTTTACATTTCTTTTAGCTAAGCTAAATAATAGCTGAAATAAATATAAACCCGACCCAGCAGATGTTCGGTGCCGTGCCGCTGGTCTGGATTTGCAATCTGCAAAAACATTTTAGAAAGTAAAAAAACGGATGCGGTGATAATTGATGAGAGGATATTTCGTGGAAAGGATAATGGCTTGACATTCTATTACACTATACTACGTGAGGGGGTGTTGAGAGTAGGGTTCGTCGAGACAAAAACGTTATATCTTATTATTAATCATTGCCAAACAGAGGAACACCCGCAAGGAGAGCTCTCCCGCCCAAGTCATACCCGCCAGCGTCTGACATGCCAAATACTACAGCGGTTAGATGACAATACAAAAACCCCTCATGCTGTGAGGGGTTTTTGTGGGTAAGGCTCTTTGAGCCCTACTATTGTCATCATTTTTATAGGTGGACTTCCTGTATATTCTTACTTAAGGTTGGCCAAGGCCTCTTTGATGCGGCGGAGGGCCTCACGCAGGAGGTCTTCGCTGGTGGCATAGCTGAGGCGGATGCAGGTGTCGTCGCCAAAGGCAGAGCCCATGACAGTGGCCACGTTAGCCTCGTTGAGGAGATAGAAGGCCATATCGGTCGAGTTCTCTATCTTCTTACCATTGAAGCTCTTGCCATAGTAGGAGCTGACATCGGGGAAGAAGTAGAAGGCACCTTCGGGCATGGCAACTTTGACACCGGGAATCTCGCTGAGAAGCTGGTAGACCATATCGCGGCGGCGACGGAAGGTCTCGCGCATGTTGATGATGTCCTGACTGGTAGCGGGGTCCATCTCCATGGCACAGACGCAAGCCTTCAATGCGATGGAACAGGTGGCACTGGTGACTTGGCCCTGCAGTTTGTTGCAGGCTTTGGCGATGGCGAGGGGTGCTCCGATGTAACCAACACGCCATCCCGTCATGGCAAAGCCTTTGGCAAGGCCGTTGACGGTGACCACACGGTCGTAGATTTCGGGGAACTGGGCAATGCTTTCGTGCTTGCCAACATAGTTGATGTGCTCGTAAATCTCATCGCAGACGACATAGACGTTCTCGTGGCGGGCAATGACTTGGGCCAGGCCACGGAGCTCTTCTTTGGAGTAGAGCATGCCGGTGGGGTTGCTGGGGCTGGAGAAGATGATAAGCTTGGTCTTGGGGGTGATGGCGGCCTCAAGCTGCTCGGGGGTCATCTTGAATTTGTTTTCAATCTTGGTCTTGAGGGGAACGACGACACCTTCGGCCAGATGGACAAACTCTTTGTAGGAAACCCAGAAGGGGGTGGGGATAATAACTTCGTCGCCAGGGTTGACGAGGACTTGGACCACTTGGTAGAGGGCCTGTTTGCCACCCGTGGAGACTACAATCTGCTCAGGTGCATAATCGAGGTTGTTGTCGCGTTTGAATTTGCGGCTGATGGCTTCGCGAGTGTCGGCATAGCCGGGGACGGGAGGATAATGAGTGAAGTTATCGTCAATGGCTTTCTTGGCGGCTTCCTTGATGACTTCGGGGGTGTTGAAATCGGGTTCGCCGATAGAAAGGCTGATTACGTCTTTACCTTGAGCTTTGAGTTCACGTGCCTTGGCTGTCATGGCGAGAGTCTCGCTCTCGGACATGGTCAGTACTCTTTTACTAATGATTTCCATTGTATGAAATTTTGTGTTATTAATTACTAGTGAATTATGGTGGAGAATACCATGAAGCATAGTATGTTCAGCCAACCATTTTTCGGAGTGCAAAAATACACATTTTTTTTAAAATACTCGATATAAAAAAAAAATTGTATATTTGTACTCTCAATACATTAAAGTCTAGACGTATATATTATTAATATAAAGAATTGTAAATTATGGCAAAAGAGATGACAGATGCCGAGGCCCAGAGGCTCGAAAAATTAAAGATTCTGCAAACCACACTTGACAAGATTGAGAAAAACTACGGCAAAGGTTCCGTAATGAAACTGGGCGACCAGTCGGCCATCAAGGTGGATGTGATTTCCTCCGGCAGCATCAACCTCGACAACGCTCTTGGCGTGGGAGGTTATCCTCGCGGACGTATCATCGAAATCTACGGACCCGAATCCTCCGGTAAGACCACACTGGCCATCCACGCCATTGCCGAATGTCAAAAAAATGGCGGCATTGCAGCCTTTATCGATGCCGAACATGCTTTCGACAGTTTTTATGCCAAAAAACTGGGTGTCGACATCGACAACCTCTTGGTCTCGCAGCCCGACAACGGAGAGCAGGCCCTCGAAATTGCCGACAACCTGATCCGTTCCGGTGCCATAGACATCATCGTGGTCGACTCCGTTGCAGCCCTGACCCCCAAGGCTGAAATCGACGGCGAGATGGGCGACTCCAAAGTAGGCCTTCAAGCCCGCTTGATGAGCCAGGCCATGCGCAAACTCACCTCCACCATAAGCAAGACCAACTGCTGCTGCATTTTCATCAACCAGCTGCGTGAGAAAATAGGTGTGCTTTTCGGCAACCCCGAAACCACCACCGGCGGCAACGCTTTGAAATTCTATGCCTCGGTCCGCATTGACATACGCAGAACCCAAGCCATCAAGGATGGCGACCAGAACGTGGGCAACCGCGTGAAAGTAAAGGTGGTGAAAAACAAGGTCGCGCCCCCGTTCCGCGTTTGCGAGTTCGACCTGATGTTTGGCGAAGGCATCTCCAAAATCGGTGAGATCATCGATCTGGGTGTCGAGTTCGAAATTATCAAAAAGAGTGGCTCTTGGTTCAGCTACGGAGACTCCAAATTGGCTCAAGGACGCGAGTCCCTCAAACAATTGCTGCGTGACAACCCCGAACTCTGCGAAGAACTCGAAGGCAAGATTCGTGAAGCCATGAAGGAGCGTAACCTCCAAGAATAATGCATCAAGCCACAGCTGCTCGAATTATGAATCTACCATGGCAAGTTCAAACAAACTTACCTCTCACTCATCAATTCGGGGGGAAAACTCACAAAGGTCTAAATGAACTTATAGCAGTTTCCATTAGAATGAAGCGATTACTCATAACTCTGGCATTTATATTATTGTCTGCAACAATATGGGCGCAGAGCGACTCCCTCATTACCACCGGCATTGCCCAAGACGACACGACCTCTGTTGGGGAGGTTGCCTACAGAGCACCGAATCGAAACCCCATATACTACTTCGGAAGTCCCTTCGCCAGCCATTTTGCCGAACTCAATTTCATTGTCGGCGATAGCGACCTGGGCATCGGCCTCACCTATACCTACCTGCCCGAAGTGTGGGGCGGACATCTTTTCGGCTATGCCGGGTTCACCGCCCGCTGGCTGATGGTGGGTGCCGACTATCGCCTTTCTAAACCCTGGAGCAAGGCCGACTGGCAACTCTTTGGCAGCCTCGGCTACCGCCATGGCAGCACCGATGGCGAACTGCTCTCGGCAGCCTCTCCCAGCAACATCGGATACAGACCCGCCATGGAGGTTGGCATCCGTGTGGGAGGAATCCCCTCACGAGGCTCTTTTTGCATGAACAGTGCCAGCCTGGGGGTGCTGACCGATTTCCAGCATTACTATCTCACCTTGGGGTTTAGTGCCTCTTTTGCTATCTTGTCATCCACTTTCTTCCTTTTAGGGTTATAACTAAGAAACGACACATGTACGTAATTGACGAACAACGAGAAGAACAAGAAATACAGGCAAAGTATGAAGAACTAGTTGCAGCATGTCGCAGCAACTACCCCATCTCAAAAGATGAGGAGGAGGAAATTTTCCGTGCCTTTTCTGTGGCCAAACGTGCCCATGCCGGCACCCGCCGCAAATCGGGCGAACCATACATCTTTCACCCTATGGCCGTAGCCCTCATCGCCGTTCGGGAAGTGGGCCTAGGCCCCATTGCCGCCGTTTGCGCCCTGCTGCACGACGTAGTGGAAGACACCGACATCACGCTTGACCAGATTAGGACCATTTTTGGCGAGCGAGTGGCAAAGATTGTCGACGGCGTAACCAAAATCAATGACGTGAAGATTTTGCAACAGACCGACTCCAAACAGGCCGAAAACTACCGCAAAATCCTGCTTTCGATGTGCAACGATGCCTACGTCATCTTCCTCAAGATCTGCGACCGGCTACACAATATGCGCACACTGGACTCGATGAAAGACACCAAGAAATTGGCCATCTCCTCCGAGACCCACTACCTGTATGTTCCACTCGCCCACCGTCTAGGCCTATACACCATCAAGACCGAACTGGAGGAGTTGGTGATGAAATACACCAACCCTGTCAAGTACAACGAGATAGCCTCCCTCATAGAACAGTCGCGGGCCAAAGGTACCGCCGAGAAGCTGAATGTATGCCTCAAACAGCCCATCATCAAAATGCTGGACGACAACGGCTACAAATACACCCTCAAAACACGCATCAAATCGGTCTACAGCTGCTGGAAGAAGATGGAGCGCAAAGGCATCAACTTCGAACAAATCTTCGACCTCTATGCCATGCGCATCATCCTGGACGTACCTCTCTCAGAAGAAAAGGCCGAATGTTTCAAAGTTTACTCCCTTATCACCTCTACTTTCCGCCCAGACCCTGCACGTTTTCGCGACTGGATTACCACCCCCAAAACCAACGGCTACGAGTCGCTACAAACCACGGTAATGACTTCTTTCGGCCAATGGGTAGAAATACAGATACGCACCAAACGGATGGATGTGATTGCCGAGAAAGGTATGGCCGCCCACTTCCTCTACAAGGAGGCCCATCCCGAAGAGAATATTGCCAACAGCCCCGTGGAAATATGGCTGCAGCAAATCCGTAGCACACTGGAGAACACACAGAAGAGTGCCCTAGACCTCGTTGAAGAATTCAAAGAAACGCTGTACACCAAAGAGATTTACCTTTTCACCCCCAGAGGAGACATGCGCAAACTCCCTGCCCATTCCACGGTCCTAGACTTCGCTTTCAGCATCCATTCCGACCTAGGACTCCACTGCATTGGGGCCAAAGTCAACGGCAAGGTACAGCCTATTAGTTACAAACTACGTGCTGGAGAGCAGGTTCAAGTGCTCACTAGCCCCAAGATACGACCCACCGACGAATGGGTCAACTACGCCAACACTGCCCGCACCAAAGAGGCACTGAAAGACTTCCTGCGCAACCAACGCAAAGGCTACCGCGAAGAAGGCGAAAACCGTTTGGAGAGCATCCTGCAGAAATTACACCTGCAGAATACCCCAGCCAATATCGGACAGATCAAACGTTTCCTGCAACTGAAAAGCGAAACCGACCTCTTCTTCCAGTTAGCTATGGGCACCATCACCGAACAAGACATCGCCCGCAGCTTCGGCCGCATAAATCTTGACGGCCACAACAATTATTTCTTGGGCGAATACGGCTCCATTTTCGAGAAGAACAGCACCGCTATACGCAACAACGGCGGCCAGCAGTCTTTCCTGCTGGACAAAGAGTACGAGAGTTACAATACCGAACCCGCCCCCTGCTGCAACCCCGTGCAGGGCGACCACGTAATCGGCATTGTGACCGACGGCAAAATCATGGTCCACCGCACCAACTGCAAAGTGGCCATGGACGAGATGGCCAACCACGAAAACCGCATCGTGCGTGCCCGTTGGCGGCCCGGCGAGCACGTCTCGCTGATGTCGGGCATTGCCTTCACGGCCATCGACCGGCAGGGGCTCCTCACCGACATCACCCAGATTGTCAGCAACCAAATGAACCTCAACATGCGAGCCATCACCCTCGAAGCTGTCGAAGGCGTTGTCCGCGGCATCATCATGCTCTATGTGCTCGACCTGGCCAACCTCACACAACTTATTAATAACCTCAAATCCATCGAAGGCATCGAGGAGGTACGCCGCCTATGAATCCTCAAACCATTGAAGCTTTCGAACGGCTCAACAACACTTTGGACATCGTCCGCAAAGAATGTCCATGGGACCGCGTGCAGACCATGGAAAGCCTACGATACCTTACCATCGAAGAAACCTACGAACTCAGCGAGGCCATCCTGGGCATCCTTGCTGCCAAAGACAAGGATGAAACAATGGCCAACAACGAGATGAAGAAAGAACTGGGAGACCTGTTCATGCACCTGCTTTTCTATTGCAAAATAGCAGAGGAGGAGGGCCGATTTGACACCGCCGACGTTTTCAACGCCATCAGCAACAAGTTGGTCAACCGGCATCCCTTCATCTTTCGCAAAGAAGAATACCACGGAGAGAGTTGGGAACAAATCAAGATGCACGAAGGCCGCAAATCGGTACTCGAAGGGGTGCCCGCCTCCCTTCCACCCTTGGTAAAAGCCGTTCGCATGCAGGAAAAAGCAGCCGGCATCGGCTACAAAATGGCAGAGGAAAAAATGGAACTAAAAGAGGACATGACAGAGGAACAATTCGGTCAACTCTTGTTCAACCTCATCCACTGGGCACACAACCATGGTATCAATGCCGATTCCGCACTCAGCAAGGCTAATTTGCACTTTCAGCAAAAAGTACAGTCCTTTGAATTCTAAAACCGAATGGGTCTGAGGAGGGGCATTTATTATCAACCCCTAAGAAAATCATGCCTTAGCATCAATAGAACCTTTCGTCCCGGACTTTACCTTCTCTTTTATTCTGAACCATCGTTTCCAAGTGTGCAAGTCGAAAAGACTGGAATCAGTGGTGGCTTGCCATGTCAACAAAGCACCTATAGGAATAAAAACAAAGGTTGATATCCACATACCCACAGGGCCCATGGCACTCTCTCGCACCGATTTCTCGCTAATCATGCCAATGACATAATACAGCACAAAGAACACCACCGAGGCCACCAAGGGCATTCCTAGACCGCCCTTGCGCACAATAGAACCAAAGGGCGCACCTATAAGGAAAAGGAGCAGGCAGGCCACAGAAAGTGTGAACTTACGCATCAACTCGATGTAATGACGGTTGATATACTCTTTGTCGGACTGTATCATTGCCTTATACAAGCCCACATCGGACATGGCCCCCTGTAGTTGCAGTCGGGCTTGTTCATAAATACGACTACGGACTTCCGGTGTGGTATCTGCAATGTGTTTGGCCACATCGAAATAGGCAGTACTGTCGCCTTGGTGATCTCGGGAATAGCGGTATACCCTCATCTTCTCTATCACATTCTTCCCCAGCTCACCATATCTATAATTCAACTGATTCTCTAAGGCGGACACCGAAGAGTCTAACTGAACCACATTCAGCATCTGATAATGGCCCGAAAAGAACTGGTCGTCGGACTTGGAAAAAGCAAAACTAGAGATATCGAAAGTAAGCACCTGTTCGTCGAAACCAATACTGGTTAGCGGGCGCTTCTCATAGTTATCGCCATCCTGGGGCTCACTATAGGTATAGCCATTCTTAAGGGTGAACACCAAATAGTGGTCATCTGGGGTAGACTGCATATACCCATGGTCAGCAACAATAATATTGGTGCGATTGATTCCCTCCGTATGGTCGTAAATAATAATGTCGCGAAGGGTGCGACCGTCGGGGTCTTTACTATTCACCCTAATCACATAACCGTCAATCTCGTTATAATACTCACTCGGACGGATGCTCACGGCTGGTTTCTTCCGCTGGACATCATAGAGCGTCGTCCGGTACTTATACATGGCCACAGGCAAGACATTATTGGCAAAATAGAATGCCACTAATGTCAGCAAAACAGCCACAAAAGCCATAGGCATCATCACCCTTCGAAGCGAAATGCCGCCGGCCTTGATAGCTATGAGCTCATATTTCTCACCAAAATTACCCATAGTCATAATGGAGGCAAAAAGCACGGCTATAGGCAACGCCATGGGCACAAAGGTGGCCGAAGCATATAAGAGCAACTGGGCAATAACGCTGAACTCCAAACCCTTGCCCACCAAGTCGTCGATATACTTCCACACAAACTGCATCAGCAGCACGAACACAGCAATGGCGAACGTCAGCAGGAGAGGTCCTAAGAAGGATTTTAATATCAGCCTGTCCAGCTTCTTCATCTACTATCTAACAAACCAACCGTTAAAAAGTCTGATGAGGTCATTTCCGTTGGCAACAACCAACAGCAATAACAACAGGGCTAATCCAATGTTCTGAATCACATTCAATACCTTTTCGTCCACCGGCTTGCGGGTAATCATCTCCCAAATGGTGATGACAATGTGACCACCATCCAGACCAGGGATAGGTATGACATTCATAAAGGCCAGAACCACTGCCAACAAGGCCGTCAGATTCCAGAATTGCAGCCAATCCCATGTGTCGGGGAAGAGGCTGGCCATGGTAATGAATCCTCCCAGACTGTTGGCTCCGCCCTTGGTAAAGAGTATCTTAAGCGACGATGCGTAAGTAACCAAAGTCTCCCAACCATACTTGATACCTGCCGGAATGGCCTGCCATATAGTATAGTCGATATGTTTTACTTCGAACAGCTCGGCCATATCGTCCTGTGCGTAAATACCCAGTTTGCCATCTCTGCCCAACAGAACAGGGACTTCGGTGTACTGATGATTACGGTACAGACCAATTACAGCGCTGTCGCTCTTATAGTCAGCCAACGTAGTGGTGAAATCAATTGCCGTGGGCGTTGGTCTGCCACAGATGTTCACCAAACTGTCACCCGGCAGCAAACCATAGTGCCTGCCTACCGAACCTGGAGCAAAATCTTTTATGACAAATGGGAACCTAACCGTGATAAGCTGCTTGGGATTTTCGGTGGCTATCTTGGAAAGAAGGTCCTTGCTCATGGTGAGGTCAATGAGACTGTCGCCACGCATAACCGTGACCACCTTGGGCGAGTCGAGAATCATCTTTTCCGAGGCTTCTACCAAGTCATATTGCTCCTCACCGTCGATGGCATATATAATGTCACCATTTTGAAATCCTTGGTCTAGGAGGACCTGGTGGTAGTCATAGCCCAATGTGGCGTTCTGTAATGGCAGCTCGTCATTCCCCCAATGCGAGAAAATACCAGCATAAATAACTAAGGCGGAAAGGAAGTTGACCACCACACCACCGGAAATGATACAAAGACGCTGCCAACGAGGTTTGGAACGATACTCCCAAGGTTGCGGTGTGCTCTCAAGGTCGTCAGCCCCCTTGGTCTCATCTATCATGCCGGCAATATCGCAGTATCCTCCCAGCGGCACCCAACCCAGTCCCCAAAGCGTGTTGTTCTGGTCCTCGGGCTTGAGGTTCTTCTCGTCCCACGACTTGGGGGTTTCTTTGTTGAAGAAAAGGAAATGCCACTTTCCGTCGAACTTCTTAGCTTTCAGTATCGAGAACCAAGGGTTGAAAAACACATAAAACCGCCTAACGCGTGTGTGAAACAATTTGGCCAACAGCAGGTGGCCCAACTCGTGCGTCACCACCAACAGCGACAAACTGACGAAGAATATAAGAGCTTTCATCTAATTAATTTTCTAATATATTATCACTTATCCTGCAGCCAAGGCTACACAAAAAAGTGTGCAAAGATACAACTTTTCTTTGAATCCCACAAGTGATTTAACAATTAATTTGATAATCAGCCCCCTACACGAATATAACCAGGCTCTATAGGCCCGTTCCTCCCCTATTCCAGCAAGATGATTTCCGAAACACAGACATCGTCGTACCTCTTCCCCTTGACCACTGCAGCAATGGCGAAGTGGATTTCGGTGACCGGGTTGGATGAATAGTAGTCGGACCGCTGTATCACCTCGGCCACGTCAGTCAGCCCCTGCCAGGTGAAACTCTCGGGGACATCGGCAATAAGTCTTTTCGGAAGATACTGCCACCCACGGAAATATCCCGGCGAGGGATTATGATACTCACAATAAAGAGGGTCTTTCCTGCCCGACTCGCACACCATCATGCTCTCCACCCGACTGTTGTTCAGCCATGTGGCGGCACTCTTACAATAGCCGTTGTAGAAGACTATCGTCCTCAGGTTTGTGGGTTCCTTAAATCGGATGGTGATATACATCGAGTCGTCCTTGTCCGGCCGCAGCACGGTGGCCGTACCCAAGTCCATGTCGGAGAGGTTGGCCGCAGGATACTTGGGGTCGGTCCCGCTCACGCTGACTGTGTAGCGGCTGGGCGCAATGCGGTAGTTGAATTGTTCCACCACGCCCGACCGCTCTCGCCCTAGGAGATAGTTCAGCCGCAAAGGTTGGGCCTTGGCCAGGTCGAAGTTGCGGGCCGTATAGTGCCAAATCCCATTGCCCCGATTGCCCATAGGCAACCCCAACGGGGCAGCAATGGTGTCAGTAAAAGGGGGTGCCGCCAATTCGACATGCGAAGCGTCGACCCTCACATCGAAGGTCTCTGCCATACCATTGCCCCAATAGGAGGCAGGAGAGAAATCGTAGGCAAATTGGCAACGGCCAAGGTCGAAGGCAAGTCGAGAATTTTGTAGCGTTAATGAAACGTGGCAATGGCTTTCAATGCGATATTGAACAGTAAGATGGGCCGCTCGGCCAGCCGGCAGACTCAGGCGTGTGTAATACCAACGCCGCACCAAATCACTCTCATACTCGTAGAGTTTGTACTGAATGCTGTCGAGACGGCCTTCAAAAAGTTCACCCGACTTGTCAGCCGCAGCCTCCTCTGCAGTTAGAAGGGGACGCCCTTGGCGTAGAACACTGTCCAATGAAACTTGAAAGGGCAGCTGGACTCCATTGAGCGTGAAGAAGACCTCGCTCACATAGTTATCACGCCAACCCACTTCTGCCACCTTCTCGGATATGCCGTCCTCATGGGCCCACCTCTCTTTGCCTTGGCGGTAGTAGTCAATCGGAAAACCGTAGGGCAGGTCGACAAAATCCTTCTTGCTGTTGTTCAGCAGCAAGTACTCGACCCGCACCACCACATAACGCCCCATGGGAGTGATGGTCAGGTGCTCATCCTTCAGCTGCACCTCTGGCACATGAACGCCCACAGGGTTGCGCGAGAGAGTAAGTGCACAGAACCTTGCCACAGGGTCACCGTTGCACCAAGCACTCAGCCCCATGGAAATAAAAGCCAACAAAAAAGCCAACCGTTTCATACCTATAACCTCCTAATACTAATGTGATTAATCTCAATAGGGCAATCTATCCCTATCTGCAAAAATACATTTTTTTTCTATTCTACACAGGGTTCACCCAACTCCACATTGGTCAATAAAGGGCATCTGAAACCAACCGTCTGTCACTTAATACATACGTCTAGCACAACCCGTCTCCAACCAAACATGCCTTCCCCCAGGAGAAACATCCTGATGAACCCCCTTCCGCTGTTTCCTGTTCGCCCGGTGGGCATAACATGGATAAGCAGCAAAGGGTGCATGAGTGGCCAAGGCAGGAACGACGGATTGAAGGCTAAGAAATAGGCAGATAGCCACTTACCGTACAGGGGAGTTTTTTTTTATTGAATTTAACTATTGATATAAAAAAAAAGCGTATCTTTGCAATTGTGAAAATAGAAGAGGCCATACAACTATTTGCCGCCTATGTCAGCACCGAACGGCGCTTGGCAGCAGGCACCATCAGCTACTATGTGAGCGAGGTGGAGCGCTTTGGCAGATACTTGGACAGCCAAGAGATTCACCAAATAGAAGAAATCAGCGCACAGGATGTCCGCACATGGCAGATGAGCCTGATGGAAGACGGCGAAGCCGCCGGAACGGTGACTAAACAAATTGCTGCTCTTCGGGCATGGTTTAAATTTCTACGCAAGAAAGGTTACACCGACACCGACATCATGGTCAAAATATCTCCTCCCAAAAGGCCCAAAAGGCTGCCCATCTTCTTCAAAGAAGACGAGGTGGAACAAATCTATGACAATATCTATCCCGAGGGCTATGACGGAGAGCTGGACAAACTGGTGTTGCGTATGCTTTACGAAACAGGGATGCGCCGATCGGAATTGGCCAACCTTACTCTGGGAAGCATCAATCTGGACGAGCTGACCATCAAAGTGAGAGGCAAAAGGAACAAAGAACGCATAATTCCGATAGAAAATGAACTGGCAAATAATATTTCACGCTTTATTGCGTTACGCAATAAAATGATGGAAGAATTGCGAATCAGGAAAACAACCGTTGCCGACACCGACAGACTACTGGTGAACAGCAGAGGAAGAGTGGTGAGCGACGGCATGATATACCTGATTGTGGAGCACTACATGGCACCACGGAGCAATGCCGAACGGACAAGCCCCCACGTATTCCGGCATACCTTTGCCACACACATGCTCAACGAAGGTGCCAACATCGATGCCATCAAAGAGTTGTTAGGACACAGCGACTTGGCTGCAACAGAGGTGTACACCCACGTGACACGAGAACATTTGAAAGAAACTTATAAACATGCCCATCCCCGGGCAACAAAAAAATAGGAGGTTTTTTTATGAACACAACAATTAACGCCGTAAAATTCAAGGCCGACGAGAAACTCGAAAAGTTTGTCAACGAGAAAGTAGCTAAACTGGACCGACTAATTGACAACGCTACAAAATGCGAGGTTAACTTGAAACTGGACAAACCCGAATCCGACAACAACAAGATTGCCGAACTATCGCTGAACTTACCTGGACAAACCCTCTTCAACAGCAAGCAGGCTGACACCTTCGAGGAGGCCGTTGCCCAATGCGTGGATTCGATGAAAGGCCAGATTGAGAAATACAAGGAACGTTACAATAGGTAGTAACCTGCACCTCCGTAGAGAACAAAGAAAGGGCGGCCCAAGGCGGGTCGCCCTTTTTCGTTGGCTTAGACAGCAGGATGCCTTCTGTAACATGTGGTCTGAAGGGGAGCAGTCGCCTCTCTATTGCTTTGGGGGTGGATGTGTGCCAACCCAACCATTCGTTTGGACAAAAAGAAAAGAGCAGCCCTTTAATGAGCTGCCCCTTTCTTTTTTTGATACGTGCGGACTCAAGACTACTTGTCGAGTTCCTGCTGACGCAGGTGCTGGACATAGATGGCTTTCTGTCTGCGTTCCCTGTTAATAACAGAAGGCTTAGTAAATTTTTGACGTTCGCGAAGTTCTTTCACAACGCCGGTTTTTTCAAATTTTCTCTTGAGTTTCTTGAGAGCTCTCTCAATGTTTTCACCTTCTTTAATAGGAACTACGATCATTTTAAATACCTCTTTCTTGTTAAGGGATTGATAAAAAATTGTTTATTACGACTTGTTTGTCTTCAAAAAAAGTTAGAACTGCAAGTGACCTTGGGCGGCAGCATCGTTAAGGGCAGCGAGAATGCCTTTCTTATTGATGATACGCATACCTTTGGCACTGACCTTAAGGGTAATCCACATGCCCTCTTCGGGGATATAGAACTTCTTGGTCTGGAGGTTGGGAGAGAAGGTACGTTTGGTGTGGATGCGAGAATGGGAAACATTGTAACCACGAATCACTTTCTTACCGGTAATTTCACAAATCTTTGACATGATAGCTATAATTTTTGTTGTTGTTTTACGTTACTTATGTGTACTTTTTTCGTCAAAAGCGGGTGCAAAAGTACAACCTTTTTTTGAACTGACAAAACTTTTGAGCCTCCCAAAATCGCTCTTGGCAATTTTTTAACATTTTGTTATTTATATAAATCTAAATTGCAATATTATACAGCATTTCTGAATAAAAGATTTAACACTAATTTTTCAGTCAGTTAGACAGGAAAAAGGTGTTCAAAACTCAAAAATAATGAAGCAAAAACACAAAATTGGTACTTGAAAATGTTCGCAAAAAAACTATTGGCATGGTATGAGGAATTCGGCCGGGAATTGCCTTGGAGAAAGACCGAAAATCCTTATTATATATGGTTGTCGGAAATCATTCTGCAACAGACCCGCATAGAGCAAGGCCGTAGCTACTATGAGCACTTTGTCGCGCACTATCCGACCGTCAACGACCTGGCAGAAGCCACAGAAGAACAGGTATTAAAAAGCTGGCAGGGATTGGGATACTATTCGCGAGCCCGCAACCTACACTCGGCAGCCCAATATGTGGCCAAGGAACTGAATGGGGAATTCCCAGACACATACGAAGGAATCCTTTCGCTCAAAGGAGTCGGTAAATACACAGCTGCAGCCATCGCCTCCTTTGCCTACCGTCTACCCTACCCTGTTATCGACGGCAACGTCTACCGATTCGTCGCTCGGCTGTATGGAATTAGCACCCCCATAGGGACAGAACAGGCCTACAAAGAATTTGAGCGCATACTTTTGAACTTGATTGACAAGGCACGCCCCGACTTATTCAACCAAGCCATTATGGATTTTGGGGCAACCTATTGCAAACCGACAGGGTGCGACTGCCAAAACTGCATATTCCGTCAGGAGTGCGTGGCTTTTCGAGACGGGAAGGTGGAGCTGCTGCCGGTAAAACCAGCAAAAATCAAAATCAAGGAAAGGTTTTTTTATTACATCGATATCCGCTGGGGCGACCATCTGCTGATGCAGCAAAGAGAGCCGGGCGACATTTGGCAGGGGCTGTTTGAACTTCCTCTACACGAAACCGAAAGCCCCATTAATCCCCAGTCGCTCATCGAAGAGATATCCATGGTTTTAAAAACCTGGCTCGGCTCCGAACCCCAAAGCCTAACAATAGGTCCAGAAATGAAGCACCAACTTACTCATCGCACCATAAAGGCCTATTTTTTGAAGGCCAATTATGGGACAAAACCTAGTAAAATACCAGAAAAAATGAGAATTGTGGAACTTCAAGAATTAAAAACTCTCCCAATTTCACGTTTGATAGACAGATATTTGTCTAAAATGTGAATATCTTTATGTTTGCAGTTGACTAAAAAATACTATCTTTGCACCACTAAACTTCAGTAAAGAATAAAATAATAGATACAATACATAAGGTAAAAACTATTTGATTATGGTAGGAGTAAACAAAGTTATTCTGATTGGCAACTTAGGCAAAAACCCCGATGTCGTGGCTTTCCCCCAGGACCGACACGACGAATCAACCAATATGGTTAAAAAGGCCTCTTTCCCATTGGCCACTACCGAATACAGAAAAAACAAGGCAGGAGAACGCATCGAACAAACCGAATGGCACAACGTTGTCTGCTGGCGTACTTTGGCAGAAATTGCAGAAAAAATACTTCGTAAAGGCACCCAGATTTATGTGGAGGGCAAGCTTCAGACCCGTTCATGGGAAGACAAAGACGGCAACAAGCGCTACATCACCGAGGTGGTTGCAGACAATTTCACCGTTTTGGCCAACAAAAACCGTCCGGAGGAGCTGGCCGACCACGGACAAGACCCTTTGTCAACCATCCTGACAGACGAGACAGAGCCTCTAGGGGACCTTCCCTTCTAGCGATAGTCAACAATCGTAAAAAAAGTCGGTTACTCAGCGTGAGCAACCGACTTTTTGCATATTAGGCTTTCTTGAGTTATTGTTCGTAGCCCGGCTTTCCCAAGAGACGGAACATATTCTTTTTATAGGCCTCGACACCCGGTTGGTCGAATGGGTTGACCCCCAACATGTAGCCACTGACGCCACATGCGAACTCGAAGAAATAAATCAGCTGGCCCAAGACATACTCATCAATTGAAGGCACTTCGATTCGAAGAACAGGAACCCCACCTTCGACATGAGCGAGGATGGTGCCCAACTCAGCATTGTGGTTGATTTCGGTAAGGCTCTTACCAACAAGGTAGTTGATGCCGTCGAGATTCTGAGCATCGGTTGGTATTAGCACACGTTTTTTCGGACGAGCCACGCTGAGTACCGTTTCAAACATCAGGCGCTCACCCTCCTGAACATACTGACCCATGGAATGGAGGTCAGTGGTGAAACTAAGGCTGTGAGGCAATATACCTTTGCCCTCCTTGCCCTCACTCTCACCATAAAGCTGCTTCCACCATTCACTAATATACTTAAGGTTAGGGACAAAGTTCTCCAGGATCTCAACTTTTCGACCTTTGCGGTAAAGGATGTTCCGTATGGCGGCATACATAAGGGCCGGATTTTCGTCGAGCGAGGTGTTGTTGATACAAATATCGCGCATATCACAAGCCCCCCTGAGAAGTTTGTCGATATCGTAGCCAGCCATAGCTATTGGCAGCAAACCAACAGGGGTGAGCACAGAGAAACGTCCGCCGACATTGTCGGGGATGACATAGGTACGATAACCCTCCTGTTGGGCAATCGAGTGCAGTGCACCGCGGTGGGCATCAGTAATGGCAATAATACGTTCGGCAGCATTGGCCTTTCCATACTTCATTTCCAGATGGGCCTTGATGATGCGGAAGGCAACGGCTGGTTCGGTTGTTGTACCAGATTTAGAGATAACAGCTACGGCATAGTCGTGGCTCTCGAGCAATTGAAGGAGTTGGAAATAGTAGTCCTCACTTAAGGTATGGCCCGCATATATGATAAAAGGATGGTCGCCTTGTGTCATAGGGGCGAATTCGGACTGAAGAGCCTCAATAACGGCACGGGCACCGAGATAGCTGCCACCAATACCGATCACTACAAACAACCGAGCCTTGGGGCTGAGATTAGCGACATCGTTTTTGATATTGGAAATGATGCTGGGAGAAATCTCCTTGGGTAGGTCCACCCATCCCAAAAAATCATTTCCTTTACCCGTACCTGAAATCAACGTTTCTTTGGCCTTAAGAGCCTCCCCGCTAATATTGGCAAGCTCGTCATCGGAAACAAACTGCTGAAGATGTTCTTTATACAAACAAACTGACTGCATAATAATACTATTAAGGGTTTATAAATTGTAGTTGCAAAAGTACGAAAAAAAAATTAATTATTTGTTAATGGTGTGAAATAAAAATGTTCTTTTAATGTATATAACTAATAATTATAGCCGATAGAAAACACAATCCTACGCAGTTCGATAACGGTAATGAGCTGGAAAATCAACCATTCAGAATTATTGAATTCTAGATTGTTAAAAAACCTGTTGATAAGTTCACAACAAACAAAATATCAATTTTCTAAAAAAAAATTTGCTGTATAAAAAAAAATGTGTATTTTTGCAATTTGAAACACAAGGTAAATAATATTATAACAAAAAGTATACCAATATGTTGAAAAAAGTATCTAAAATTGTAACACTGTTTTGCCTAATGGCATTTGCAGGCAACAGTTTTGCTCAAACCGCTGAGACTCCTGAGTATCCTCAGTACGGTTTCTGGAGCAATTGGGGAATCGGTGTGACCGGTTCATTCAACTTCCAACCTGATGTAAAAACCTTCTTCGGAAACGATGCTTACAAATGGGGAGAGGGTTTTAATGCAGGCTTCGGCCTCCTTCTTCAAAAGGAAGTCGAGCGCGGTGCTTGGGTGCGTCTCCACTGGAACTATACCGACCTCGCCAACTGCGACCGTGACACCACTGGTATTTTAGGCCCTGCTGGTGACTACTGGGATATTTCCAACAAGAACGCTACCATGGATAAACACATGGCTCTGAGCGCTGAATTTGTTCTCTCTCTGAACAACTCTTTCCACAACTGGAAACCCGAAACCCGCGGTAATCTTTATGTTTTCGCAGGTGGTGGTCTTGCTTGGTCCATGAACAATGCCCGTGGCGTTGACAACCTTGGTGTCCAAATTGATGGTGGTCTTGGATTCGACTACAGAATATGCGACAGAAGTCACCTCTTTTTAGAACTTGAGGCCGACTTTATTGCCAACGTTCCTAATCCTTGGAAATCCCAATATGGCTGGCATCACACTAACTTCCTCGCTACCGTTGGTTACATCTACAACCTCGGTATCACCGCTGCTGACCAGGAGCTCATCGCTCAGCGCGCCCTCCTCACCAAGGAACAGTTCGACAACCTTGAGGAAGAGAACGAATCTCTGAAGAAAGAAGTTGCCAATGCTAAGGACAATGAGAAGAAACTCAAAGGCCAGCTCGACAACCTCGCCAACGAGAACAACCAGCTCCGTCAGAGAGCTCTTGCTCACTCCCAGGATGTTTCCGACAGCCTGCAGGGTGTCCTGAATCAGCTCAAGAACGACCAGCTGAACTACTATGCTATTCCTTTCTCGGTCCTCTATCCCAACGATGGTTGGCATGTGACCGATGCTGAAATGATCAAAGTGAAGGCTGTTAGCCGTATCATGAAAGACAATCCCGACCTCAAAATCACCGTTGTTGGTTTCTGCGACTACACTGCCTCCGACGAGTACAACATGAAGCTCTCTCAGAGACGTGCTGAAGAGGTCAAACGCCTCATGGTCAAGAAATATGGCATCGATGAGAACCGTATCACCTGTGACTGGAAGGGTAAGACTGTTGCTTTCGGTGACATCCACTACGAGCTCAACCGTCGCGTTTCCTTCTATCGCGTTATTGAATAGTTCTACTGAACTAACCCAATATAAAAAAGAGACGGCCAATGGTCGTCTCTTTTTTATTATTCGGTGTCCCCTAGTGACTCGATAGGAATGACTCAATTAATGGCGTTGTTTCTAAACTATAATGATTTCTATGTTGAACAACCTTCTGTTAGTGCATTAAACATTGGTCTACATACTATGATCGAGAGTCGGCCACGATAGCAGGGAAAAGAAGTCGGGATAATTACCCGGAGATTACCTAACCATTAGTCTGTATGGATATGCAATGTGAAAAAATGGAGATTATAAAGACAGTATCTTGAACTCCACACGGCGGTTCTTGGCCCGCCCCTCTTCAGTATCATTGGTGTCTATAGGACGAGTCTTTCCGTAGCCTTTGAACTGCAACCGAGATTCGGAAACACCTTTAGAGACCAAATAGTCTGCCACAGCCTTGGCCCGTTGTTCAGAGAGACGTTGGTTATAACTATCGGCTCCGTGGGCATCAGTGTGGCCTCCAATCTCAATACGCATACTGGGATAGGTATTTAGAAGTGATATCAGCCTCATCAGCTCAAAATAAGATTGCTGCAGGACCGTACTTTTATCAAATTCGAAAAAAATATCTTTAAGCACAAAGGTGTTACCGACACTAAAAGAAGGCTGCTCCTGAGTCAAATAGTTAGAATCAACGTTTAAATCATCCGTCACAGGAGGCTGACAATTGAGACATTCGACGAAAATATCGTCAATATAATAATATGCTCCCGGTAGCAAATGCGTTAACGAGTCGCAATCGACATAACCGGACTGCTCTGCGGTATAGAAATTACCAATCGTGACATATTGTTCGTTGCCCTCTGCCACAAAGGTCCCCGACACACGCTGCCACCCCTTTGTATCAACAAGAGGCGAATCAACGGGATTTATCACCTGCGGGCTATACGTAGAGGCAATTACTTGAGAAACATCTTCGGAAAGCATTTCATACTCCTTATGCAAAAGAATACTTCTTACCGTGTCATAAACATCATCCGAAGTGAACAGTCCCCCCAAAGTGGCCACCGCTCCAGTGGACTGTTCTGAGAGGCTCACATAAAAAGTCAAACGTATGCTATCACCTGCTCGCAATTTCCTACGCAAGCGGGTCTGAAGGTACTCTCTGTAGTCATTCTTACTACAATAAATACCACAATAGCCCTCACCATCATAGGGATACTGTTCTCCAAGCTTATTCACTGGCACGCCACACTCACGGCTACCACAGCTATTAAAATAATCGGCACTGCCCCTGGTCGGTTGATACCAACCGTCCACATTAATCAAGATTCCTACCGCATTAATTCGTTTAGGACAGAACCTATACTCTTCAAAGGAGCCGTTGAACACAAGGTTCACTCGGGCTGAATCTGCCGTCATATAATCCTGGGCACTTACATTTCCCCAAATAATGGAAAACAATGCCGCCAAAATTCTTAGCCTTCTCATTTCACATCAATGTTTTCCAATGTTTTCATCATGCTATTCCACAGTGCCGCCGAGGTTTTATCCCAACTGAATTTCTCCCTCTGCCGACGACCTGCGTCAATCAATTTGGAACGCAATGAATCATCCGAAGAAACCTTATGAAGAGCATCGGTCAACATTGGCACATTGGTCGGCTCGACAAGGATAGCAGCATCACCGGCCACCTCGGGCATGGAGGTGCAGTTAGAAGTGATTACTGGTACCTCGGCCTGAAAAGCTTCAATAATAGGGATTCCAAAGCCTTCAAAAAAAGATGGATAAACAAGAGCCTCGGCGGCACCCATAAGGTTCACAAGGGTGTCTGCGGCAGCCCGTCCGATGAAAATAACCGATTCCTGATATTTCATTTGGTCATAGGCTTCTTTCAGTTCATCCTGCCACCACACTTTATGCCCCACAACGACTAACTTCATGTCGGACCGACTTTGGGCTTTAAAATGGTCAAAAGCGGTCAGCACGGTTGCTAAGTTCTTCCGTTTGATAATCGTTCCTACAAAAATAAAATAGGGACATCCTTGAGCATATTGGTCCCTAATTTGCTGACGTAAAGCCTTACCTGACGGGTGATAACCCTCATGCGCCCCGTCGTATACTACATCTATTTTATTGGCACTGACATGATAAGTGTCAACAATATCCTGTTTGGAATATTCTGAAACAGTGGCAATACGTGTACTATGGTGAGCGAATCTAGATGAATAATAATTCATGTATCTCTGATGCGAGGGTTTCAGGTTACCTTTAGTATGTTCGTAGTTAATATCATGTATTACCATCAAAGTGGGGACTTTGGAACCTAACGAAAGATAGCACTCCGGAGAGAGGAACAAATCTATTTTGTAATGTTTTAGGGCCCACCGAATACTGACTTCGAAAAATAGGAACCACAGCACCGGATGACGTGCCTGAGGTGGGAGTACCACTGGATGCACATTCGAAGAGAAAATGAACCCCCTGTCCGGCTTTCGGTCGAAAAAGAAGTAAAAATCATGCTCAGGATGGGATTGTACGATTCTCCGCATTGTCTCGGCCGTGAACCAGCCAATGCCATCCATCTTGCCTGCCAAAAGCAGACGGGTGTTAACGCCTATCCTCATTCCAAAACGGTTTTCTCTATTACCACTGGAAAATATTTCTGTTCGAGTTCATGAATTTTCGATGCGAGCGTTTCGGGTGTGTCCATATCAGAGACCGAGCATTTTGCCTGAAAAAGTATCTGCCCTTTGTCGTACTGATTGTCAATTATATGAATAGTAATTCCGCTCTCTTTCTCATGGTTAGAGACAACAGCCTCGTGAACGTGGCTACCATACATGCCTTTACCTCCGTAACTGGGAAGCAGGGCCGGATGAATATTAATGATGTGCTGAGGAAAGGCTGCAATGATATCCTCAGGGACCAACCAGAGAAAACCAGCCAAAATCAACCAATCGATATCATGTTCTTTCAAGAAACAGAGTACCTTACCATTGTGATAGAAATCAGCACGACCAAAGTAATAGGCCGGTACACCTAGCTTTTTTGCCCGCTCCGACACATAGGCTCCCTTGACATTATAAATTATACAATCGACTTTCACAGAATCGCTGTCTGCAAAATATTCGCTAATGCGCTGTGCGTTTGTCCCATTACCGGACGCAAGAATTGCCAATTTGACCATTTTAATCTATATTTTTTATAGATAACGTTGATTGGCTTTAATTGTTGTCTAAAAAATGTGTTTTCTAAAGAATGGGTGACCCGTACATACCAAAATTAGCGTTCTCTATTATCTTAGTAATAGTTATAGGAGGGACCGGGGATTGTTCCCACTTGGTGCATAGAACCAAAAAGTAGTATGTTAGCATTGTAATAAGCATAAGTACGGAACGTTGAATTTTAACATTTAGATAAACAAAAAGTACATTTTTAGAGGTAAAAAAGGGATGCCTGAGAAGAAAAAGAACACATTAATAAAAGACATAAAATTCGCATTATCAATTATATAACATAGAAGCACAAAAGAAAAATAGTTAAAAAAAGTGTTTATATGGTTTTTTTTTCGTTTCTTTGCACCTCGTTAAACTCAAAAATTAAATAAACATGTCAGAAATTGAAAGCAAAGTAAAAGCTATCATCGTTGATAAGCTCGGTGTTGATGAAAAAGATGTCACTATGGAAGCCAGTTTCACCACTGATCTCGGTGCTGATTCTTTGGACACTGTCGAACTGATTATGGAACTTGAGAAAGAGTTCGACGTCCAGATTCCTGATGAGGAAGCTGAGAAAATTGCTACCGTCGGTGACGCAGTTAAATTCATCGAAAACGCTCAGAAATAATCACATTTCTGCTTCAACCCGATGACGATGAGTCTGAAACGAGTTGTAGTAACAGGTCTCGGCGCACTTACTCCTATTGGCAACAATGTTCCTGATTTGTGGGAAGCATTGTTGAAGGGAGTAAGTGGGGCTGGCCTGATTACCCACTTTGATGCCACCAACTTCAAGGTTCATATAGCTTCGGAGGTCAAAGGTTTCAATTCCGATGACCATTTCGACCGTAAGGAAGCTCGTAAAATGGACCTTTATACACAATACGGTATGGTGGTGGCAGAAGAGGCCATACAAGATGCGGGCCTTACAAAGGGTAGTATCAACCTCGACCGCATCGGCGTTATATTCGCCACTGGTATGGGCGGGGCCGAGTCTTTCCAGAACGAAATCCTCTCATACGCTTCCAACCCAAATAATCCTCGTTTCAGTCCCTTCTTTATTACAAAGACTATTGGTGACATCTGTGCCGGACAGATTTCCATCAAATATGGTTTTCGGGGGCCCAACTACTCTACCTCAGCCGCATGCGCTAGTGCTTCTATGGCCATTAGCGATGCCTTTATGTTCATCCGTCTAGGCAAAGCCGATGCCATCGTCACTGGCGGTAGCGAAGCTCCTATTATCCCAAGTGGCATTGGTGGTTTCTCCTCCATGCAAGCCCTTTCCACCCGAAACGACGACCCAAAGACTGCCTCACGGCCATACGACAAAGACCGCGATGGTTTCGTATTGGGAGAAGGTGCGGGAGCCCTGGTCCTAGAGGAGCTCGAACATGCCAAGGCCCGTGGAGCAAAGATCTATGCAGAGATTACCGGTTGCGGCCTCACCGCTGATGCATATCATATTGCAGCATCCCATCCTGAAGGTCTTGGTGCCATGAACGCCATGCGACTTGCCATTGAAGACTCGGGGATGGAGATTACCGATGTCGACCATATCAACACACACGGAACGTCCACGCCCATAGGCGACATATCCGAACCCAAGGCCGTGGTGTCTCTCTTCGGTGAACACGCCAAAAAGCTCACCCTCAACTCCACCAAATCAATGACCGGCCACCTGCTTGGAGCCGCTGGCGCAGTTGAGGCAATCGCCACTATTTTGGCCATCCAAAACGATGTCGTTCCCCCTACCATCAATCATTTTACAGACGATCCCAATATCGCCCCTCTCGACTTCTCTTTTAACAAGCCCACCAACCGCAGCGTAAACTTCGCACTCAGCAATACTTTCGGTTTTGGCGGACATAACGCTTGTCTGGCTTTCCGTAAATATTAATATGCTGCATTTTGGTCGTTATAAAGGAGAACACAAAGAATTTTACCTTTTTTTCAAGAACGTATTAGGCTTTACCCCGTGCAACACTGAGTTGTACCAGATAGCTTTTATCCATAAGTCCAAATCGGTTGAGATGGGCCAAGGATGGCGCGTCAACAACGAACGGCTGGAGTATCTTGGCGATGCTGTTCTCAGTGCCGTCGTGGCTGAATTTCTATATAAAAAATATCCCCATCAGGGCGAAGGATTCCTTACCGAAATGCGTTCCAAGTTGGTCAGCCGTGCCAACCTGAACAAACTGGCGCAGAAAATCGGACTCTCCCAACTCATCCAATACAACCGTGAATCGCAAGGGGTATTCAAATCCATTGATGGCGATGCTTTTGAGGCTCTTGTAGGTGCCATATATCTCGAGAAAGGCTACAACTTCACCCGTCGAGTCATCATCAAGAAGATTATGACCACCTATCTCGATGTGGACGCCATGGCACATACCGACTGGAATTTCAAGAGCAAGCTGATTGACTGGGGACAAAAAAATCATCGGAAAATCAGTTTTGAAACCGAACGCGTCTTCTATCAAGGCAAAGAAAGCCGTCGCCAGTACGATGTTCGCGTAAAGATTGACGGACAACCTGCCGAACATGCCATCGAATATTCCATCAAGGCTGCCGAACAACTTGCAGCAGAAAAGACCTACAAGAAATTACAAGAAGAGGGACTTATTCCTCCGCACACAGAAGAAATCTGATTTCAGGCATTTCTTTGAAAATGCGAAAACCGCAAATAACAAATGGTGGCGGGTGCATACCATTGCGGAGTAGATTTCTGCAGCCAATGGATTCGGTTATCAATTACCACTTCAATCTTAATTGAATGCGCCACTGCTGACGGTGGTTGGCATCGATAAGGTCGTAGCCAGAGCCAAAGGAGTCTCTGTCCGAGTAGGATGTAATGCCGTACTTGAAGCCGATGTTCCAATGGGGAGTGATGTCGTAACGTACCACAAGGTAGCAGCGATAGCCCTCGTTCTGAAAAACTGCGCTGTTGTACTGGTAAATGAAGTCGCTTTCTACGGTGTAGAGCCGTGCCTCGTAGTCGTCTACGTCGAACCACGCCACACGTGCCGCAACGGTTAGCGGTATACGCCGTGGGCGATACTGTATGTCCTGATAGAGCAGCAAGCCTTTATCGGCCTCTGTTACATCACCATGATAATGTGCGTACCCTATTCGTGTCACCAGCCGCCAGTCGCCAATGCTGTATTCTATATCGCCCTGCACCTGGTGGCGATAGGTCTGTTCCAGCAGATACTTCCCGTCTACCATAGTCGAGGGGGTGATATTCCTGCCTTTTTCTTTGTAACGATAGCGCACATTCACCGACATGCCTTTGATGAGTTCCACGGGCCTAGAAAGTGTCACACGATACTCTTGTCCACGGCTGGGAGCGTAGACTAAGTATTTCATGTGTGGGAAATAGAACCAGTCGGCCATGCCTGAGGCCGTTATGCCCAACGGCAACCGTCCTTGGTAGTGGCATCCAAGACCCATTTCGTTCTGCGGAATGCTGCTTTGCCCCATGGCTATGGCATGTAGGTTGTGATAAGTGGGAGAATAGTACCGCATCAGCAGGCTAGCCCGGTGCTTGGCGTTAAATATAAATTCCCCACCTACTACAGCCGCAGGGCTGACGTTGAGCTTCATGCTGTCGAAGGCATGGTTGGCACAAATGGCGGCTTCACCAAACAGCAATACCCGTCCATGGCGATAGGCTGCATCGACACCTACATTGATGTTTTGGTTGCCTCGGAAAGCATTGTCATTATAAACGTAGGTGGCAGGCTCGATGACTTTTTCCAATAGGGTTGCCGCACCTGTCAATCCTACCTGTAGATTGCTGTTGCGATATTCTAAATGTCCTCCGATGAGATGTTCTCCCAGCTGGTTCCGCTTCTTGATTTCTGTCTTGGTACGGTGGTAACCTGAATTGTAGATACTCTGTACGGTATCCTTCTTTTCTTTCCGTGGCAGAGTTGCGTCGCGCTCTATATAGGAATAAGCCAATGCAACACTCCAATGTGGCGACAGGGCTATAGTGGCCGCAGCCCCTTGGAGGTAACTATATTCGGTAAATGTGCCGTTGGGACGTATGCCCGCTCCCTGTCGGCAGATGCCTGTCTCCCACGAAGCCCTAGGCCCGAACCCTGACCACAGTGTCAGCCCCTGTCCGAATTGAGCATGGTATTGTCCTATCACCACTCTTTTAAAATAAGGGTGACGACCATTTCCAACATACCTTCCTAAATCATTCACCATCAAACTATAGCCGTAGAAATCAAATCCCTTTTGTTGGGTTCCTGCAAAGAAGGCCTCACCTGGGTCTTTGTCGCCCGACAGTTGCAGCTGCACCCGGTCTTTATACTTGAAACTATAGCGCCACATCATCCTTAGGTTGTCGCCCTCATAAATGCTGTCGCGATAGCCACGAGCCTTCTCCACCGTGCCGCTAATGCCCGACACCAGATTGCTGTGTCCGTATCGGATTATCTCCTTAAGCCTCAACCGCTGGCCCGATTCGATAGGTTTGAAGGTCACAAGTGGACGCAGTAGCTCTACTGTCAGACTGTCGAAACCATTAATCGAATATAGCTCTTGCGCACTCAATAACGGTCCATACAGCATTATATACGCTTTGATACCATCGCGCTGCATATCGTTTACAAAGGGGAAATCGCGCAATGAGAGTACGGTGTCGTTTACGTTGGCGGGTGTCTCGTGATAGGTCTCGTACAGTTCCATCAGCTCTTCTACTGTCTCGTCTTCGCCTTCTTCAGCCAACAATTCCAAATAATTGCGCCATGCGTATGGCATCAACTCTTGCGCACCACAAACTAGTGGCGCAAGCAGTAGCAATAAGGTTATGAGTTTCTTTTTCATGGGATTTTTACTATAATGGGTAGGTGGTCGCTAAATCCGCTGAGATATTTCATACCCGTATAGGTGCGGAAAGGCTTTTTACCCATGTACCGACTGTCTTCGATCAACAAATAGTCGGGTGCGAAGATCTCAACCTCCAACTCGCGGTTGGCTATCATTTGGTCGATACATGACCATGCGCCTCTATATTTGTAGCTTCCTTCCCCCTTGGGAATGTTGTACATTAGATTGTAGAACCCTTCACTATTGTAGTATCCTCCATCAAATCCTAGCCCCTGGCTGATTGCGTCCTCTTCAGGTGCCGCATTGAAATCGCCCATAGCCAATACCAAAGCAGTGGGGTGACTCTGTTGCAGGCTGTCCATTATCCGCAGCAACCTTTGGGCTATTGCACGTCTGCGTCGTTCTGCCTCGTCCCCATTCCGTTTCGAGGGCCAGTGGTTCACCAACAGATAGCAACTGTCGCCTTTATCCAACACACCTCCCACCAAGAGTATGTCCCGGGTATAGAACTGCTCTGTGCTATCCGCCACGACTATGGGATACGATTCAGTAACCTCAAACATATCCCGACGATACAACAAGGCACAGTCTATCCCTCGTAGGTCGGCCGACTCATAGTGCACAAACTCATATCCAACACGCCTTAGCGGTGTGAACCGGCACAAATCTCTAAGCACCCGGTCGTTTTCCACTTCGGCCAACCCTACGGCTACCGGATAGCCCATCGCCGCTATTGTTTTGTATATCTTGTTGCGCTTGTCGGCATAACGCTTTGCTGTCCAATGGTTCTCGCCTTGAGGGGTGAAGGCCCAATCCTCTTTCAAAGTGTCGTGCTGCGTGTCGAATAGGTTCTCCACATTCCAAAAGGCCATCCTCAACGGTTCAACCTCCTGTCCATACAGAACAGAAGGGAGCAAGAAGATGATTGCAACAATGACCAATCTGGTAGTTTTCATAAATGCCCTTCAAAGTTTGCACTCGAAACAGCATGGCAAACAAAAACAACGGTCCTGTTTCCACAATGTCCATCATAGACTGTGGCTATTAGAAAAGTGCGGTGGCGGGCTGAACGCCCGCCGCCGCACCAAAAAAAACACACTAGAGATTCAAAGAACGCTTGATTTCTTCTATCTTACCATCCAGTGCACTATTCACCTTGTCAAAGTCCTCCTTGCGCTCCAACGTGCCTTTCACACTGAAGTAGAACTTTATCTTGGGCTCTGTGCCGCTGGGGCGCACCGTAACCTTGTTGCCTTTCTCGGTGAAGAACTGTAGCACATTGCTGGTGGGCAGGTCTATCCGCTCCTTCTTACCAGTCGTGAGGTCGATGCTTTCGTGCAGTTTATAGTCCTTCAAGCACACCACACGCTCGCCATTGATCTCTTTGGGGGGATTTTCACGATAGTCCTTCATCATTTGTTGGATTTCCTCGGCGCCGCTCTTACCTTTGCGCACCACACTCAACAGACCTTCCTTGTAAAAACCGTACTCTTTGTAGATATCCACCAGAATGTCAAAAAAGGTCTTGCCCTGTTCGGCAGCCCATGCGGCTATCTCGGCAATCATCGAGCACCCGGCCACGGCATCCTTGTCGCGCACAAAGTCGCCAATCATGCAGCCGTAACTCTCTTCGCCACCTCCAATGAAGACCTCTTTGCCTTCCAACTCTAAAATCTTAGCACCGATGAATTTGAAACCTGTCAGCACGTCATAGACCTTCACGCCCACCTTCTTGGCAATATCGGCGGGCAGCTCACTTGTAACGATGGTTTTGACGATGTATTCCTTGCCAGTGAGGCGGTTGGTCTCTTTCCACTCTTTCATCAGATAATAGATGAGCACCGAGAGGGTCTGGTTGCCGTTGAGCAGCATCCATTCGCCGTCGGGACGCTTCACGGCCACACCGATGCGGTCTGCATCGGGGTCGCTGGCAAAGACGATGTCTGCATCAATCTTCGTGGCCAGTTCCACTGCCATCTTCATGGCGGCATGCTCCTCGGGATTGGGGCTGGGCGTAGTGGGGAAGTTGCCGTCGGGGATAGCCTGTTCTTTTACGACATTGACATTGGTGAAGCCCAACTGCTGCAGCATGGGCGGAATCAAAGTGATGCCAGTGCCATGGAGGGGGGTGTAGACTATCTTGATATCGTGGTGCTTTTTAATCAGTTCGGGGTGGAGCGAGTTCTGTTCGACACGGTCCATATAGATTTTGTCCAACTCTTTCCCAATAATCTCTATTTCGTTCTCGTTCCCAGTCATCTTCACATCTTTCACGTCTTTAATCTTCAACACCTCGTCGATGACGTTGGTATCGTGTGGGGCCGTCAGCTGGCAGCCATCATCCCAGTAGGCCTTATATCCGTTATACTCCTTGGGATTGTGGCTGGCAGTCACCATCACACCGGTTTGGCAACCATAGTGGCGCACAGCAAAGGACAGCTCGGGGGTGGGGCGCATGCCGTCGAACAGGTAGACATGGAATCCATTGGCGGCAAGCACCTTGGCGGTGATTTCAGCAAACTCACGGCTGAAGTTGCGGCTGTCGTGGGAGATAGCGGCCTTTAGGGGGTTGGCGTCGGGGAAGCACTTCTTTACATAGTTGGCCAAGCCCTGGGTAGCCATAGCCACGGTATATTTATTCATACGGTTGGTACCCACACCCAGGATGCCGCGAAGGCCGCCGGTGCCGAATTCCAAATTCTTATAAAAGCTCTCGTTCAGCTCGTTGGGGTTAGCCATCATGTTTCGGATGGCCTGTTTGGTCTCCTCATCATAGGAGCCTTCGAGCCAGGACATTACATTTTTTTTTGCCGAAGCGTCGATGTTGAGTTCTTCAATATCAATCATAATTTTATCCTTTCTAGGTTGTTATCGTGATTAATAAATCTTTATAAAATCCATGGCGGAAAATGCCGTTGCAAAGTTACATGTTTTTTTTGAACCGACCAAATTTATTTTTGACAATGACAAATAATGAGCTTAATCAGCCATTGCCACGGCACCTGAGGGCTTTTCTCTGTCGCCTCTAATACGGTCGACGATAAGAGCAATGGCACCATCTCCAGTGACGTTGCCTGCTGTCCCAAAACTATCCATGGCAATATAGATGGCTATCATCAGTCCCTGCATATTGGCACTGAAACCCAACATGCTTTCAATCAGTCCTAACGCCGCCATTATGGCGCCACCAGGCACTCCCGGAGCGGCCACCATGGTAATGCCCAGCATCATGATGAAGCCTATATATGTGCCAAAATCGCAAGGCAGCCCCATGCTCAATGAGATGGCGTAAGCCACTGCCGTGATCTTCAAAATGCTACAGGGCATGTGGATAGTGGCACATAACGGCACCGTGAAACTGGCCGTATCCGTTCGCACACCGTTCTTGATGGCCTGCTGCAAAGTGACCGGTATAGTGGCTGCAGACGAGGATGTTCCCAAGGCCGTGACATAGGCAGGCAGCATGGTGACCAGTGCCTTGAAAGGGTTTTTCTTGACAATGCCACCGGCCACAAGAAACAAAAACACCAGTTCGGTAACGTGCAGCAAAAATATGAAACCCACTATCTTGAGGAACGCACCCAAAACGGCTCCCACATGGCCCTCTGCTCCCATCTGCAAAAAGATGCCGAAAATATAGATGGGCAGACAGGGGATGATGACCTTGGTGATGACAGCGGTGATAATGTCGCGAAAATCCACCAAGAACCCCCGCATGGTGTTACCACTGATCTGCGCCGTGCTTAGTCCTAAGATGAAGGCAAGCACCAAGGCTGTGGTAACGGAAATAAATGGTGGCATATCGATTGTGAAATACGGAGTAAGCTTGTTACTCATGTCCATGTTGCCTAACGACGAAAGGCCGTCTCCCAAAATATGGGGATAGGCCATCGTACAGGAAACATAGGAAAAGGCACCCGACAGCACTGTGGACCCATAGGCCAACGCCACCGTGATAAGCAGCAGTTTGCCAGCTCCTTTTCCCAAATCGGCAATGCCGGGAGCCACTAGGCCTATAATCAGCAACGGAATAAACATCCCCAGAAAGTTGCTGAAGATGGAATTGAAGGTGAGAAACACTCTCACCAGCCAACCCGGGAAAAAGAAAGAGCAAACGATACCCAGGGCAATGGCAATCAATATTCGAGGCAGGATGCCCAATTTGCTTAATTTGAATTTCATCATGAACGAATTTTGAGATTAGTGAATAACCAGGAGAGAAAAAGAAAAATGAGAAGCAAAAGCGGCATGCACTCTCACTTCTCACTTATGTATAGGAATTGTACGTCTTACGCCGTACCCTTCACTTACTTGTTATAACGCTGGCACTCTTTTGGGGTGACGCAGGTACCGGTGGCACGGCAGACAAGGACGCGCTCCTCAAGAACTTCAGCAGCACTGGCGCTGATGTCGGGACGGGTACGGATGACCTTGTAGGCCTCAAATTTCATCTTGCGAGAGGTGTTTCCCACATGGGTGATTTCACCGTAAGCCTCAATGTAGTCGCCGGCATAGACAGGAGCCTTAAACTCGACCATGTCGTATGCACAGAAAAGACCTTCGTCGCCATCTTGTTTGATTAGTAGTTCGGTGGCCACGTCGCCAAACAGGTGAACCATGTGTGCGCCATCGACGAGATTTCCGCCATAGTGGGCGTCTTTTGCGCTCATACGAACGCGGAGCATAGAAGTGATTGCCATAATGAATGTCTGTTATTTCTTAATAATATAGTCAACAAAGATACCGGGGGTCTTGACGTTTTCGGGGGCGATGGTGCCGGTCTTGACGATTTCCTGGGGCTCGACGATGACGGTGTCGGCGGCGGTGGCCATCATGGGGCAGAAGTTCTGGCTGGTGCCTTTGTAGACCAGGTTGCCGCTCTCGTCGCAGATGTTGGCTCCAATGATGGCCACGTCGGCGCGGATGGGCTTCTCGAGGAGGTATTCCTTGCCGTCGACGGTCACTTTCTGCTTACCGTTTTCGACGACGGTGCCAAGGCCGGTGGTGGTGAGTACGCCGCCGAGACCTGCTCCTGCGGCGCGAATTTGCTCAGCCAAGGTGCCCTGAGGCTGCAGGGTGACATGGAGGGTACCTGCATTCATCTGGTCGATGGTGTTGTTGTTGGTACCGATATGAGTGGCGATGAGGTTCTTGACCTGATGGTTGGTGATGAGTTTGCCTACTCCTACCTCAGGATAGGCAGTATCATTGCATATGATGGTCAGGTCTTTCACACCTTTCTCCACAAGTGCGTCGATTAAAGCGATGGGGTTTCCTACACCAAGGAATCCGCCCACCATGACAGTCATGCCGTCCTGAATTTTGTCGGCAGCTTCTTTTACAGATATGAATTTGCTCATAACAATATATTTATTTTTTTATTTGTTTTAAAGTCCTACAGGGTTCTTAACGCCTGTTTATTAGTCGTTTCAACACACAATCTCGCTTTCGTATCACCCTCTATTACAAATTGCAAATATAAGAATTTTTTCTGATACCGAAAAAAATTTTGTCTATTTTATAAATTCTGTGTACTTTTGCAACGAATTTTGAGTTATTATAGTAACTCAATTATATTTGATGAGAATGAAAAGAACAGCAATGATATTGGCAGCGGTAATGGCCTTCTGTGGCCTGGCCAACGCGCAGGACTACGTTGTCCCTGTTGAGACCTGGGACTATGAGGAAATCAACGGCAGCAACTACCACGGCTATAATTTCAGCGAGAGCTGGGATGTCGATTTCACTATCGAAAATCAGGACGGCCGCTACACCCCCACCGAGGAAGATGTGGCCGAGGCTGAACGCCTGATTCAGAAACGCCTCGCCTACGTCAACCGGTATCACATCAACCAGGAGGGCATGTGCCCTGTCATCGACGAGCACATCCGCAAATACGAGCGTCAGTATGTCGGTTTCACCGACCTCACAGGCTGCCACATCGTGTGGGTGAACTTCGTGTGGGACGATAATATCGGTGACCGCCTCACGCAAGACATCGTCCTCACCGAGGGTGGCTGTGGCCACTACTGGCATATCAAGGTCAACCTCAGCACCGGCAAGGTCTACGGCCTCGAAGTCAACAGCGACGGCGATGTCAAATACCTGCCTCGTGCCAAGAAACCCGCCCACCGCATCAGCCGCCCCAAGAAGCCTCAAGCCCCTGGCAAAGTCCGCAAGACGGGCATACCCCACGACCCAAGCGAGACACACTTCTAGCGTTCGGCCACAAAAGAGGACAGCACTGCAAGCCTTCCCTTTCTAACAGCAACCTGACACGAAGCATCGTGTCCTACTAGGTGTATACCTTGCCGAGCCTAAAACGTCCTACTTATAATACTGAAATCGGAATAGACAATGAAACACATCTCCACCCTCCTATTCGCCTTCATTATCGTGACAGCCGTTCATGCCCAAAAGCCGCGGCCAGATGCCTTTCCGCCTGTGCCTGACTCTTTGGCCCCCAAGGTGGTCAATATGGCCACTACCCTCGACGAGATGGCCTCTTGGGACCGCTATCCAACCTACGAAGTCTATGTGGACATGATGCAGCGATTTGCCAACGACTACCCCACCCTGTGCCACCTCGATACCATTGGCACATCGGTACAGAACCGCCTCATCCTCTCGCTGTCCATCACTGGCACTGGCGACACCTCCGGCCGACCCGAATTTTTCTACACCTCCACCATGCACGGCGATGAGGTGACAGGCTTTTACCTCATGCTGCGTCTGTGCGACACCTTGCTACGCAGCTACGGGACTTCTGCCGACATCACCAATCTCCTCAACCGAGTCCGAGTCTATATCAACCCACTCTCCAACCCCGACGGCACCTATCATGGCGGCAACCACACCGTCGCCAGCTCCATCCGCTACAACGCCAACTATGTCGACCTCAACCGCAACTATCCCGACCCTTTCGGAACTGACCCCCTAGACCCCTTACAGAAAGAGAATGAGGTCATGATCAATTATGTGCAAAACCATCATTTCCTCCTCAGTGCCAATCTGCACGGCGGCAGCGAGGTGATGAACTACCCCTGGGACAGCTATACCTCCTACCAACAGCTCAACGAACATGCCAACTGGTGGAAAGAAGTGAGCAAACGTTTCGTGGACACCTGCCGCCTCTACGACAATCGCCGATTCCGCGATGTCACCAGCAATGGCTACATCAATGGCGGCGACTGGTATGTTATCCACAACGGACGTCAGGACTATTTCAACTACTATTGTGATGTCCGCGAAATCACCATGGAACTCTCCACATCCAAAACCCTCTCCACCGACCGTCTCCAGCACTATTGGAACTGTCAGTCCCATGCCCTTATCAACTTCATCAAAGAGATTTTCACCATCCCCAACGCTACCGAAAACATCACACCAGCAATAGCCACCCACTACAACGTCTATCCCAACCCCACTCGCGGCCCCATCACCGTGACCACCCCCACCCACGCCTATCACTACAACCTCTCCGACCGCCCTGCCGGTGTTTATGTCATCCCGGTGGAGGGTCGAGCCGTGAAGGTGGTCAAATACTAACGGATGCCACCCTATTCGCACATTTCCGTAGCCGTCCCCATGCTGGCCGAGTGGAGCAACCTTCCGCTGTTGCTCCACCGTCTGCGCCAACAGACTTTTCGCCACTTTACCCTCTACTGCTGTGTCAACAATGTCGAAGGCGGCATGGGATACGACGAAAACCAGCAATGCCTGCAGCTACTCAACCAAGTCGAAGACCTCACTGTGGTAGTCATCGACCGCAGCTCCAAAGGATTAGGCTTGAGCGGCAAGAAAAAGGGTGTGGGGTGGGCCCGCAAAGTCCTGTTCGAGCGAATCCTATCCGAGCACGACGAAAACGAAGTAGTGGTAAGCCTTGATGCCGACACCGACTTCGACCCCAACTACCTCGAAGCAATCCTTGCCACACTCAACGCCCACCCGCAAAGCAATGCCTTCTGCGTCCCCTACTACCATCCCCTCAGTGGTTCCGACACACTAGACCGCTCCATGCTCCGCTACGAGTGCTATATGCGACACTACCTGCTCAATCTGTTTTACATCGGCAGCCCCTACGCCTTCACCGCCCTAGGCAGTGCCATGGCATTCCCCCTCTGGGCCTACCGCCATGTGGGGGGCATCACTCCCCTGCAGGGGGGCGAAGATTTCTACCTGATGCAGAAATTTGCCAAAACAGGCACCCTCGTCAGCCAGTTTGTAGAACCCTATTCCAATCAACAGATGGCCGTACGCCCTGCTGGGCGCACCTCCAATAGAGTACCCTTCGGCACTGGCCCTGCCATCGCCCGTGGAGTCCAGGGCATGGGCCAGAGCTATCCTTTCTACCGTCCCGAAGGATTCAATGCAGTCAAAGCCACCTACGAAGCCTTTCCTGCCCTCTATGAAAAGGACATAGAAACACCCATGAGCCCCTTCCTCCGGCAGCAACTAGGCACCGACGACCTTTGGCAGCCGTTACGCAAGAACTTCAAAAAACGCGAATTATTTATCCACGCCTGCGCCGAGCGTGTCGACGGTCTCCGCATCCTCCAATTCCTCAAGAGCAACCTCGCCTACCGCCTCGACCCATCGCAGCTCCCCGTCAACTTCCTCCACGACCCCATCCCCACCCTCGACACCTACCGCAACCAGCTATTCGCCGAAGAGATGGAGCTTCGCCAACCATAGCCTCCCCCTCACACACCTCCGCCTCACCCTACAGCCTTTATGCAGGAAAGGTAGAAAGCCGAAATAAAAGGCATAAAAACAAACAACACGACCTGCCACACACACTACTTTTTTTGTTTCATAACATCCGACCGAACATTGCAAAAAATGGAAACGGCATAGGCAGACGACATTCTAGACAGGAAGCCAGAAGCATTCCAAAAGTCTTTAATTTTGACAAAGAGATTGTCGATTTGTATTAGATTTATATTATGTTTATATTAGTCATTACTTATGAGATACAAATTAAAACTGGCATTTATCAACCATAAACGTCCTATTAACGAGCTGGACATGGCAAACGCACTTGTGCCTTTTCGCCATTCTCACAACAATGGGGGTAGTTGCATCGGATGTTGTTTTTCGGCATTTTGCCTGTATACAGCTACAGCGGGTGACATGTTCAGCACACTGGCGAAACAGCAGACATATTTTTGCCTACAGATAATAATAAACGCTTATCTGCGTTATATATAATATATGGAAGAAAAGAATATAATAGAAATAAAGAACAAGCGGGCGGAGTATGAGTATTTTTTGCTGGACGACTATACTGCCGGCATGGTGCTGACCGGAACCGAAATCAAGTCCATCCGCGACGGCAAGGCCAATCTCACCGACAGCTACTGTGTGTTTATCGGCCACGAACTTTTCGTGCGCGGGATGCACATATCGGAATATCGTTTTGGCTCCTACCTCAACCATGCTGCCAAACGCGACCGAAAGCTGCTCCTCACCAAGCGCGAACTACGCAAACTGCAAAACAAAATCAAAGAGCGCGGCTTCACCATCATACCCGTCAAACTATTTGTGAACCCACAAGGCTACGCTAAACTGCTCATCTCCCTGGCCAAAGGCAAGAAATTCTACGACAAACGCGAAAGCATCAAGGAAAAAGACACCAAACGAGACCTACAAAGAATCATCAGAAAATGAGGATTTTCAAGTTCGGCGGGGCATCCGTCAATAGCACGGCGGCAGTGCGCAATATGGCCGCCATCGTCCAAAAATATTATGGACAGCCGTTGGTCATTGTGGTTTCAGCCATGGGCAAGACCACCAACCGGCTGGAGCAGTTGGTGCCCGGCGTGCGCCCCATGGCGGAACATCCTCTGATGCTGGAGGAACTTCGCAACTATCACCTACAGATTATCAGCGAACTGTTCTCCAACCCCGACCATCCCGTCTATCAAGACTTCGACCGCCTTTTTGCCCAACTGGCACAGCAGAGTGCCCAAACGCCCACCCACTATAATTACGACTATGACCAGACCGTATGTTTTGGAGAACTCCTCTCTACCACCATCATCAGCCACTACCTCAACTACATTGGGCTGGAGAACCTGTGGGTGGACGTGCGCCAAATCATCTGCACCAACCACAACTACCGCGAAGGCATCGTGGACTTTGCTCTGACACAAGAGGCCGCAAGAAAATTCATTGCGGCACATCAGAACACCACCACCTTCATCACCCAAGGCTTCATAGCCGGCACCTCCGACGGCCACACCACCACGCTGGGACGCGAAGGGAGCGACTACAGTGCCGCCATTCTCTCCTACTGCCTGGATGCCGACCGGATGACCATTTGGAAGGATGTGCCGGGCTTTCTCAATGCCGACCCCAAGTACTTCACCGACACCGTCAAGATAGAGGAAATACCCTACAACGAGGCCATCGAGCTGGCCTACTACGGAGCCAGTGTCATACACCCTAAAACGGTGAAACCCATCCAGAACAAGAATATCATGCTGGACATCAAGTCCTTTGTCACCCCCGAAGCGGAAGGGTCCAAGATAGGTCCTTTCGACACCATACGCCCCCTCACCCCGCTCTACATCGTCAAGCAAAACCAGACCCTCCTCTCCATCCTGCCCAAAGACTTCAGCTTCATAGCCGAGGACAACCTGCAAACCATCTTCGCTGCCCTCGCGCGCCTCAACATACGCGTCAACCTCATGCAAAACACCGCCCTCAGCTTCTCCCTCTGCATCGACGACAACCCCCTGCTCCTCTCCCAACTGCGCGACCACCTGCAACAACAGTTCCACCTGCGCTACAACCGTGGGCTGAAACTCATCACCATCCGCTACTACACACAGGAAATTATAGACAAGATTGTGGCCGGAAGGCCCGTGCTGCTGCAACAGCGCACCCGCACCACAGCCCAACTCATCATACAATGAAACGTCCATTCCTACTCCTGTTCTTGCTCCTCCCACTGCTTTCGTGGGGGCAAAAGGAATATTCGCTCAAAGGCACCGATTTCTGGCTTTCCGTCCCCAACGGCATAGGCATCGACAGCATCCTCATTCAAGTATGCTCAAACGACACATGTACCGCCATCTTCACCTTTGGTCAAGACCTCCTCTCCCTTCCACTCGAACGCCGTCCCATTGAATCGGCTGAAATCAATTCCTACTACATGGGCAATAATGTCTATGGGAGCGACACCCTCCATTATCCCATCGCATCCCTCACGCTGCCCGCCCACTACGTCCACACCGATTCTACCAACACCATCCTCAGCAAAAGCATCCACATCACCACCACAGACAGTGCCTATGTCCATCTCTATGCCTTCGGTGCCAACGGCGGTGCCACCTCCGTCATCCCCACCCATGCCCTCCAGCCCGAATACATCGTGCAAACCTGGCCCGATGCCAATGGAGGGGCCTTTGTTATCCTTGCAACAGAAGACAACACCGAGGTCGACATCGTACTCAGCAACCCCTCCAGCGACCGCCTTCCCATCAACCGCCACCACCGCATAACTCTCAATGCGGGCAACACCTATCAACTTATCTCCCGAGGGACTTCTCCCGACTACAAAAGTTCATTTACCGGCACACAAATCACAGCACTCCACAACAAAAAAATAGCTGTGTTCCAAAGCAACCGAAACTGGCTTAAAACTACAACACTTAGTTCTACACCAGTTTTCGACTACACCCTCAACCAAGCTGTACCCATAGCCTATGCAGGCAAGGTATACAGAACTATGCACCCCTGCGGCCTTGGCACCATTATCACCGCCACGCGCGACAGCTGCATTGTTTCTACCACCTATCAAACTGTCGATACACTCAATGCCTCCGAGTCCTGTTACTTGCTTCTGCAACCAGAATACCCTTTCAGCAATAGTTTAAAAACATCACAGCCTAGCATCGTAAGCCAATATGGTGATCACGACCATAACAAACCACCCTTCAGTATCTATTTACCCCCCATCGGATCAGGCGGCGTTGAAGGCTTCGTATCTCCCGACTACAAATTCGAAGACAAAAAGAATGCGCCCCCTCCGCCTTATGTCATGAACTACCCTTTTGACTATTTGATAGGTAACTTTGACTCGCCACTCGCACAACCAAACGACTCTATTTTTTATTCTTACTATCCTTTCGTCCGCCAAGGCTTATGGGGTGATATGTGGAGTCTTGCTTGGGCCAGGGTCCACTCCAATCACAAACGCTTCTCTGCCTACCGAGTCGGAACATTTGTCACCTATGCTGTTGACCCCGAATGGTACAATACTGTTTACACATACTATCATGGAGGAACCTTCGCCTACAACGTCTGCTTTAACATGATTTTCAAAACCAAGTTATTCTATGCCGACGGCATACCCAACAACTCACTCGCCTCTACCTCCTTCTGCCTTGGCCACGAAATCCTCTTCAACACCAACTGCGACACCAACCAAACCTACTTCCATTGGGACTTCGGCGACGGCGACACCGCCCTCGGCCCTGTCGTCCACCACACCTATGCCGCTCCCGGCTCCTACCTCGTGCAGACCATCATCGACTATGCCAACACCCCACTCAGCGACCACTCTCGCGACACCATCTACGGCACCATTAACATCTCCCCCATCGACACCCTCACCTCCTTCGACAGCTGCTGCTCCTTCCCCTACCACTGGGCCGACACCCTCATCCACGCCCCAGGCACCTATCTCCACACCAACCCTTTCATCGGCAACTGCCTGCCCATCGACCGGCTCATCCTCACCCTCGACACCTCGTCCGTCACCACCTCATTTTTCGACACCATCTGTCAGGACGACAGCATCGCCTGGCGGCAACATACCTACGCCGCTTCAGGCATCTACACCGACACCCTCCTTCAAACCAACGGCTGCGACAGCATCCTGCGTCTCAACCTCTCCGTCTGGCCCAACCCCGATGTCGTCATCCAACAACTCACCCCCGAAGGCCAAATCCCCATCCGACTGCAAGGCTCCGTTGCCGACAACTCCTACAGCCCCTGCCAGCTCACATGGCAGTCGTCGCCCACCGACCCCTCTCTGGCCGGCCAAGAACACTCACCCCTCATCACCGTATCCCCTGCCGAAAACACGGCCTACACCCTCGCCGCCGAATACGATTCGTTGCCTGGCTGCATCGGGAGGGATTTTCACCGGGTTTCCATCCTCACCGACAATGTCCTGTGGGTGCCCAACACCTTCACACCCAACTTGCAATCCAACACGGCCTTCGACATTATCGGGACCGAAATATCGGAATTCCACATAGCCATCTATAACCGACAGGGGATAATCGTCTTCCAGTCGGACGACATCCACCAGTCATGGGACGGTACCCGCAACGGGGTTCTCTGCCCCACTGGGACATACGCCTATACCATACGCTATAGCCACACCAATGCTCCCAACATCATCTTGCGCAAAGACGGAACCGTCACTCTCCTTAGATAAATAACATCAAAATAACATGAAAACCATTCTCCCCTCCCATACTTCGTCGCTCAGCAGACTCAACCGCATACTTAGCAACAGAGATTTCGACAACGCTCGTTTCTTTATCCTAGTGGACGAAAACACGTACAACAATTGTCTTGCGCCGTTGGTTTCCAGCGTTGCCCGCCTACAGGAAGCCGAATTTCTAGAGGTGCCCGTTGGCGAAGAGTGCAAGGACTTGGCCATCGCCCAGCAGCTGTGGGAAACCCTGCTGGAAAGCGGGGCCGACAAGAATACCATATTGGTGAACCTCGGCGGAGGCTGCGTGAGCGACCTCGGCGGCTTTGTGGCAGCAGGCTACAAACGTGGCATCCGATACATCAACATCCCCACTACGCTCATCGGCATGGTGGATGCCGCAATCGGTGGCAAGACTGCCGTCAACATGGGCGGCTGCAAAAACCAAGTGGGCTTTTTCCATCAACCCACAATCACCTGCATCGAACCCTCGTTCCTCGACACCCTCCCCGACGAGGAACTGTTCAACGGCGTGTTTGAGATGCTCAAGACTTTCCTCATCGGCAATCCCGAACAATATCAGGCTCTCACCGACATGCTCCTCAGCGGTTCCTTTGAGGTGAAACCCGACATGATAGCAGCCTGTGTCGAAATCAAAAACGCCATCGTTAAGAAAGACCCAAAAGACCAGGACATACGCCACATACTCAACCTCGGACACACTTTCGGGCACGCCATCGAGGCCTTCAGCCACCGGCAAGGGCAAGCACTCCTGGGTCACGGCATGGCCGTGGGGGTAGGATTGATTTGCGCTCTCTACCTCTCAGTGAAGAAACTGGGGCTGGCCGCAGAGCACTTGGAACGCTATCGCCAGGTGGCCTCGAAACTAGTTCAGCTGCCCCATTACACATTGAAAGACACCGAAGAGATTTTGACCTATATGCGCCAAGACAAGAAGAATGCCTCGGGCGAAATTTGCTGTGTGCTGCTGCAGGACATGGGTGCTCCGGTGATTGACATCGCCGTGGATGAGAACGAAATCCGCGATTCGTTGCTAAAAATAAAATAAACTAAGCATCATGATAAATTTGTATTATTTAATCTTAGTAGCAGCCATTGCCGTTTTCTCCGTCATACTTTTAATTAAAAAAGAGCGTGCCAACAAGAAGCAGGAGGCCGTGCCCTTTGAGGAAATCCATACCAAAGCAGAATTCAGAGTATTGGATGTAAAGGACATGACAGACAAGAAGGTGCAGGAAACTATCAAGTTTCTACAAGACATCTGGGAAGGCGAACCCCTGCCAACGCCTACCCTCGAACGCAACGGCAATATTGTACGCCTGAAACTGGATGCACGATTGGGACTATACGACTTTGCAAGTTATGTGAACAACTTTATCTTTTCTGACGAAGCTGGCAAGACATACGAGGTGATGGGGTGGTATCCTATTGCTACGGCCAAACTCGACAAAAAGGAGATCAATAACTCTTTCCTCACCTTTTACACCCCGTCATCTCTAGAAGAAGACGATTTCCAATGTGCCTTCTTCAAGACCAAAGACGGCAAGAAATACCGCTACGATTTGGGGTTTAAACGAATTGACAAAACTGAAAAAGACTAACTTGCACCGATGTATTTGGAACTCCTCTCACCAGCCAAGAACTTCGAACAAGGCCGCGAAGCCGTCAACCACGGTGCCGACGCGGTCTACATTGGAGCATCCAACTTCGGTGCTCGCGTGGGTGCCGCTAACAGCATAGCAGAAATAGCGCAGCTGACCCGCTATGCCCACCTCTATCATGCCAAAGTTTTTGCCACCGTCAACACACTCCTGTTCGACAACGAGGTGGAGGAGGCCGTGCGGCTGATACACCAGCTGTACAATATAGGAGTCGATGCCGTCATACTGCAGGACCTAGGACTGTTGGAATGCGACCTCCCCCCCATAGAACTCCATGCCAGCACCCAGACCCACAACGCCTCGCTGGAGCGTATTCAGTTTATGGAACGGGTGGGGTTCAAACGAGTGATTCTGGCACGAGAAACCTCGCTGGAACAAATGCGGGAGATACGCCGCAACACTTCGGTGGACTTGGAGGCCTTCGTTCAGGGGGCCCTTTGTGTGAGCTACAGCGGACAGTGCTACATGAGCCAGTACCTCAACGGCCGCAGTGGCAACCGTGGATGCTGCAGCCAGCCCTGCCGCTCCACATACGACCTCTACAACCAACAAGGAGAACTGCTGAGCAAAGGCAAGCACCTGCTGTCGCTCAAAGATTTCTCGGCTGCCAGCCATCTACAGGAGATGATAGATGCCGGCATCACCTCTTTTAAGATTGAAGGGAGGCTGAAAGATATGGGCTATGTGAAGAACGTGACCGCCTACTACCGCCACCTACTGGACGACATCATGGCTCAGCGCAGCGACTGTCGCCCCGCCTCGTCGGGAAAGACCGAACTGTACTTTATGCCTGATTTGGAGAAAACCTTTAACCGCGGCTTCACCGACTACTTCCTTCAGGAACGCAAACCCATGGCCACCCTAAACACACAGAAGTCGCTGGGCAAGAAACTGGGACCTGTCACCAAGATCAACGGCAACAATATCACCCTCCGCAGTTCCGAAACACTCACTGCCGGTGACGGCCTCTGCTTCTTCAACCCCTCGGGCCAATTGGAGGGGTTCTTAGTCAACCGCGTCAATGGCAATAGCTTCCAACCCAACCGTATGCCCGACGGCCTGACCGTTGGCACCCTGTTGTGGCGCAACAATGACCAAGCCTTCGAAAAACTACTACAGGGACGCACCAGCAGTCGCAAAGTGGAAATCACCGTCACCCTCTCCGACACCCCTGAGGGGTTGCAACTGCAACTACAAGACAGCGACGGCTGCCAAGTGTCGACCACTACAGAATGCAACAAAGAGACCGCCCAGAACCCCCAACGCGCACTGGAGCAGACAGACAATCAACTACGTAAGTTGGGCGACACCATCTTTCAGGCAACAGAAGTCTACTACCGTTGCAGCCAACCCTATTTTCTCCCCTCCTCCCTCCTCAACGACCTACGCCGCAAGGCGGTGGCCACCCTTGAAGAAGCACGTCTGGCATGGCATTTGACCCAACGGGGACACAGTGCCACACTGGCCGAACGGCAGGCCAACACCACCCCCAACTTCGAAACAGCGGTGGACTACCGCGCCAACATCCTCAACCAGCAAGCCGAAGAGTTCTATCGCCGACACGGAGTGCAACAGATGGAATACGGACTTGAGAAGACCTTAGACTACAGCAATAAAGCGCTGATGACTACCAAGTACTGCCTACGCTACGAACTGGGCCGTTGCTTACAAGGAAAGAATGCCCGGCAAGGCAGTATTCCCATTGCCAACAACGACCAGCTGTATCTCCACAACAACAAACACTGGTTCCGGCTGCATTTTGACTGCCACAACTGCCAGATGCTTATCACCGCCGAAAAGATACCACTAAAGACAAAATAGCGGAATTCCACACAATTTTATTGCGAAAAATACGTTAATGAACTATAATTGCAAAACTCAACCCTATGCTTAACGTACTACTACTGAACGGAAGTCCACAAGCCACTGGATGTACTTTCACTGCTTTGAAAGAGATGGCCACCACGCTGGAAAAAGAGGGTGTGGCAACCGAGATAGTCCATGTGGGACATCAAGACATTCGTGGCTGCATCGGCTGCGGACGCTGTGCCGAACTGGGGCGCTGCGTATTTGACGACTTGGTGAACAAACTGGCTCCCAAGTTGGAAGTTGCTGACGGACTGGTGGTGGGTTCTCCGGTCTACTACGCTTCGGCCAACGGTACGCTGACCAACTTGCTTGACCGCCTTTTCTTCAGCACTCCTTTCAGCAAACGCATGAAAGTGGGTGCCGCTGTCTGCTCGGCTCGTCGCGGCGGAACCACTGCCACCTTTGACCAGCTGAACAAGTACTTCACCATCTCGGAAATGCCGGTGGCTAGTGGCCGCTACTGGAACATGGTGCACGGCAATTCGGCCGAAGAGGTCATGTTGGACGTTGAGGGTCTGCAGAACATGCGTATCCTGGCCCGTAACATGGTCTTTCTGCTCCGCGCCATTGCCGCAGAACGCAGCCTGAACGGCCTACCCAAAGAAGAACCCGAAATCCACTATACCAACTTTATTCGCTAAAACCCCACCTCCAGACGGGGCGAGGACAATGCCCGACACACAAGAAGAAATAATCACAGCACAATCGCTGGTCGACACAGCCCGCCTGCAGCAAGCAGGGTACATCACCCATGCACTCTGCTTGAAAGGGAGTTGCCAGTTCGACCTCGGTAGCGCACACCACACCGTATTGGCAGGGGACTGCCTGATCATCCCACAACAAAGCCTCCGCATCCGCAACCTGAACGAGAGTCCCGACCTTCAGATAGAGGTAATATACGTTGTAACGGAATTTATCGCCCAAGCCACTCCGCAGAGCAACTACGGCATGCAGGGCCACATCGCCCTGTTTGAAAACCCCATCATGCATCTGCGGCCCGAACAGCAAAAGGTATGTGCCATCAACTTTGAGTACATCCGTCATCGGCTGCAGTTGCCCCACCATCATTTCCACCGCGATGCCATGCTCAACGCCATCCAATGCATGATAATTGACTTTTTCGACTTTCATGTGGAACTCTACGGCGAAAGACAAGTCACCAACCAACAAGCCAAAATCATGCAAGACTTTATGGCCCTCCTTGAGCGGGGCGACTACCGCCAGCACAGGCAGGTGTCTTATTATGCCTCGGAAATCTGCGTCTCACCCAAATATCTTAGCGAGGTGTGCCACCGTGTGAGCGGACAGCCTGCCATCTACTGGATTACTCGCTATACCACTTTAGAAATCAGCCGTCTGCTCCGTCAGCCAAACCTCACCTTAGAGCAAATCAGCGACCAACTTGAATTCTCTTCTCCCAGCCATTTGGTACGCTATGTGAAGAAGAACCTAGGAGCCCCACCCAGCGAATTCCGCTCTTGACCCCGAAGGCTAAAAACGGCATTCTCTATCATTTTTACCGCAAAAAATGCAACGGCTGTTCCAAAGAATAGCCGTATTTTTGCATTTCGAAAAATCCCTTATATGGAATTAACAAACAACTAATTAATAGCAGTTTAACTATATGATTATGACGAATCAGAACACTATTACGTTGAGCAACGGCGTAGAAATGCCCCTGCTAGGTTATGGCGTATTTTTGGTCCCACCTGCCGAGGCCGAACACTGCGTGAGCGAGGCTTTGAGCGTCGGCTACCGCCTGATAGACACCGCCCAGGCCTATTTCAACGAAGAGGGTGTGGGCGCAGCCATACACAAAAGCGGAATCAACCGCCAGGACCTCTTCTTAGTCACCAAAGTATGGATAAGCAACTGCGGTGAGGCCCGAGCAGCGGCCAGCATCGACGAAAGCCTACGCAAACTCCAAACGGACTATATAGACCTTCTGCTCATCCATCAAGCCTATGGCGACGTGTTCGGCACATGGCGGGCCATGGAGAAAGCCTACAAGGATGGCAAAGTGCGCGCCATCGGGGTCAGCAACTTCCAAGAGGCACGTTTCTTTGATTTTGCCCACTATGTCGATACCAAGCCTATGGTCAACCAACTGCAGTGCAATGCCTTCGTCCAGCAACACGGCATCTCTCCTCTGCTAAAGGAGAACGACTGCCACATGATGGCTTGGGGGCCTTTGGGCGGACAAGGCGTTGACGGCATAGTCCAAAGCAAGCTCTTGGGCTCTATCGGCAGCCGCTACGGCAAGAGTGCGGCCCAAGTAGCCCTCCGCTGGCTCACCCAGCGCGGCATTGTGGCCATTCCCAAAAGCACCCATCGCGACCGTATGGAACAAAACTTCAACATATTCGACTTCACTCTGACCGATGCCGAGATGTCCCAGATTGCTACCCTTAACCAGCACGACAGTGGCAACATCAATTTCAGCGACATGCAGTTTGTCAAACACTTAATTGAAACTTATGGCTGATTACGCCATCGGCAGAAGACATCTGCACACTATGGTAGCTGTCTTCTTTTGCCTCCTGCCTATAATGGCTAAAGCCGTTCCCTTTAACAATGAATCGAATCGAAGCCTGTACCATAGCACAATGACCGAAGAAGAGAAAATAAAAGAACTCTACAAAAAGATGTGTCTTGCCATGATTGACAAAGACACCGCTACCCTTTCGTCCATCCACGACGACAACTTCGTGCTGGTGCACATGACAGGCATGAGGCAGAACAAACAGCAGTATATCGATGCTATCGCCAACGGAACGCTCAACTACTTCTCCGCCCGCCACGATTTATTGGAGGCAACAGTAAAAGGAGATCACGCCACCCTGTTAGCAAGAAGTTACGTCTCGGCAGCTGTCTTCGGGGGCGGGCGCCACTCGTGGCGGTTGCAATTACGCTTCCAACTCATTTGTCGTGAGGGGCAATGGCTAATGACTTACTGCGAAGCCTCTACATACTAATAGATGCATGAATTAAGATATAAAATAAAAACAAAAAAAATGAATAGAATGAAACTTTTAATGCTTACGGCCGCTTCAATGCTACTGGCTTGTGGCTGCAACAACAAACCTGCCGACCTACCAAGGGAACCTCAACCCGAAGGAGCCACCGTTTACATGACCACCGAAATCACCCCTGAATCGCTCATACGTATCTACGAAGCCTTGGGAGTGAAGGCAGAAGGCCGTGTGGCTGTAAAGATTAGCACCGGAGAAGCCGGTGGGCACAACTACCTCAAACCCGAACTGATAGGGCCGCTGGTCAAACTGGTAAACGGCAAGATTGTTGAGTGCAACACTGCCTATGCCGGCAAACGGATGAACACTGAAGACCATCTAGCTGTTATTGCCGACCACGGTTTCAACGCCATTGGAGGCGTGGACATTATGGATGCTGAAGGCGAAATCAAACTGCCCGTCCGCGACACCACCTACATGAAATACAACCTCGTGGGAAGCCACCTTCAAAACTACGACTTTATGATTAATCTGGCTCATTTCAAGGGACATGCCATGGGTGGCTTCGGCGGTGTGCTTAAAAACCAAAGCATCGGTGTGGCCTCACGCAACGGCAAGACCTATATCCACACCAACGGCCAGAGCGAAGACTACCGCCAGCTATGGAACTACATCCAACCCGAGAACCAAGATAAGTTCCTCGAATGCATGGCAACCGCAGCAACATCCGTTGCCGACCACTTCGGCGACAAGATTATCTACATCAACGTGATGAACAATCTCTCCGTCGACTGCGACTGCGACAGCCATCCCGCCGACCCCGAACTAAACGACATTGGCATTCTGGCCTCCACCGACCCTGTCGCCCTAGACCAAGCCTGCCTAGACCTCGTGTTTAACCACCACGACACCACCGGCAACGATGCCACTTCACTAAAAGAACGCATCACCGACCGCCATGGCGTCCACACCATCGAACATGCCGAAAAGATAGGTCTTGGTACCCGTAAATACAACATTGTCAACATAGACAAATAAGCACCAGCCCCATGAGAACAAAAACGTTTCTGGCCCTTTTCTGCTCCCTGGCCATCGTCCTAGGATGCAGCGGGCAGTCTAAAAAAGAAGTAGTAACCCCCAAAGTGAATAAAAATATGAGTAAATCCATTGTCATCTTTTTCTCCCATGCAGGAGACAACTACAGTGTGGGTAACATCGAGGTAGGCAATACCAAAATTGTGGCCGACTATATCAGCGACATTGCTGGAGCCGACCAGTTCGAAATTGTCACCCATAAATACGACGGCATGGCCTACACGCCTCTGATTAACCTGGCCCAAGAGGAAGCCAAGAAAGGCGAACTACCCCCCTATGAGGGCAAAGCACCTGACCTGAAGCAATACGACACCGTTTTCATCGGTGGTCCCGTGTGGTGGGGTACCTATCCACAGGTGATGTTCACCCTCTTTGGTGACATCAATCTCGATGGCAAAACCGTAGTGCCTTTCACTACCCACGAGGGCAGCGGACTTGCCAGTTGCGTCAACGACGTGAAGAAAGCATTTCCCAAAGCCAAAGTAACTTCTGGCTTCTCTATCTACGGGCATGAAGTTCGCTCCGGAAGAGCCAAAGTGGAAAAATGGCTCCATGGGCTAGGCTACTAATCCACACATACAGTCCACTAGCATAGAGGAGGTGGCCAACACACTTTGGCTGACCTCCTCTTTTGATAGAAAAACCGAACAGCAACCTTGCAAAGTTCTTTTGCTCAGACGGATAATTGGAGAGAGAAAGCTATCGAGGAAAAATAGGGAGTACGGACGGATTTTTCCAGAAAAAAAAGTAGTAATTTTGCATTTAGAAAAAAACATCTAGTTGAAAGGAGTATCGTCATGAAAATAACTCGTTTGTTAAGCATCGTTCTCTTAGGAGTCACCTTGGTAGCCGCCTCCCCTGCCTATGCCCAGCGAGGCGGTGGCGGTCGTAGTGGTGGCAGCAGTAGCAGCAGCCACAGTGGTGGTAGCCGTAGCAGTGGCAGCAGTTTCTCCAGCAGCCGCGGCTCCAGTTCCAGTTCCGGCCGCTCCTCTAGTAGTTTCTCTAGTTCCAGCCGCTCAAGTTCATCTTACAGTTCCTCCCCGAGTCGTTCCAGCTCTTCTTCTCACAGCTCCTCGTCCTTCTCATCCTCTAGATCTTCTAGCACACCTAGCTTTTCCGGCTCATCGAGTTACTACAGCGGCTCCTCTTCTTCCAGCGGCCTCCGCAGCAGCGGAAGCGCTAGTGGGAGTAGCAGAAGTGCCAGTGGCAGCAGCTTTAGCACACCCGCCACTTCACGTACTGGCAGCGTGCCTACTCAGATGCGCAACGGCCAGAGCGGTTCCCGCTCAGGTGCCGTGACTGGAAGCCACGACAATGCCGTTCGTAGCAACAGTACTGGCGTTCGTACCGATGGTGGCAATTCTCGCACTGCCGATGCTCAGGTTGGCAATGGTCGTCCATCGGGCATTGCACCTGCTGCCAGTGGCGGCAACCACCATCACCCCCACCACAACCCATATTACGGCGACCCACGCTACCACCAAATATATTGGGACCCCTTCCCTCCACGCCATTACTACTGGCCTGGATTCTGGGTCTACTGTGATAGTTATTGGTATGACTACCATGTAACCGACATCTATGTGGTGCGCCAATACATGAAAGAAACCTACAACATGGAACTGGTGGCTTATGCCATTAGCGGCGACTATATGTACGCCCTAATCAACGACAGAGACGGCCACACCTACCTGCAAATATACGACAAAAACGACAAACTTTTAGCCGAACAGCGTGTCAGCCACAAATACATAAAGATGGAGGTTGATTCCCAAAACGGAGGTTGCTGGATTATGAAGAAGCGTGACAAAGACGCGCTCCTTTTCCTATACCTCGACGGACAACTCTTGATTTACGAGGCAGACAAATAAGGTACATTCAACATTTCTATACTAAGTTATCTGATTGCAGGAGTTCCTACGGGGACTCCTGTTTTTATACGAGCTATCATAATGAGGGCGCAATTAATTTATGGGGACTTCTAAAAATTCGTTTTATTCGTAATCATGCCTGCATGAAGATTCAGATAATAAATTCGTTAGTTTTCAACAGACGTTTTCTCGCCTCAGCATATGAAGAAAGTCCAGTGGACTTTC
>CAMVMF010000015.1 GCA_947168515.1 uncultured Bacteroidales bacterium
AAGGGTGTTCACCCGGGCAAAGTCTATCATGGGCAATATGTAGCTATATGGACTAAAGTCTCTCACATAATTATTTTCGCATCTCCATGAACTGTCGTTCAGATGATAAAACCAGAAACGAGAGTGAGGGTTGCAGTGCTCTTTAGTGTTTTCACGGATTATCGGGTAGGATGTCGGAAGAGCCCCCACCCCAGTCCCATAGGATCCGAGGTTGTTCCATTGCGTGCCGCCTAATAGAAAGGTGGCGCCCCCGTCCACATAAATAGGGGTGTCTAGGTAAACCTCGAAAAATGCAAAATGCTCAAAACCGAACCGGTTTGTGTCTGCACGCATAGGCACTTTGTATATTTTGAGTTCGGCAGTGTCATAGCGGGCTGAGTCCACAAAGGTGGCTCCGGACCCTATCGGAGCAGGCTCACCCATCCACATATATACGTATTCTGCCACCCGTGGTTTTGACCTGTCGCCTAGAGCTTCTCTAAATAATTCAGGATTCGTTTCTTTGGTTTCCGCCATCACGCCAAAACCCTTGATGAGGGCAGGGAATTCCACATGGTTTTCAATGGCTATAAAGGACCAACCGGTATTCCAGATAGTATGATTTAGGTAGAGCCATCCAAACTCGGTGGTGTCATTCCAAGCATCGCACGAGTCAAACCAATGAGTGTAGTGGTAACCCGGCAACTTTCCGTTAGGCCCCCTAAGCGTGTCGTATGTCTGTGCCTGTGTCGGCACCTGTAGGGCAGTCATGGCTATGACCATTAGGATTATAATTTTTCTCATCATTATTGTAACTATTAATCAAGAATTAGCGGATCAATTAACTTGCATACTAGTTAATAATCAATATTAACTGTCTTTAAATTCGTTTTTTCCGTATTTTTAGATGTTTCCTTATGATTTTTATATCTACTAAACGTACCAATAAATGTAGACAGCCTGGTGGTCCGTGACTACATCATCAGCAACGGAGAGAGGGGTGTTTTCTTTCTGGCAGCTGACGGCTGCGAGGGAGAGCACTGCGAGGAGTGCCATGAGTTTAGTGGTCTTGTTCTTCATTTGTTATTGATGTTAAGGGGGTTTTATTGATTATAATATTGATTAACCATACTTGTAAGGCGGTGATTTGACTATGGTTATAGGTATGAAAAATGCAGATGTTTTGTTCGGCTTGGGAGATCAACAATAAGTCATTATTGCTACGACAAACGGAGTCCATGGGTAGGGAGTAGTCTTGTTTGGGTGCAAAACGACAGGTGACAGGACTTACACCATGGCGTTGGACAACAATGCTATTCAATGGTTTGATGCCAAAGTCGTGACACAGCAGCTGCCAAGCGGTGTCGGATGAGGCGTGGAGGAGGGTGACATCGAAGGCGAGGGTGTCGAACACAGGGTAGTCCTTGACGAAGGTGGCCTCGATGCCGGGCAGATGGGCATAGTGCTGATAGACTAGGCTGCATTTGCGCTCGGACAAGACCCCCGGCAGGTACCTAACGGCCAAAAAGGCCAAGGCAGCAGCCAGTATGACGGCCAGGTTTATAAGGGTACGTTTATTCATAGGATATGGAGTGTATGATGGATGGTTTCGATACTGACCTGACGGTCGGCACCGATATTCATACAGTAGCCATCGGGGGACGGTAGAAGCAGGCAAAGGGCAAAGACGGTGATGCCTGCTACCACGGTGGTACGCAGATGACTGACAAGGTACATCTTGGTGCGTGAGGGCGAGGGGGAGACCATCTGGGGCTTATTGGCAGCGAGACGGTGTTGCTCGACGGAATGGGCCATCTGTTGATAGGCCTGAAGCAACTGGTCGAGCGAAGGGGTATTGGGGTTCGTGTGGCGATTATTCATATTTTTCATTTAATTGGATTAATAATTGTTTGATGTCATGAAGTCTTCTCATAATTGTGGCTTTGGAGCATTTATGCAACGCGGCCATCTGCTTGATGGGGACACCGTCGAGGTAAAGGAATATGAGCGACTTTTGGTTGAAGGGCAGCTGGTCGAGCAACTGGTACAGGCGGTTGACCAGGCTGTCGTGGCTTTCGTCGGCATAGTCTTCGAAGGCAACAGGGTCGAACTGGACAAACATAGGGGCCCGTTTGCGCCGTCGGTGGAGCTGTCCGACGGTGTTGATGGCTATGCGGTAGACCCACGTGCTTTGCGAACTGCGGCCGCGAAAGTCGGGGAAGCTCATCCATAGATTGTAGACTATCTCTTGATAGAGGTCGCTGACACTCTCCTGGGTGCGGTCGGTGAACAGATAGCACACTCTGAAAATGATGCCCTCACATTGGTGAAGCATCTCAAGGAAGTCTTCTTGTTGTTCTTCTTTTTTCATCAAAAGCGTGTTTCAAATCAGTTGATGTCAATGGGCCTTTGCGGACAGGGCATAAGGTTTTTTTCCATTGGTGCAAAATGAATCGTTGTTCATATATATTAGTTGCAAAAATTCGAAAAAAGTCTCACAAAAAAAGAATTTTTTTTGATAGAAAGGCCATAATGGAATGGAGAATTTTTATAAGTAAAAGGTAAAAACTAAAAACTAAAAGGGCCTTTGAGAATTGAGAGGTGAGAATTGAGAATTGAGTATTTGTGATAAGGTAAAAGGTAATGGGAACATCTAAAAAACGAAAAATACGACAATATTAGAATTGCAAAGTATCTTTTATCCTCGTGATCCTCGTGATCCGTGGACGTGGACGAGAATTGAGAATTGAGAGGTGAGAATTGAGAATTGAGAATTTGTGATAAGGTAAAAGGTAAAGGGAACATCTAAAATAAGGTAAGCCGATAAGCAAAATTAATGTGCATATTGTTTAAACACGAATTACCATTAATAATCCATTAATTTAAAATTAATGGTCAATTAGATGGCAATTATATGTAAAATAAATTTGAGCAATTACTTAAAAACTAAAAGGGTGGGCGGGGCCGTTGAGAATTGAGAATTGGGAATTGAGAATTGAGAATTGAGAATTGGGAATGGGGAATTGAGAATGGAGAATTGAGAATGGGGAATTGAGACCTTTTTGGCACTCTTTTTGCAAGTGGATATAATATATGGATAAACAACGCATGATTTTTGAAATAGACCGTCGCAGCGTTACCGAAGGCGACGTGGTAGAGATAACATGGCAGTGCGAAGGTGCCGAGAAGGTGACGTTGACCATCGACAACGGTTTTCGCGCCACGGACATACCGCTGGAGGTCAGCGGCAACAAACGGTTCCGCCTGAACCGCTCCAAGGGCAAGACGCACATGACTATCGCCGTCACCACCCAGGGCAAAGTGCACCGCAAGACCATAGACGTGCGGGTGAAGAAACTGCCTACCGTCAAGGCGGAGACCGTCGACCCAAACGGCAAAAGAGTGGGTTTCCTCAACGCGTGGTGGCAGAAAGTGCTGACAAATTGGCACAACGTGGACGCGAAGCTGAAACTGGCGATGAGTACCTTGCCGGAAGGCAAGCAGGTGATAGTGAAATTGATGGCCTTGGTGGGCGTATTGCTCATCATTGGGGCCATCTGGCCCAAGCTCTATGGGGCGACGCTTGTGGTGCTGATTGTGGTGCTTGCGGTAGGGCTGCTGAAAAAGTAACTTGCCGAAATAGCAGCCACTAATAAGAGCGGTAGTGGAGGGTGGCGAAGGAGAGCAGCGGACGAAGACGGGAGGTGTCGAGCTGGGTGCGCGGAGCGATGACGACGGCATCGAGATGGAGGTGGATGGGCGGGGGCTGAGCACCGGCGTGGCGGCGGAACGGGGCCGCGTTGGTGCTGTCGATAACCAAGATTTTCTGTTGGCCGAAAAGGATGCAATGGTGCCTGACGGCGCAGGCGGGGTCGCTGTAGGTGGTGTCGATGGGGAGGACGGTGGAAGAGCTGATGCGACGGCGGAGCAGGTAACCGGAGCGCTGATAGTCGATGAGGTGGGGATTGCGAGCCACGGCAGCATCGCACACCAGATAGCTGTGGCGACCCTGGACACACTCCACTGCCAGGTATTGGCCGGCATGGTAGACCACCACGTCGCGCCCACGGGCAGCCTGATGGTTGACACCACACACATATAATGCCGCCACCAGCAGACACGCCACAGAGGTAGGGAGTGCCCACCGCAAATGCCCCCGCAGCCAACAGGTGCACAGCAACAACGCCAAGAACAAAAGCAACGCTAGGGGCAGGTCGCAATAGAGGCCCTCCAGCAACGCGGAGGGCAGTGAGGAGACCCTGCGGGTGAGCCCGTCCACCAAGTCCAGCTCCCACCGCAGCAGGGCGGTAATCGAAGCCCCACCGCCCGAAAGCACCGTCAGCAGCGTGGTGGCCAAGAGCACTCCGGCAAAGGGGACGACGGAGAGGTTGGCAATGAGAAAATAGAGGGGGAACTGGTGGAAATAATAAAGGACCAGGGGCAGGGTGCCGACCTGAGCCGCGGTGGAGAGACAGGTCCAGCCCCAGACTTTGGACAGGAGCCACCGATGGGGTTTGGAGCTGCGCTCAGAAAGCCACGGAATGAGGTTCTGCAGGGGACGCTGCCAGGCCAAGATGCCCAGCAAGGCAGCATAAGAGAGCTGGAAACCGACATCGAAGAGCTGCATGGGTGCAAAAGAGAGGATGAGCAGCGCCGAGGTGGCTAGATTGTTGAGGGTGCTGGTACGCCGACCGGCCATGCTGCCCAGGATCATGAGGCTGAACATCACTCCCGCCCGCAGAGTGGCAGGGGCCATGCCGGTGAGCAACACAAAGAACCACACGGCCACCAACTGCACCGACCCCTTGACGATGCGTTGCCAGCGACGACGCCCCAGGAAGAAAAGGAGGCCCTCAACCAAGAGGGCCAACACGCCTACATGGAGACCGGACACACAGAGCAAGTGGGTAATGCCGGCCTGCCGGAAGTGCTGCTGGGTGTCCTCATCGACATCAGCGCGCCAACCTAAGAGGAGGGCCTGGGCGATGCCCCGTTGTCTGGGGGTGAGGGGGAAAGCGGCGAGTTGCTGCGCCCACCGTTGTTGCAGCCAGAGCATACGGTAGCGCAACCCTATGGATGCACCAGGATGGCTCACCCGCTGGCAAGAGCCATGGGGGACGTAGCACTGCCAAAGGATGCCCTGGTGGCGCAGATAGCGCCGGTAGTCGAACTGGGCAGGGTTTTCGGCCCCGGAGGGCTGCCGTGGCGAGGCAGTGAGGCGAAGGCAGTCGCCCGCCTTGAGCCCAGCCAAGAGGGTGTCTTGGGCCATGAAAAGCATGAGTCGGCCACGCGTGGGAGCACCATTCACGGAGTCGACCTCGGCCACCACCTGATAGCCCTTGGCAGTGGGGCGAGGGGTTTGGCGCAGACGCACCTGAAGAGCACTGTTGGACAGCTGAGACTGCCCTGCAAACGGGTCTGCCGGGGCATGGAGCAGGACCAGCACCCACCCCACGGCAGCAAAGGTGAGCCACAGGGAGAGGGTGAAGAGCCATTGGGAGCGGACGAGATAGGTGGCCGAGGCCATGAGGCCGAGGCCGAGCACAGCAGCCAGACACAGCATCCAGAGAGGGAGGGAGGGCAGGTACTCGCCCAGCAGAATGCCCAGCACCACCCCCAAGGCCACACGGAACATGGGTGCCCGCTGGAAGAGACGGCCGGCAAACAGGACAAAGGTGCTATAGGGCTTGGGTTGCGACATGTTTTTGCAAAAGTACAAATATTTTTCGTAATTTTGCATTTTCTAAAAACATGGAACCATGGCACAGCACAACAAAACCGGCGCAATAGGCGAAGGACTAGCTCAGCAACACCTCGTAAAAGAGGGCTTTGTCATACTGGAAACCAACTACCGCAAAGGACGGTACGAGGTGGATATCATTGCCTATAAGGAGGGGCTGATCGTGTTTGCCGAGGTGAAGACCCGCACCAATATGGACTACGGAGACCCCGAGGATTTTGTGGACCGACGGAAGCAACGAGCCTATATACACATGGCCAACAACTATGTGATAGAACACAACCGCGAGGAGGAGGTGCGGTTTGACATCATAGCGGTGGCGATAAGTGCCACAGGGCACCACATCAACCACATAGAGGATGCCTTCAGCGCCATAGGGCAGTATTTGTGAGCGGCGGCGGGGGTTAGGGAGTGGCCGCAGGGGGGCGAGGCTATAGAATGTCTACCCCCGAGAGGACAACGTTGCCGGTGATGTAGAGGGTGATGGCCGCCGCAGTGTTGCTGGCAGGGGCACGCTTGTCGGAAGTGCCTCCTAGGATATTGCTGGTGGATATCTGCAGGTTGATGTCGGGGGGACAGAGGATGGTGATGCCGGAGAAGGCACAGTCGAGATTGATGACGGCGTCGGCAGGGATGGTGGCATGACGCAGGTCGAGCTGGACGGTTCCAAAACTGGCGTTGACATCGGCCCCCTGGAAGAGCTGGTTGTCGAAATTGAGTTTCTGCTCGCCAAAGGAGACCGCGATCTGCTTGATGTCCTTGCCGTCGCGACTGACCTGGGTGAGGCTGTCCACGTCAGCGGTGGGTTTGCGCCGCCCCAGGATGAGGGAGAGGCCTATGACGATGATGAGGACCGCCAAGAAGAGTTTGCCCACCATGTGATAGGGTATGACATCCTGGGCGGCGAGCAAGAGCAGGATGCCGATGCCCAGCCCCAGATAGGGCGGCACTTTGCGCGGCGAGGTGAAGAGGCCATAGAGGCTGGGGACGATGATGAAGAGGGTCCACCAGCCGTCGAAGACAAAACTATTGGTGATGACGCCCAGTAGATAGAGCAGCCACAGCACACCCACGATTAATAGGAATACTCCAAGGGTGAAGGATGTTGCACGTTTCATGATGATCGGTTTTTATTGAAATTGAACTTTTGGGGGCGAGGGAGGGAAATGTTTTTGTTTAGAAGTTCCAGCCGAGTTTTTGGTGGATGGAGGTGAAGAAGCTTTGGTTGTGGAGGCGGACTAGGTGGAGGGTGAAGTCTTCGCAGGTGAGGGTGAGCTCGGTGCCACAGGGCATGAGCTGCCGGCGGGAGTCGGTGCCCAGGCTGAAGCATTGGTTCTGCACCTGGGTGACCAGGCGCAGGGTGGCACTCTCGGGCACGATGATGGGGCGGAGGGTGAGGTTGTGGGTGCCATTGGGGGTGATGACGAAACAGTGGCTGTCGGGGGTGAGGATGGGGCCACCGCAGCTGAGGGAATAGGCCGTGGAGCCCGTAGGGGTGGCCACGATGAGGCCGTCGCCGGCATAGGTGGCCACGAAGTCGTCGTTGACATAGAGGTCGGTGCTGAGGAGGGTGCCCCCTTCGAGGAGGCGGTGAACGCTGACTTCGTTGACGACAAAGGTGTCGAGGGGATTGGGAGCCTGGTTGGAGACTACATGAAGGAGCGTGCGGGACTCGATGGAGTAGCGGCCGGCAAGGAGGTCGGTGACCAGGGTGGCGATGTCGAAACGGCCTGCCGTGGTGAGGAAGCCCAGGTGGCCGAAGTTGATGCCGATGACGGGAATCTCGCGGCGGCCAATCAGATGGACGGAGCTGAGGAGGGTGCCGTCGCCCCCGATGGAGAAGAGGAAGTCGTAGTGGCCGTCGGGCAGGGTGTCGGCAACTTCCTCGGTGTCGACACCGTTGTTGTGCAGGATGTCGCAGAGCTGTTGATACTGGTGGCGGTAGGCTTCTTCGATGGAGCGGACATAGAGAGCAATCTTCATAAGATAGGGTACTATAGGATGTTTTTGGTGGTTTGTATTATTTCTATGATTATTGGAGTTTTAAGGATTTTCTGCAAGGGGTCATCTGATTAACGTTAGGGTGCCGCGGTAGCTTTGGACGGTGCCATCGGCGTGGGAGACCCGGGCATGGTAGACATAGGTGCCCTGACGAAGGGGCTGGCCGGAGAGGGAGGTGCCGTTCCAGCAGTCGTTGATATCGGTGGTGTGGAAGACCAGCTGTCCCCATCGGTTGAAGATGTCGAGCCGATAGTCGGCGGAGAGGGCAGAGATGTAGGTGGGACAGAAGGTGCCGCACTGGGGATGGCCATAGATGAGGACATTGGGGAAAAAGGCGGTGGGCTTATGGACTTCGGGGAGGAGGAGCTGGAGGGTGTCGGATTCTTTGACCCAGTTGTGGCACAGGTCGGGGATGCCCACCTTGTAGACATAACGGCCAGCGGCCCGGTTGATGCCTTCGTCGACATAATGAACCCAACGACTAGGGGGGGTGCCGCGGTCGAGGGTGGCTAGGGGGAGGAAATTGTCTGCGGACCCTTGGCAGCGGTAGAGATAACATTGGGAAACGGAGAACTGGCTGTCGACATCGATGGTGAGGGCGACGGAGGGGGTATTGGGGTCGTATACCGCTTCGGCAATGCGGATATAGGCAGCGGTGTCGCCATAGGCAAAATGGCGAGTGCGCACCTGGGAGAGGGCATGGAGCGTGTCGGAGGTGTTGTCGACACTGAGGAAGGCGGTGACCTTGGTAATAGAGAGGTCGCCGATGACGGTGTCGAAGAGGAAAGGTCCGTCGGGACCGGTCTCATAAAAGTGTAGCACGGGTTCGTCGCCAAGGCGATAGTAGAGGCGGTAACGGCCGACGCTGTCGGGCATGTTGATGTAGCGGTTCCAGGTGCAGCGGAACCGACGAGAGCAACCGGTGTCGAGGAAAGAGATGGTGGGGTTGCAGTAGGAGGGTGTGAGAGGGCTGGCCTGATAGCAACTGTCGAAGGCCAGGACGCGAAACCGATACTGAGTGTCGGTGGAGAGTTCGCTGGGACAGAGGTAGCTGTTGCTGAGACGCCCCCAGACGGTGTCGTAGTCGACGCAGGGAGAGCCGATGCAAATGTAATAGCCTATGGCATCGGTGTCGGGGGTGGGATACCATGTGAGAAGGATGCGGTTGAGGGCAGTGTCGACGGTGTTGAGACGCACGGAACAGGGGGTGGTGGGGACATCGTCGACATAATATACCCCTACGACATCCGAAGGGAAAGAACGCTGCGGGGTGACGGCTTCGACATAGTAGCTCACCGTGTCGGCACAGATGGCACGGTGGATGGTGTCGAAATAGTGGGTGTCGGGGATGGAGGCCACCAAAGAGAAGTCATCCTGCCCAGGGAAACGGCGGTAGAGGTTATACTCCTGGGCCTCGGGAAAAGGAATCCACCTGAGGTCGCCCACATTGTGGCTGACCGCCACATAACGAGTGAAGCGCATCTGGGGCTGGGCGAGACAGTACGGACTGGGCATGAAGGCCAACAAGAGAAGGACTATCCTGGCAAGTCTCCCAAGATATGGCAGCAGAGTGAGTGGGGATGTAGGGTTTGTTCTGCTCATTTGAATGACTGCATTTGAACCAACTGAGAGTAGCGACCTTGGCGTTGCATGAGCTGCTGGTGGGTGCCGCGCTCGACGATGCGTCCCTGTTCGAGGACCACGATGAGGTCGGCATTTTGTATGGTGGAAAGTCGGTGGGCCACCACCAGGGCCGTGCTGTTGGCCATGAGACGGTCGAGGGACTGCTGCACAAGGCGTTCGCTCTCGGTGTCGAGGGCACTGGTGGCTTCGTCGAAGATAAGTATGTCGGGATTGCGCAGGAGGGCACGGGCAATGCTCAGACGCTGGCGCTGACCACCGCTGAGACGGTCGCCTCCGTCGCCGATATTGGTGTCGTACCCTTGTGGCTGTTGTAGAATGAACTGGTGGGCTCCGGCCACTTGGGCGGCCTGCTGCACCTGCGCCTCGGAGGCTTGGGGGCAGCCGAAAGCGATGTTGCCGCGGATGGTGTCGTTGAAGAGGATGGTGTCTTGTGCCACCACTCCGATATGCTGCCTGAGGTCGCGGATGCGAAGGGACTGGAGGGGGCGACCGTCGATGAGGATTGCGCCGCTGGTGCAGTCGTGGAAGCGCATCAACAGGTCCACCAAGGTGGATTTGCCGGAGCCGGAACTGCCCACCAAGGCAACCGTGCTGCCCTTGGGGATGGTGAGGTTGATGTCGCTGAGCACCTCGGTGCCAAGGATATAATGGAAACCTACCTGACGGAATTCTATCTGCTGATGCAGACCGGTGAAGGGTTGCGCATCGGGGGCATCCACCACCGTTTCGGGTTCGTGCAAGAACTGCTGTAGGCGGTCGACACAGGCACGGCCTTTCTTCATTTGTGAGATGGCGGTGGTGAGGTCTTTGGAAGGGGGTATCATGAGGACGAACATCATGATGTAGGAGACGAAAAGCTCGGAGGTGAGGCCGGTGTCGCCCCGCAGGACCATGGAGGAGCCGAACAGCAAGATGCCGATGACCACACAGTTGCCCAGGAAATCGCTGACCGGGGAGGAGAGGTCGACACGGCGCAGCACCTTGGTGCGCAGACGAGCATAGCCTTGGTCGGCCTGGCGAAAACGGTCGTTGGAGAAATCGATGGCGGTGTAGGCCTTGATGACTTTGAGGCCCATGATGGTTTCCTCCATGAGGGAGGTGAGAAAGGAATTGCGCTCCTGCAGTTCGAGGGAGTTGCGGCGGAGCCGATGGGTGATGCCCGAAATGACAAAGACGATGATGGGGAGCATGCAAAGCACGAAGAGGGTGAGCTTGGGGCTGATGTAGAAGAGCATGACCAGGTAGAGCACCATGCTGACGATGGCGGTGACCATCTGCTGGACGGAGTTGAGGGTGCTCTCCTCATACTCTACCATGTCGCCGCCGAAACGTGAGAGGACGTCGCCCTTGCGATTGTGAGAATAATAGCTGATGGGCAGGCGCATGGCTTTGGCAAAGAGGTGATTGCGGATGTCGCGCACGACCTTGGAACGGATGACTGCCATCTGCACCAACGAGAGGTAGCTGAAGATGTTTTTGAAGGCATAGAGGACAAAGACTATCAGCGCAAAGAAGATGAGGGCCCGCTGTGGGCCATAGGCAATAAGCCTGTCGTAGAGCCACTGGATGCCCTGCGAGAGCAGAGAGCCTCCGGCAGAAGGCACGGCAGCGGCGGCTCCTTCCTGAGGGAAGAGAATCTTGACGAAGTCGGCCACGGAGAGTGCCGTGGCCATGGTGAAGACTACGGACAACAGCACAAAAAAACCGTATGCCGCTAGGCGAGCAGCATACGGTTTCATATAGTGTGTTGTGAAAGACATAATAGAGTGACTGTTAAAGACCTAAGCGGACTAAGGACCAAGCAGCGGACTAGAATTGGAAGTTGGCTTTGTAGCCCAAATAGGTGTGCGGGGTGATACGACGGATGCGCTCCTTGACGGCAGGGTCGATGTCGAGGGTGTCGACAAAGTCGGAGATGGTCTGGGCGGTGACCTTCTGATTGGTGCGGGTGAGCTGCTTGAGGGCTTCGTAGGGATTGGGGTACCCCACGGAGCGAAGGATGGTCTGGATGGCTTCGGCCACCACGGCCCAGTTGTTCTCCAAGTCGTTGTAGATGGCCTGCTCGTTGAGGAGCAACTTGCCCATGCCTTTTTGCAACGAGGCAAGAGAGATAAGCGTATGGGCGATGGGCACACCCACATTGCGGCTGACAGTGGAGTCGGTGAGGTCGCGTTGCATGCGGGAGATGGGCAGCTTGTGGCTGAGATGCTCGAAGATGGCATTGGCCAGACCTAGGTTGCCCTCGGCATTCTCGAAGTCGATGGGGTTGACCTTGTGGGGCATGGCGGAGGAGCCAACCTCGCCGGCTTTGATTTTCTGCTTGAAATATTCCATGGAAACATAGGTCCAAATATCACGGCAGAAATCAATGAGGATGACGTTGATGCGCTTGCAGTTGTCGAAATAGGCAGCCATGTTGTCGTAGTTTTCGATTTGGGTGGTGTACTGCTGACGCTCCAGGCCCAGGTGGTTGGCCACAAAATCGTTGCCGAAAGCACGCCAGTCGACTTGGGGATAGGCGGCCAAATGGGCATTGAAGTTGCCCGTGGCACCACCGAACTTGGCCCCAAAGGGTATTTGTGAAAAATAGTCCATCTGCCGGCGCAGCCGGTAGGCAAAGACCATCATTTCCTTGCCCAAAGAGGTGGGCGAGGCAGGCTGGCCATGGGTGTGGGCCAACATGGGGATGTCGTTCCACTCTTTGGCACGCTCCTCGATGAGGTTGAGAATGGCCTGGTACTGCGGCATCAGCACCTGCTCGTGGCACTCTTTGATGGTGAGGGGCACGGAGGTGTTGTTGATATCCTGCGAGGTGAGGCCGAAATGGATGAACTCCTTGTAGGGTTCGAGTTGCAGGGTGTCGAAATGGCGTTTGAGGAAATACTCCACGGCCTTGACGTCGTGGTTGGTGACTTTTTCTATATCTTTGATTTCCTGGGCGTCGTTGTCGGTGAAGTTGCGATAGATGTCGCGCAACTGTTCGGCCAGCTGTGGGCGTTGGTCAAAGAGTGCTTTCAGCGGCAGCTGAGGGACACCGGCCAAGGCAATAAAATATTCTATCTCCACACGGACACGGTAACGGATGAGGGCACCCTCGGAAAAGAATCCGGCAAGGGCTTCCACTTTGGAACGATAGCGGCCGTCGATGGGCGAGATGGCATTGAGACTATTCATAATAGGCAGAAATATATATCGTGATTATAACGTTTTTGTCTTGGCTGTGGGGTCGGTGATGGATTTGTTGAGGAAAGTGTGGGTCTGCAACACTTTCTCTATTTTCTTGTCGTGGGTGCAGTCGATGAGGGCCTGGGCATAGAGGGTGTTGTGCATATCGGTGCCCATGAACTCTACCCAGCCGTTCTCCAACATCTCAAAGGCTTTGCGGCGGGGACCCTCGCCATAGAAACCACCCAGAGAAAGGATGTTGATCTGGAAGAAGATGCCCATATTCTTGAAATGTTCCAACACATGCGACGAGGAACTATAATAGGGATAGCGCTCGGGGTGGGCAAGAATCATGTCGTAGCCTTTCATCTGAAGGTCGAACAATATCTGCTCGACACCCATCACCTGCTGGTGCAAGGAGAGCTCGACAAGCAGATACTTGCCTCCTATCAACAGGAACTTATTGTCGTTCAAACGTTGTTGGAATCCGGAATCGATACGGTACTCACCAGCAATGCCGTCGATATGGGGCACGTCGTCGCCCTTGACACCGTTGGTGGCGAGGTCCATCTTGAGGTTTTCGAAACGCTCGATGATATCTTCTTCGACATTGGGGAAACGGGGGAACTGATAGTGAGGCGTACAGAAAACATGGCTAAAACCAGCAGCTTTCATCACACGGAGGCAGGTGGCAGTTTCCTCTTCACTTTTGGAACCATCATCCACACGGGGCAGCAGGTGGCAATGCATATCGGTGCCTAATGCCTCAAAAATGGGACGTGCGGTCTTGGGTTTATGCTTTAAAAATTCAAACATAGCAGTAATATTTAATCTATTCTTCTGATTTCGGCTCCCAGCAGACGAAGCCGTTCGTCGATGTGCTGGTAGCCACGGTCTATTTGTTCGATGTTGTCTATCCGGCTCTTGCCATCGGCAGAGAGAGCGGCAATAAGTAGTGCCACGCCGGCACGGATGTCGGGAGAGGACATGCGGACGGCACGCAGGCGGTGCACCTGGTCGAGCCCTATGACAGTGGCGCGATGGGGGTCGCAAAGGATGATTTGGGCACCCATGTCTATCAGCTTATCCACAAAGAATAAGCGGCTCTCAAACATCTTCTGATGGATGAGCACGCTGCCTTTGGCCTGGGTGGCCACAACAAGGGCTATACTGATAAGGTCGGGCGTGAAGCCTGGCCAAGGGGCATCGGCAATGGTCATGATGGAGCCGTCCATGAAACGCTCGATGGTATAATGCTCCTGAGAGGGGACAAAAAGGTCGTCGCCTTTCTGCCAGACCTCTATGCCCAGCCGTCGGAACACCTGAGGGATAAGCCCTAAATGCTGCAAGCCCACATTGCGGATGGTGATGTCGCTCTGCGTCATGGCGGCCATGCCGATGAAGGAACCTACCTCAATCATGTCGGGCAGCAGCCGGTGCTGGCAGCCGTGCAGCTCCTTGACACCACGTATGGTGAGCAAATTGGACCCCACGCCCTTGATTTTGGCTCCCATATTGTTAAGCATCGTGCAGAGCTGGTAGATATAAGGTTCGCAGGCGGCATTCATGATAGTGGTGGTGCCGTGTGCCATGACAGAGGCCATGATGATATTGGCCGTGCCCGTGACAGAGGCCTCGTCCAGCAGCATATAGCAGCCTTTGAGCTTCTGGGCCTTGACGGCATAGCCACCACGGCGGAAATCGACGATGGCACCCAGTTTCTCCATACCCAAGAAATGGGTGTCGAGGCGGCGACGGCCAATCTTGTCGCCACCGGGCTGCGGCACAAACGCCTGGCCATAGCGCGACAGCAGCGGACCCACAATCATGATGGAGCCACGGAGGGCGGTAGCCTGCTTGGCAAACTCCTCCCCTGTCAGCACACTGAGGTTGACCTCGTCGGCCTGAAACTCGTAACTGCGGCCATCCACCAGCAGACGGGTGTCGTCGTTGAGACGGCGCACCTTCACTCCCAACAGCTGCAAAAGGCCTATGAGCTTATTGACATCGCTGATGTCGGGGATATTGTCGATGACCACTTTCTCGCTGGTGAGCAGCACGGCACAAAGCACCTGGAGTGCCTCGTTTTTTGCTCCTTGGGGAAAGATCTCGCCATGGAGTTTGTGACCACCGATAATTTCAAAAGACGACATAGCAATAAGTTTTGTATTGTTTAAAAAATAAGGTGAAACGCTAGCGGTTGGGCGAGCCTTATCCGCACTAACCCCTGTGCGGTGTTGGGGGGCAGAATATCAAGCCATAATTGTTTGAGCGGGACGCGTCCTCACCAATGGGCATTGCTTTACCTTATCTTTCCCTTTCTATTTTTTATAGTGGTTTCTACTAAAAGGACTGACTTTCGAAGAGTTTGAAACGTTGGCTTTATAGAACCACCTTACGATGATTATTTCTTTTTCTTTTTCTTTTTGCGGGTACCGTTGGCACGACGTTCGTCTTCGGTTCCCTTCAGATACTCGCGATAATCGAGGTATTCGAAATCTTCGGGCACATGCAATCTGTCGCCAGAGATTTTCTCCAGCTGAAGGCTGATGATGTCATCCTCTACCGTATCGCGGTTCCATAGCAGGTAGTCGCGCTTCATGGCATGCGCCATCAGTCGCACCAGTTCGTCGCGTTCATCGCCTTCGGGATATTCGGCCACCTTCTTAATCATGCTCTCCATGATGGTGCCATAGTGACGGTAGGCCACTTTGCTTTGGGTATATTTGATTGGATGGGGCGAAAATTCGACCGTTTCCTCGGGCGTGATGTCATACGGGAGGTCTACGTCAAGTTCCCATTTGGCCAAAATCATCAGGTGTACCCAATACTTACGTTTGTAATCCTTCATTTCCTTGGACTCGGGTACAATCTGCGACATAATGTCGACAATCACCGAAGCCATCAGGTTACGTTTGTCACGATCTTCTACAGTCTTGGTATACTCAATCAGTTTGTATATATTACGTCCGTAGTCGTTAATTCTTAATTTGTCTCTTTGTGTGTTATATTCCATTGTGTTCTAAATATTCTTTCTACTGTGAGCATTCGTCAATCAATACCAACAACCATAATACATGGGACTGTAGGGTGCTGCCATGCGGTAATAGTCGGTCGGACTGGCATAAAGGCCCCAAGGTCCAAAACCACCGCTGTGCATCCAGGCATCATGTAGCATGAAAGGCATGGTGCCGGCATGGTCGCGGACATAGGTGAAGGAGATGTGGAGCATATTGTTGTTGTGGAAACGGAAAGCAGCAGCGGCAGAAATGGCCGTTGCCGAAACCTTGAAGGCCTCGCCATTCAAGGGACCATAGAAGGGGGCATAGCTGCCGCCCACATGGTAAACGGAACCTGCCAGCCAAAAGTTGTCGCTAACCTGATATTGAGCTTCTACATAACCAGAGGCCAACCCAGTGCCGCCATTGGTTTTGTAGGGCGCTAGGCTGCGCTGATTGGTACCTATGTTATAGTTGGGATTGAGGCCCATGTCGGTGGTGATACGAAACCCTCCCACAAGGGTCCACTTGTCATTGGGTCGATAGGCGATAGAGGGGGCCACGGAGGTGAAAAGACGATTGTCGCCATAACCTGTGCCCATAAAGCCTGTGCCCACCGACAGATGGGGCTCCCACTTGGGCAAGTAGATGGTGTCCGGCATGTTGGTGGTGTCGGCATAGGAATAGGTGGCACCTGGGAAGTAGGGCAGCCATTGGGCATGAAGCACCGAGGAGAGACTGCTCATCAAAAGGAGAGATATGACAATATATATCTTTTTCATACTTTTATAGGACATTTTATCTAGTACATAACGCGCACAGTCTTTTTTTATTGTGGCTATAGGTCCATTAATTTTATAAAAGAGGTGGGATAGGGTGTTTCGAACTTCAAATGCTTGCCGGTAACGGGATGTGTGAAACCAAGACGGAAGGCATGCAACGCCAACCGGCCGATGGGCGAAATATCGTCCTTGTAGCCGTACATTGGGTCATGCACCACGGGGTGTTTTTCCTCTCTCAGATGCACACGTATCTGATTTCTTCTACCGGTGTCTAGATGAAGTTCCAACAAAGAATATCGACGCGATGTTTGTATTGTTTTATAATGCGTTATGGCCAATTTTCCACCATTGTCGGTAGGCGAGGACAATACGCAGTATTGACCATCAGTCAACCAGGATTTGATAGTGCCTTGGGGCGGTTCCATTTGTCCCCAACAGACTGCCACATAGTCTCGGTCAGTGACAAGGCCTTTCCAATCGGCCTCAAATTTTTGCGAGACCTGTTTGGATTTAGACACCACCATCAGCCCCGACGTGTCGCGATCGAGCCGATGCACCACATGCGCATTGCATTTCTGATGGGTCAGTTGTAGATATCGGTTGAGTACCGTCATGGCCGTGTTGTCGGTTGGTTTCTTGCTGTAGGAAAGCAGACCCTCATGCTTGTTTATCACAAGTAGGTATTCGTCCTCATACACGATGTCAAGGTCGCGTGGTTTAAGCCGCTCCTTGTAGCTCGCTTTTTCTATTGTCACCACCATACCGGGTTGCAACGGATAGTTGTATTGACTGACACGCCGTCCGTCCACGCACACGCTGTGCGATAGCAATTCTTTTACCTTCGAGCGGCTGCTGTCGGGCATCTGTTCCAGCAAGTACTGGAGTAGCTCGCAAGCCTTTTGTACTCTATATTCTAATTGTTTCACGTGAAACATTATTTTTTCTGGTTATTAACAATTTCTGCCTAGGTTTTCAACATCTCTCTCCCCTACCCTTTTCTGCTTTCAACATCTTCATCATAGAGGTCCAAAAACTGATATTCGTTTCCAATGCTCTCTATGAAATTCATCATGTCTGCCGTACTTATCACCAGCGAGGCCGTATTATCGTTTGGATGAAAGCTCACACGCTTGGCTTTTTTCAACTGGTTGTCCACAAAAAGCATCACTTCATGATGGGCATCGTTCACTAAATTGAATAGCGACACCGAGCCAGGCTTCACTCCCAAATATTTCATCATACGCTCTGGTGAGGCAAAAGAGAGTTTACCTTGGTGCAACCGCAACTCCATATCGTGGATATTCATGTTGTGGTAAGCCTCCATCACCACCAAATAATGCCTATTGCCTTTGTGGTTGCGGAAGAAAAGGTTCTTGCACATTGTGGTACCCTCGCCACGATAGTAATGGGACGATTCTTCTATGGTATGCACGGCAGGGTGCTCATAATAGTCGAACAAAATGCCTTTTTCTGCCAGATAGTCGTAGACCTGCTGCTGTCCTCTCATTTGGCAACGCTAAGAAAAATCACTTTATAATACCCAACTCTCTGGACATATCAAGCATGCGGATGATAGGTTTTTTGGCCTTTTCGATCAACTCATCAGACATGGTGATTTCGGGTGATTCGTCGCACAGACACTTGTATAATTTTTCCAAGGTGTTCAACTTCATATACGAGCAGTCGCTGCAGTTACAACTCTTGTCGGAAGCAACAGTGAGATACTCCTTGTCGGGACACTGCTTTCGCATTTCGTATAGAATGCCAGGTTCTGTAGCCACGATGAATTTTTGCTTGCCCGAATCTTTTATATAGTTGAGCATAGCTTTGGTACTGCCCACAAAGTCGGCAACCTTCAGCAGGGCACTGTTACATTCGGGATGCGCGATTATGGCGGCATCGGGGTGTGCCACTTTCAACTTCAAAAACTCTTCGGCCTTCATGGCATCATGCACCATACAGACACCGTTCCACAGAAGCATATTTCTGCCAGTTACGGAATTGATATATCCACCCAGATTCTTATCAGGGGCAAAAATGATTTTCTGATTCTCAGGAAGGGCACGCACCAATTTCTCGGCGTTGCCAGAGGTACAAATCAAATCAGAGAGTGCTTTGATTTCAGCTGTGCAGTTCACATAACTGATGACCATATGGTCGGGGTGCTCAGCCTTGAATTTGGAAAATTCCGCTGCCGAACAACTTTCGGCCAACGAGCAGCTGGCCTCCATATCGGGCAACAGCACTTTGCGCGTGGGATTGAGAATTTTGGCTGTTTCTGCCATAAAATGCACCCCACAAAAAACTATAATGTCGTTCTCGCATTGCTGGGCACGCTGTGCCAAAGCCAGACTGTCTCCTATATAGTCAGAGAGTTCTTGTATTTCGTCACGCTGGTAATAATGTCCCAAGATGACAGCGTTTTTTTCCTTTTTTAGACGCAGTATTTCACTTTTCAAAAATTCAGTATCCATAATAGTAGATATTCATATTTTGCAAAGTCTACTTTAAAAGTAGACACAATTTCAGACTGCAAAAATACAAAAATAATATGATATAATGTGCCTAGATTGAATAAAAAAATGCCCTTTTCAAAAAAAATAAGTGCGGCTGGGCGTTTTTGAAGTCACTTTGAGTATGCAGACATAAATTAAATAAACGTTTTTCGCAGAAATCAGGAGATACCTATTGGGACATATAAAATAGGCCACAAGGACATGCACCGCACCAAACGCTTTTGACAAATGGAGGAATACATATTGTGGAGAGAGGCAAAATTACCATCTACAATTGCATCCTTTTCGATTTCTTCTATAGGAAACATCAATAGGATTATACGACAAAAACCCTTATGGAAGTAGTATGCCCTACTGGGATATCTATGATTCACTAATTACACAACATATAAGACTCTCGTCGCTATAATAAAGAATTATAAGTTGCTTATTTCTTTCAACGAAAGGCCTGTACTTTGGGCTATAAATTCGGCAGAAATACCCATTTTTTTTAAATTGAGGGCAATTTGATAGGCCTTATTCCTCTCACCTTTGGTCAGTCCTTCCTCCAATCCTTCGGCCTTGCCTTTGGCCAGTCCCTCTTCTAATCCTTCGGCCTTGCCTTTGGCCAGTCCCTCTTCTAATCCTTCGGCCTTACCTTTGGCCAGTCCCTCTTCCAACCCTTCGGCCTTGCCTTTAGCCAGTCCTTCTTCCAGACCTCTAGCGTGTCCTTTCATCTCTGCCGTCTCCTTGACGCTGAACAGGTCCCAGAAGTCCTTCTGGCTTTCGCGATAACCGCGCTGCTCCGTGGGACTGAACTTGGCTATCTCGGCCTGCTCAAACAAGCGGGTGAAGACGGCGTCCTGCAACACCTGCGGACGCTCCATCAGACGGCCCAAGTTCTTCATCGCGTAGAGCCATTTGTCGAAAAGAGTCTCCAATTCGTCCTCGCTCTTATGGAATTTGGGCATTTCCAAATAGATATAAGTCAACTTGTCGTAGAAGACGTTTTTCTTTTTCACGTCCACCAGCTTGACCTCGTGGTGGAAGTACTCAGGGTCGTCGTCGAAGGTGAAGTTGAGTATGCCGATGGTGTAGACCTTGTCCAGCCGGAAGTTCCAGTCGCCCCTGACGGCCTGCTCCTGTATAGGGAATGTGGAGTAGTAGATGCTGCGGTCCTTGAAGTAGTTCTGGTCGGCCTTCTGCATCTCGATGAGGAAGCGGTCGCCCTGGCTGTTGCGACAGTAGACATCGAAGACCGCCTTGCGCTCCACGGCAGTAGGACCCAGATGCTCTACGTTGAGGTACTCAAGATCTGAGACCTCCTCCCTTCCGTCGAACATGGAGTTGAGGAAACTGATCAGCAGTTCCTTGTTGGCCTCAGTGCCGAAGAGTTTCTTGAAAGCGAAGTCGGTGTAGAAGTTGACGTAACGTTCTTGTGAATCTGAGATACCCATAGCTCCATTATTTTAAAACATAACGCGACCGAAACAAAAATATTGTACTATCTATTCTAAATAGTTTGATAATAAAAACGGGTTTTCCTAAATGAAATACATGACTGTGCTCAGATAGTTGCTTCCCATCCCATATTTGTCAATCACCTCCAACAGTAGGCTGCTTATATTAATAACTATATTCTTTTTTTAATCTTTTTTCCTTTTTTTATTCTTGTCAATATTGTTGATAACTCTTTTAAATGTCCTTTTTGCTCCTTTCTATTATCAACAGAAATAAACATTTTGTTTTTGTTTAAATGCTTTATTTTCATTCCACCGCTGTTTTGTCAACACTTTGTTGATAACACTTTGAACACTCTTTTGTGAATATCAAAAGATGAGTTAGCCACTTGTTTTTTTGTTGAAAAAGGGTGAAAAAAAGATGGTTTTTCAACATATTTCTATCTAAAAATAGTTTTCATTTTTTATTGATAGGTTTTCATCAACTTTTGAACATTTCTTTTGTTGATATTTTTATTGTGCTGACTTTCTTTTCTCTACCTTTTCTCGTTGAAAACATGTGAATAAGTTAATTCAATTTATTTTGAATGATTTATGCTTTTGTTGTATCTTTGCATCACGAAATAAAGTTATAAACAAGCTTGTTTATGAAAGAAATTATTCCTATGGCATGTGATCATGCCGGCTATGAACTCAAGGAAGTTGTTAAGAAGTATCTGACCGATAAGGGTTTTGAGGTAAAAGATTTTGGTACTTATAGTACCGAAAGTTGTGACTATCCCGATTATGCGCATCAGTTGGGTTGTGCTATCAACAATGGCGATTATGCACGCGGAATAGTAATATGCGGTAGCGGCAACGGGGTGCAGATGACGGTCAATAAGTACCCCAATGTGCGTTGTGCTCTTTGCTGGACCCCTGAGATTGCGCATCTTGGGCGTCAGCATAACGACTGCAATGTTATCTCCATCCCTGCCCGTTTCATCCCTCAGGAAACGGCTTTACAGATTGTGGATGAATTTCTCACTACCCCCTTTGAGGGTGGTCGCCATCAGCGTCGTGTGGAGAAAATAAATAAGTTGCTTAAATAGTTTCTCCTATGGCTACAATTGAGCGTACTGCCGAGAACCTCGAAGCTCTGCGGCAGGTATTTACATGCATAGACAACACCACCCTTGAGGGATGTGACACTCAGCAGAGAGTGCAGCTCCTCTGCCAGCGTTCTATCGACCTTCAAGATGCTTCTCGCGGCATTGGACATGTAGCTGCTGTTTGTGTCTATCCTGTTTTTGTGCGTCTTGCTCACAAATGTCTTGCAGGTAGTGGTATACGTGTGGCTTCCGTTGCTGGTGCCTTTCCAGCTGGTCAGTCGCCCATAGCTATCAAACTTCAAGAGGTGCAATATGCTTTGGACGAAGGTGCCGACGAAATCGACATGGTTATCTCTCGTGGTTCCTTTCTCGAAGGGGATTACAACAAAGTATTTGACGAGATTTCCGCCATCAGAGAGATAACTGACAATCATACGCTTAAAGTGATATTGGAAACTGGAGAACTTCAAAGTTCAGCCAATATTTCCAAGGCTTCGGATTTAGCCATGAAGGCTGGAGCAGACTTTATCAAGACTTCTACTGGCAAGATAGCTGTTTCTGCCACGCTCGAAGCTGCCGATGTGATGCTTCAGTCTATTAAAAAATTTCATGATACTACTGGCAAATGGGTAGGTTTCAAGGCTGCCGGAGGTATCTCTACACCAGATGAAGCGTTAAAATATCATCAGTTAGTTACTCAGATTGTTGGTAAAGAACAGACTACAAACCAGTTTTTTAGAATTGGTGCCAGCCGTCTCACCGACCGTTTATTTGCATTTTTAACAGAATAGTTTCTTGAAATATGAGAATTTTTTTGTTATTTTGCATTTTATTTTATAACATTGAATATATTAGATGAAACCGTTACAACAGAAATTAGCGCAGTACACCCTCCCACAAGAAGCTAAGGCTAAAGGTGTTTACCCTTACTTCACACCTATTTCGTCTGAACAAAACACCGAGGTCATCGTCAGCGGTAAAAAAATGCTGATGTTTGGCTCCAATTCTTACCTCGGTCTCACCAACCACCCCAAAATTAAGGAGGCTGCCAAAATAGCTATTGACAAATATGGCACCGGTTGCGCCGGTTCTCCATTCCTCAATGGTACTCTCGACATCCATGTCCAACTCCAAGATGAGCTGGCTGAGTTTCTCGGTAAGGATGGTGTGCTACTCTTTTCCGCTGGTTTCCAAGCCAACTCTGGCACCATTCCTTGTGTCACAGGGCGTAAAGATTATCTTATTTACGACGAACTTGACCATGCCTCTATCATGGAGGGCAAGCTTATCACTTTCGCCACCACCCTCAAGTATAAGCACAACAATATGGAGGACCTTGAACGCCAGTTGCAGAAACTTCCTTTAGAGGCTGTGAAACTGGTTGTTACCGACGGTGTTTTCTCCATGGAAGGCGATGTAGCACCTATCGACAAAATGGTGGAGCTTTGCAATAAGTATCAAGCAACATTGATGGTTGACGAGGCCCATGGTCTCGGAGTTTTTGGCCGTGAAGGTCGCGGTACATGTGACCACTTCGGTTTGCTGCCCGATGTGGAGATGATCATGGGTACTTTTTCTAAGTCCTTAGCTTCTGTAGGTGGTTTCTTAGCTTCCGACAAGGAGACTATCAATTACTTGAAACACAATATTCGTCCTTATATCTTCACCGCTTCTATACCCCCTGCCGCCACCGCTTCGGTGCTGGCAGCCTTGAAGATTATGCGTTCCGAGCCCGAGCGCCAAGAGGCTCTCTGGAGCAATACTCGCTATGCTCTCAAATGCTATAAGGATTTGGGTTTTGAGATTGGTCACACACAGTCTCCCATCATTCCCCTCTTTATCCGCGATGCTGAGAAGACATTCATGGCCACACGTATGATTTTTGATGCCGGCGTATTCGTCACCCCAGTTGTGCCCCCTGCTGTTCCTTCGCAGGATACACTCATTCGTTTCGCTATCATGGCAACCCATACCCATCAGCAAATCGATTTTGCTATCGAACAAATCCATCAAGTATTTAAAAAATTGGAAATACTTTAATCTAATTTTATTCTTATGGAAGACATTGTTATAAAAGAAGTTAATGGTGGCTGCCAGCTGCGCAGGTTCATCAAATTCCCTAACAGGCTTTTCAAGGATGTTCCTTCCTATATTCCTGTGTTGATTAGTGATGAGTTGGGTCTCCTCACCAAGAAGAATCCTTCTCTCGATCATTGCGACCTGAAGATGTGGATAGCCTATCGGGGCAACACCGTTGTGGGCCGTGTGGCAGGTATCATTAATTATTCTGTCAACCAGTGTTGGGAGAAAAAAGCTGTTCGTTTCGGCTGGTTTGATTTCATTGAGGATTACAATGTTTTCTCCCTTTTGCTCAACCAAGTTGTCGAGTGGGGCAAGTCCAAGGGCATGGATGAGATAGAGGGTCCTTTTGGTTTTACTGACATGGACAAAGAGTGCTGGGTAATAGAAAATTTCGATGCCCGCCAAAATCTCAGCACCCTCTATAATCCCAAGTATTACATTGACTTTATCCAGAAGGCTGGATTGGAAATTGCTTGCAAATGGGCTCAGTATCAAATGCCTGCTTCACAACCCATACCTGAAAAAGTAGGGCGAATCAACGAGCTCATCCTCAATAAATATCATCTCAAGCTCCTCCGTTTCAAAAAACGTCAGGAGGTGATGCCCTACGCCCGCAAGTTCTTCCTCACCATCAACGAGTCTTTCAAAGACCTTTACGATTTTGTCCCCCTCACCGACAAAGAGATAGATTGCTATATCAACCAGTATTTTCCCTTCATCAACCTCGAATATGCTAATTTTGTGGTCGACCAGGACGACAATTTGGTGGCTTTCGGCCTCAGCATCCCTGACCTTAACGAGGGTTTTAAAAAGGCCAATGGGCACCTTTTCCCATTTGGATGGTACCACATTCTCCATTCGTTGCATCATTTCACCGATATCGACCTATTACTCAATGGTGTTCACCCTGCTTGGCAAAAACGTGGTGTCCACTCTATATATTATGCCGAAATGAACCGCAATGCCGCCAAGAACCACATCCGCTGGGCCTACACCAACCCCCAAATCATTGGCAACGAGGCGCAGCGCATTTGGGACACCACCTACGATGCCCACCAAATCATGCAGCGTGCCATCTTTAAGAAAAAAATATAGTCAACTCTTTTCAACAAACATCATATTACTTTAGCATTATAATCATTACTTTATAAAATAAGTGTCAGTTTGGTTTAAACTGACACTTATTTTTATCTGTTAGTTGGGCATTGACTATCGTTACGATCCTAAAAACAATTATGTCCTTTTTTTGTCATGACAGAACTTGACTGTATCTGACTATCTTTCTGTGTAATGGGCATTCCATTTGAATTAGTCTGCTTTGGGTGGTTCCCTATTATAAGTTGGTTGTTTAAGGAGCTTATTGCTATTTTTTCGCTGGTTTTGTTTTGTAGTAGTCCACTAGGATATCTACAAACCAGTTGCCAGGGATGATTCGTTTTAGCACCACGGACAGCCATTGTTCAAAGTTGGCCACCACATAGCGCAGATGAGGGTTCCTGGCATCCACTATTTTCTCTATCTTTCTTGCCAAAACATCAGGTGTCAGACCGCCATTTTCCTCTTTTTCAATCAGTCCTAGCGAGCGTTTGAAAATGGGGCCGTAGTCTGGGTCGTCCATGGTGGTCTGCGAATTTTGACGGCTGGCAGTAAAGTTGGTGGCAAAGTCGCCTGGCTCCACCATTGACACCTTGATGCCAAAGCCCTTTACCTCGGCGCTTAAGGCCTCTGTAAAGCCTTCTATGGCGAATTTAGAGGCCGAATAGAAGCCTTGGTAGGGCAGCCCCATAATGCCGCCAATAGAGCTTAAATTGATGATTTTTCCGTGCCTTTGTTCCCGCATATAGGGGAGCACTTTCTGGCACATGTTTACGCAGCCCCTGAAGTTGACGTTCATCTGGGTGTCTATTTCTTCGTCCGTTGCCATTTCCAGCGCCCCTCCAATGCCCATTCCGGCATTGTTTATAAGTACATCTATTCGTCCTTCTCTGTCGTGTATCTCCTTCATCCTCAGTGCTATGGTTTCAGGGTCGCGAACATCGCATTGTATATAGTTTATCTTTGGGTGTTGCATCTCTCTGCGGCAGATGCCGTACACAATGTGTCCGTGTGAGGCCAATCGTTCGGCAGTCATCTTGCCAAATCCCGATGAGGCTCCCGTTATGATAATTACTTTGCTCATAAAAATACTTTTTCTCGTTGCAAAAATACGCTTTTTATTTCAAATGAGGAACACTAAAAATATAATCTTGTGTCATATCTCTATTCTACTCTCCTCTCTCAACTGATATTCAGTTAACTGCGCATTCCTTCGTTTCGTTGTCTCTTTTTCTTTCCTCGTTCATTTCAAAAACGTATAGGAATAGGTAATCTTTATCACTCCACACTGGAATGATTTAAAAATGTATTATTTATCTCTTCAAAAAACTTAACAATCTAATTTTCTTTCGTATCTTTGCAGGTTCATTATAGCCCATGCAGAATAGCAATAGCATACTCGGTAGTTTGGATAAGTTCATCCGTAAGTATTACAAAAACAGGATGATAAAAGGCATTCTCTATGCCCTAGCACTTCTTTTGTCCCTCTTTTTGATTATCGTTTTGCTCGAATATTTCGGCTATTTCAGCACGCTTGTTCGAGCCATTCTCTTCTGGTTCTATCTCGTAGTCAGCCTTGCAGTTTTAATCTATTATGTGCTCGTGCCTTTAGCCAAAATGTTTCGTCTTGGCAAGGTTATTTCCTATGAGGAGGCTGCTCGTATCGTAGGAGACCATTTCCCCGAAGTTAAGGATAAGCTGCTCAACCTTCTTCAATTACAGCAGCAGGGCTCTGGTTCCTCCGATGACCTGCTTCGTGCTGCCATAGCCCAAAAGACTGCTCAGCTAAAGCCCATTCCCTTCCAACAGGCTGTAGACACTCGGTCTAACCGAAAATATGTCAAATATGCTGCCATTCCCTTGGCCATTATCCTTCTCTTACTCCTTATCTCCCCTACCCTACTTATCCAACCATCCCATCGCATCACCCATTATACTACCCATTTTGAGCGCCCTGCACCCTTTTCTTTCGTTATTGATAATCCTACTCTCCAAGTCGCTCAGCAAGAGGATTTTGATCTTCGCATATCCATTGATGGTGATGTTGTTCCTGCCGAAGTGTTTATCAATATCGACGGTAACCGCTACAAGATGATGACCCACGACAAGAGCCATTTTTCTTATCTGTTCAAGACTGTCCAGCGTAGCTGTAATTTTCATTTCGAGGCGGTTGATGTCGTCTCTCCTGAGTTCACCCTCCGGGTCTTCCCTAAACCTGCTGTGGTCGATTTTCAGGCTGCTCTCTCCTACCCTGCCTATACCCATAAAACCAACGAAACGCTATCCAACGAAGGCGATATGGTTGTTCCACAAGGAACATCGGTCAAGTGGTATTTCCATACAAAGGATGTGGATACTCTCTATGTATTTGTTAATGACCAAACTAAAAAACTTATACCCGACGCCAACGGTCGCGTATCACTAGTCGTTCGATCTATGCAGTCTTTCAGCTACGGCTTTACAGTTTCCAATCATTTTTCCCCCGTTTCCGATACCCTTTCCTATGCCGTTACCACCATAGAAGATGCTCTCCCCATGATTGCCGTAGTGGAAATGAAAGACTCCACCCTGCCCGACCGCCTCTTCTTCTCTGGTCGTATCAAGGACGATTATGGCTTCACCAAGCTAGACTATAAGATGGTGAAAACCAATGTAAAAGACACATCTATCAAAGAGGTTACCACCTATCCTATTGCCCTCTCTCAGGGCTCTGTTCAGGAGTTCCAATACTCCATTAATCTTAACGAGGTTGTGCTCAGTCCCGGCGATAGGTTGGTTTATTATTTTGAGGTTTGGGACAACGATGGCATACATGGCCCCAAGTGTGCTACGTCGCAGCATTTTGAACTGTCAGTCCCCACCGAACAAGAGTTGGATAATATTCTTGACCGCAATTCTGAGCAGGCCCAGCAACATGCCAAAAAGTCGATGTCAGAACTTAAGAAATTGCAAGAAGAGATTAATGACATCATGCGTAAATTGGTGGACAAGAAAGACCTTAATTGGCAGGATAAGAAGGATTTGCAAGAATTGTCCAAAAAACAGGAGCAGGTGAAAAATATGCTCCAGCAGATGCAACAGCATCTCAACGAGAACAAGAAGTTGGAAGAGAAATATAAAGACCAGAGTGAGAAACTGTTAGAGAAACAACAAGAACTTGATCGGCTGATGAATGAGGTTCTTACCGAGGAGATGAAAGAGATGATGAAGCAGATAGATCAGATGATGAAGGAAATGGACAAGAAGAAAGTTCAAGAGCAACTCGAACAGTTGAAAATGAACAATGAGGATCTTGAAAAACAACTCGACCAAAATATTGAGCTCATGAAGCGTCTGGAGATGGAAAAGAAAGTTGAGGATGCTGTTCAAAAGACAGAGCAATTAGCTGAAAAACAGCGCAGTTTATCCGAAAAATCTGAGAATGCCAAGGGCAAGGATGAGCGCGATAAATTGCTCAAAGAACAACAGGAATTGTCCCAACAGTATGACCAATTGCAGCAGGAGCTTAAACAGATCCAAAAGGAGTATAAAGAAATTGATAATTCTCTCGATTTCAAACTCGACCAGGTTTTGATGAAAAAGATCGATCAGAACCAGCAAGGGGCAGAAAATAGTCTTCAAAATAATAAAAAGAAAGACGCTTCCAAACAGCAGAAGGATGCTGCCGATCAGCTCGACCAATTATCTGAACAATTGGCTGAATCTCAGCAGGATTTAGAACAGCAGGATTTGGCTGAAGATGCTGAGATGATCCGTCGGCTACTCAAAAATTTGGTCCATCTCTCCCACGACCAGGAGTCGTTGATTACTAGGGTAAGTAATACCTATATTCAAGACCCGCAGTACCAGTCTATCATTGTCAGCCAGAATAAGATAAAGGCCGATTTTCGTGCTGTGGAAGACTCTCTTCATGCCATCGCCAAACGGCAGGTGCAGGTGGCTTCTGCCATCAATCGTAATCTCTCAGAGGTCAATAGCAGCATTAGCCGCTCACTTAATGGCTTGTTGGATATGAATCAGTCCTTCTATGGTACGTATAAGAACTCACAGGCTTCATCTTCAATGCAATATGCAATGACATCCTTCAATAATCTGGCCTTGGTAATGGCCGAGTCCCTTGACCAAATGCAGAACCAGATGCGGCAAAACAACCAAAAAAAGAAGAATGGTAGTTGCAAAAATACCGGCATGAAGAAGCAGGGCAATTGCAGCAACCCTGGCAAAGGCAAGCCTTCTGCCAAGTCGATGAAAGAAATGCAGCAAGAACTCAACAAACAAATGGAAGCCCTTAAGAAACAGCTAGATAAACAGGGCAAAAATGGCAAGCCAGGCCAGCGTAAGAAACTAGGCGATAAGGCTAGCTCACATATGAGTGAAGAGTTTGCCCGCATGGCTGCCCAACAGGAGATGATCCGACGCATGATGCAGGAGTATGGTCAAGAACTCAAACAGGGCGAAGCCGGAAATTCCAAACTTGCCAAAGAAATTGACCAACTCATGCGACAGATGGAACAGACTGAGACTGACCTTGTTAATCGCGTTATCACTCAGCAGACTATCAAACGTCAGCAACAAATTATGACCCGTATGCTGGAACATGAGAAAGCCGAGATGGAGCGCGAGAAGGAGCAACGCCGTCAGAGTCGTGAAGGCAAGGATCTCTACCATCAGCCCTCACCTAGCGACCTCGAAAAAATCAAAAAGTTGCAAGATAAGAATCTGGAGCTTTTGCGCACGGTACCCCCTACCCTATCTCCTTATTATAAGTCCAAAGTAGATGATTATTTCTATAAGTTCTAGCTTCTTATCATATTTGATTGATGAGTATTATAGTGGATGTGTACATGCCATTTTCCCCTTTCAGACAGCATCGTGGGCTTCTGTTATAACTGAGAAAGGTAATATATTGCCGTTCAAATTATTAAAGAAAAACATAGATTATATTTAAACAGTTTCTAAAATATTAAAAAATATTCGTATCTTTGTAAAAGATGATTTAGTAGTACTATATGATGGAAAAACTTGTAATACAGGCAGATAAAAGCAACATTCCCCTTGTTGATAATTTCCTCAGGGCAATATGTGATAACAATCATATTGTTAATTATTATGCTACTATCTCTGTTCCCATCATAAAGGCTATGGAGGTTGTTGAACGCATATCCCCTGCTTCTTCCCTCTCTATTCTCTTTGACTATCTCCGTGGTGGCATCACTTTCACTGTTCAGACCGACAGTCCTTGTTTTCTCTCTGTTGAGAATGCTACTGAGAACTCGGATGATGAATTCGCCGACGCAGCTTTCCTCATAACGTTGCTTTCAGATCATACTAAGGTCACAGACGAAGGTCGTACACTTCAGATTTTTTTTGATATTCGAGGCATTGATGCTTCAGAAGCATTTGCCCGTGTCCAGGTTCTTGAACATTTTTATGAAAGCATCCGTACGAAGGAGCTTCAAACAGTGGAGTAGCCAATGCTATTTTCCTTTCCTCTACTCATCGAGATTTGTTTCTACAGGGCAACCTCCTTATGAGTTTCCTTTGTCTTAAGGAAATCGAGGAATAAAAGCACTGAATTGCTTCTAACTCATTGTAAATATTTATCTTATTTATGATTTACATCACAACAATCTCCCTATGCTAAAAAATCGTCTTACCCCCTACCCTATTCATTTATTCATCTTTTTTTAGACTTAACGCAATGGCCATTTATTTTTCAACTGAAAACATCGCTTTTGACCTTAAAAATAAGCTCAAGGTCAAAAAATGGATTTCCGACATTATCAAAACTCAAAATAAAAAGGTAGGTGACATCAGTTATCTTTTCTGCGATGATGCCTACCTCATTGAGGTTAACCGCACCTACCTCGACCACGACACCTATACCGATATTATCACCTTTGACTATGTCGAAGGCGACCTCATATCTGGCGATATTATGATCAGTGTTGAACGCGTCAAAGAGAATGCTCAGCTCTTCAATACCTCCTTCGATCAAGAATTGCACCGTGTCATTATCCATGGCATACTCCATTTGCTAGGCCAGGGCGACAAGACTGACAAGCAAGCTGCCCAGATGCGAAAAAAAGAAGAGGCTGCTTTAGCTTTGTGGAATTCAATGGCTTGACTCCCTTGTTCCTTGTGAAACGTGAGCTATTTCGCAACCGCCAGATTCCCTCACCTTCAATCAAGTCTCAGTTCATCACACTTATTTTTTAAATCAATTCGTACCTATCTCTCCACGCTCGTCATTAGGTCATCAATAATTAGTTATCACCTTTTTCCCCATGCTCCCTACCTCTTATGATGTCGTTGTTGTTGGTGCTGGACATGCCGGTGCCGAGGCTGCCGCCGCCGCCGCCAATATGGGTGCCACAACGCTCCTCATTACCATGAATATCGATACCATTTGCCAAATGTCCTGCAACCCTGCCATGGGTGGTGTTGCCAAAGGACAGATTGTCCGTGAGATAGATGCTCTCGGCGGCTATTCGGGCATCGTCACAGACCAATCCATGATTCAGTTCCGTATGCTTAACCTCTCTAAAGGCCCTGCTATGTGGAGTCCTCGTGCACAGTGCGACAAGTGGCTGTTCTCTCGCAATTGGCACTACCGTTTGGAGAATACTCCAAACCTCTCTCTGTGGCAAGACGAGGTAGTTGAGGTTGTCATACACGATGGCAATGCCTGTGGTGTCCGTACTCGGATGAATATCTTTTTTCCTGCTAAGGCTGTTATCCTCACCAATGGTACTTTCCTCAATGGCACCATTTATGTGGGCGAGCAAAGTTGGAGTGGCGGTAGGATAGGGGAGGGGGCGGCCCTGGGTCTCTCCGACCAGCTCTTGCAAATGGGTTTTGAGGTCGACCGTCTCAAAACAGGTACCCCTGTACGTATCGATGGGCGTACCATTCATTTTGACCGACTAGAAGAACAGCCTGGCGATGAGCATCCTCACAAATTCTCTTTTACTGACACTCAGCCATTGCAGAAACAACGCTCCTGCTATCTGGCCTATACTAACGAGCATACACACGACATCCTTAAAACAGGTTTTGACCGTTCGCCTCTCTATACCGGACGCATACAAGGAACTGGCCCTCGTTACTGCCCGTCTATTGAAACCAAGATAGTTCGCTTTGCCGACAAGCAACGTCACCAACTCTTTGTTGAGCCTGAAGGATGGACCACCCATTCTTACTACCTCAATGGTTTTTCTTCCTCTTTGCCTTTAGAGGTGCAGGTGGATGCGCTTCATTCCATCAAAGGATTCGAGGATGCCCAGATTCTCAAGCCAGGCTATGCCATCGAATATGACTACTTCCCACCCACCCAGCTCAACTATACTTTGGAAACAAAGCAGGTTTCCAATCTCTATTTTGCAGGCCAAATCAATGGTACTACCGGTTACGAAGAGGCTGCCTGCCAAGGTTTGATGGCTGGCATCAATGCCGTGTTGAAGATTCAGGGAAGACCCGCCTTTGTTCTCAACCGCACTCAGGCATATATAGGTGTCTTGATAGACGATCTTGTTACCAAAGGAGTTGACGAACCCTACCGTATGTTCACCTCCAGGGCTGAATACCGCATCCTCTTGCGGCAGGATAATGCCGATGTGCGTCTGACCGAGCTATCTCATAATATTGGTCTGGCTTCTGATGAGCGAATGCGTAGGGTAGGGGAGAAGGTTCGCTGCACGCAGCAGCTCTCTACCATTGTCAATGATACCCCCGTCACCCCTTCCGAGGCCAATGCACTATTGGAGCGGTTGAACACCCCGTCTCTCCAGCAGCGCGTCCGCCTGGTCAATCTCCTATTGCGACCCGAAATAACCATGGCTGATTTAATGGAAATTTCCCCCAGTCTCCGTACTAGCGTTCTTGAGATACCCGAGGAGGTACGCCTAGACGCTGTCAATGCTACTGAGATACTCCTAAAATACCAGCGTTATATCGAAAAAGAGCAGGATGTGGCCAACCGTATTCTCAAGTTCGAAGACATAGCCCTGCCGAACGATTTTGATTATTTTTCCCTCCAGTCCCTCTCCTACGAAGCCCGTGAGAAACTCACCAAGATGCACCCCAGCACTATCGGACAAGCTTCCCGCATTAGTGGAGTCTCACCTGCCGATGTCTCAGTACTCCTCATCGCTGTCACCCACAAATCATCCAACCCAGGCAACTAAAATGGTCGAGTACGCCTGATGGCATTTTCGCCCTTGCGTACATAGGACTATGGATTCTATAGCCCACCATAGTTGTTGACGTTAACCTCTTCAGCTAGCTCCACGTCCCACTTTCAGCTGCCCTTGTGTTAGCTTCGGCCATCGTTTCCAATCAACGATGGCATCATCCCGACATATGTATTGTGCTTTCTGTCTTCTGATGCGGGCTCATCTCCCACTCGTCTTTTTCTTCATCAACCTGTTCAGTAGGGTAGGGGAGTTGTCGTCTTGTTTCACGAGAAACGCCACTACTATTTTTCTTATTACAAGACCATTAACCCCGATCCAATATTCCTTTCTCTATTTTGTGTGCCTTACGGTACCAAGCCGTTCTTACTCTCTCAGCCTTTTTTATGTTCCTTAATGAGTTGCTTTGATAGGTCCATTTTATTCCTTCCTAATGCTTACATTATATTTTCATGGGTATGTATAGACGGTTCTAATTAGCCTACCTTTTTCTGGATTTTGTAGATTATGACTATATGAGTCTAGCGGCATTATGCCTTCATTATTTGTCAATGCTTACCCGTTTTCGATGGTTGTCATAAGATCGAATCTAAATGGTTCAACTCTTTTGAACTTGTGTGGGAATATGTGTTGATGCCCTCGTTCCAATCCCCCTTTCCCTTTTGCTAGATGGCTCACCTATTTTTCTTCTTTCAACATCTCCTGGTGCCCAGTAAGAATCATGTTCCATGTGCTTTATGGCATTTTGGGCCTTTTGTTTACCCAATATATGAGATTTAGCTTCTAAATCGCCTTTAAACTCATAGAACATGGTATTTACACCGTTTATTTGACTTTCTTTTCCCTAGCTCCTACCCCTTGGTCAGTTTCATATATCTTCCCTACGTCTGAAACCTGCAAATAATAGACCGATTCGGTTACCAAATCCTGCCAGAAGGTTTTCGCACAGGTGTTATATTTTTTCCCCATGCCGGCAGGAAAATCTCTGCCCGATTTCCGAATATCAGTAACTGCGGGTTCTCTTTGGCTTCACACTCCTCTATTTTATTTTTATGATAATTCTTGTTTGATGGCTATACTTTAATTTCATCCGTCGCTATATAAAATGTCAGCAAACCAATGCTCACTTCACCTTCTCCTTTGGAGAAGGACAAATACCTGTACAAAACAACTATTTCCCGATGATCAACTTTTTTCTACCCAGAATTGCCTTTTCCGTCACGACTAGTTTAGTTGGTAATATAGTTTCGCAGACCATTCTACAGAACTAAAAAAATGAATTTTACCCTATCGATAGTAAGTTGGGTGTGCGAACGCCATTTATATTACATTTTACTTATATTTGACTTATGTTTTATTTATCAAGCATAAATAAATTGTGTAATAAAACAAAAGAAGCTTGGGATTAAGAGGAATTGGTGGGAACGGGTGACCATAAGAAGAGGAATGTGACACTTAAAAAATATAATTAGAATGCGAGGTATCTGACGTTTTTAGGTGTAAAGATGGCATAGGAGTTCGGCTTGTTGGAGCTGTTTCGTGTCTATGCATTTTCTAAATTCACGAAACCATAACAATTCTGAAACAGGATTGAAACATGGTTGTTGTACTTTTGCAGCGGAAATTCTAAAGTACAATGATTATGAAGAATGTATTTACTAGACTGATTTCGACGAATATGAGGTTCGACGTGGTCTTTTTATGGCAAGACTTTTAGCTTTTTGGGGTACTGGCCGGTGGCAGAAATGTGTAATGGCAAACAGTTGCAGAGATTGTGGGAATGTAGCCGGATGAGCGGTTTGCCGTATAGTAGAAGGATAATGCATTATTTTGACGGAGAGAACACACGAAATCAAAGGAACATCCTGAGACATGTAGATAGAAATGCATTATTGTGATGGAGACAACCGGTGACAAAAAGAGGAACAAAAGAGGTTTGGTTGACGAAAAAAAAGAAATGATTACAATAGAAAAATGAACACTTTATTTATTGGTATTGTAGTGCTGTTGATAGCACTTGCATTATTTGATTTGGTTGTGGGGGTGAGCAATGACGCGGTGAATTTCCTTAATTCGGCCATCGGAGCCAAGGTGGCATCGTATAAAACTATAGTATTGATAGCGTCGATAGGCATTTTTGCCGGGGCCTCGATGAGCAACGGTATGATGGATGTGGCGCGTCATGGTATAATGACTCCTGCTTATTTCTCGTTCTACGATGTGATGTGTGTGTTTCTGGCGGTGATGGTGACGGATATCATCCTGCTGGACATTTTCAATACTATGGGTATGCCTACCTCTACCACGGTGAGTATGGTGTTTGAGCTGCTGGGTGGTGCCTTTGCCATTGCATTGATAAAGATTTTGAATGGCACAGCAGGTGTGGATGGGGTAGCCCTGTCGCTGGGTGATTTGTTGAATACGGAGAAGGCTCTGAGTGTGATTTTCGGCATTTTCTTAAGTGTGGCGATTGCTTTTGTGTTGGGTTCGTTGGTGCAATGGGTTGCCCGTATGGTGTTTACATTCACATACCGTGTGAATGGCAGGACGACCGACGTGAAGGGTAATATGGGCAGTCTGTTGGGCTCGTCGCTGAAGATAGGCATTTTTGGCGGCATAGCGGTGACAAGCATTATATGGTTTTTGTTGATTAACGGATTGAAAGGGTCGAGCATCATGACGCCGGAGCTGAAAGCGATGATAGACCAAAACACGTGGGTGATTCTGGGGGGAGGCTTTGTGGCTTTCTCGGTGGTGATGACGCTGCTGAGTGCCTTAAAGGTGCCAGTGCTTAAGTGTGTGGTGCTTTTGGGTACTTTTGCTTTGGCCATGGCCTTTGCGGGCAACGACATGGTGAACTTTGTCGGAGTGCCGCTGACGGCATTGGATAGTTATAACGACTTTGCGGCCAACGGGGCTGGGGATGCCAAGGGTTATCGGATGACCTCGCTGATGGAGTCGGCGCATACGCCCACCATCTTCTTGGTAGTGGCTGGTGTGTTGATGGTGCTGTCGTTGGTTTTCTCCAAAAAGGCCCAGAATGTTGTGAAAACTTCGGTGGACTTATCGCGGCAGGACGAGGGTGACGAGATGTTCGGCTCCAGTGCCGTAGCGCGTGTGGTGGTGCGTTCAACCCAAAAGACCGCCACCTCGATAGCAAAGCTGATTCCCAATCGGGTGGGCAGGTGGATAGACTCGCGTTTCAACGCCACCTCGGCTGTGCTGCCAGAGGGTGCTGCCTTCGACCACATCAGGGCTGCGGTGAACCTAGTGGTGGCAGGGTTGTTGGTTGCCGTGGGTACTAGCATGAAGCTGCCGTTGTCTACCACCTACGTTACCTTTATGGTGGCCATGGGTTCGAGTTTGGCCGACCGCGCGTGGAGCCGTGAGAGTGCGGTATACCGCATCACGGGCGTGCTGAGCGTCATAGGCGGTTGGTTTATCACGGCGGGAGCGGCCTTTATCCTGTGCTATCTGATTGCCACAGGTATCTTTTTCGGCTCTTTTGTGGGCATGGTGATAGCCACTGTGCTGGCGGTGGTGGTACTGGTACGAAGCCATTTCAAATATAAAGAAAACCAAGTGGTGGATGAAGCGGACCGGCTATTCAAACAGATGAACCGAGAGCAAGACCCGACAGCTCGTTGGGAGCTGCTGAAGAGGCATGTGAACTATTGCGGCATTAGGCAACTGCGTTTTGCCAGCAGCTGCTACGAGAAAGTGACGAGGGCCTTCCTACAAGAAGACTACGGTCCGCTGCGCCAGTCGGTGCATGAGATAGAGACCGCCCATAAGCAGTTGAAGCGGCAACGGCGGCGAGAGATCATAGGGTTGCGGAAAATAGAGCCTGTGGTGGCCATGGAGAAAAACACCTGGTACTTTCTTGCCAACAGCTCGCTGGAGCAGTTGCTCTACTGTCTAAAGCGCATCAACGACCCTTGCTGTGAGCATGTGGGCAATAATTTCACGCCCGTGGGGACAGGATATGCCACCGCATTTGAGGGCATCCGGGAGAAGATGAGGGACATGTTCGTCCAGACGGAGGCTGTGCTGACAGCCCCAGAGATTAGCGAAGAAGATGCCAAAATGGTGCGCGAACAGACCAAGCAGATACAACAGGAGCTGTCGGCATACCGCAAAGAGGTGATAGACTCGATGCAGAAAAAGTCGGTGAACATAGAGTCTACTATAGTCTACCTGAATATGGTGCAGGAGTCAGAACAGATACTGAGCTGTCTGCGCCACATCGTGCGTGGTGGCACGAAGTTTTTCGCCTAATTGCGTTTTTTTACGTAACTTTGCAGTAGGAATTAGTAAGAGCTAGGGCTTTATAGTTGTGAAATACAGCAAAATAATGATATGGATACCAAGAAGATACTGGTTGTAGACGACGAGGAGACGTTATGCGAGGTGCTGAAACTGAACCTCCAGAACGAAGGCTACGAGGTGGATATTGCCACCAGTGCCGAACAGGCACTGACATACGACGTAAGGAGCTATGCGCTGATATTGTTGGACATAATGATGGGCGAGATAAGTGGCATACAGATGGCCAAGATACTGAAGTCTGAGCCTTCAACGGCTTCCATACCAATCATTTTCTGTACAGCACGAGACTCGGAGGACGACATGATTAGCGGCCTTGATTTGGGTGCGGATGACTACATTATGAAGCCTTATACGGTGCGCAATGTAATTGCCCGTGTGCGGAGTGTGCTGCGGCGCACGGCACGTCAGCAGGATGTTGTGGTGCCGCCGAGTGACCACCTGCTGCAGGTAGAAGGGCTTCATCTGGATATGAATTTGAAGGAGTGTTTTGTTGATGGCAAACAGGTGAAGCTGACCAAAACGGAATATGAGCTTTTGGCTTTTTTGATGGCCCACCGCGGCAAGATTTATTCGCGCGACGAGATTGTCCACCGAGTGTGGGGAAACGTGATTGTGCTGGAACGTACTATAGATGTGAATATCACCCGGTTGCGGTCCAAGATAGGTCCTTATGGTGCCTATATCATCACCCGTCTGGGATTTGGCTATGGTTTCAGTGGGTGAGGGGGTGTTTTTCGTAGAGAAAAAAGTGCCGCACAAGAGGAGAGCTGTTGGCGTAAGTAGTATTGGTTGTGCCTTTGAGAGAAAGGCGACCACAAAAAACACCCAGCGGGATGAAATATAGAGCGCACTGCGCGGGCTAACAACTTCAATTCATTGATTATCAACCTAAACGAAAAGCGTCTCTAACTGACGCAATAGAAGAATGGATTTCAAATCTTCCCGACAGAGAAATGAGATGACAGCAAAGCATAGATTCTCATATCACAAGCGGCTGTTTGTGCTGCTGATGGTGTATTCATGGACGATAATAGCCTGTTTTGTCCTCTTTCAATATTATCGCGAAAAACAATGTAAATCGGATGTCCTCAACGCCCAACTACAGGTCTACAACCAGCATCTGCTGAAGGCATTGGAAACTCGGGAAGACTATCTCACCTATCTGGCAAGTCACGAGCCTCCTTTTGAGGAGCAGCGCATCACCCTGATTGACTTTGATGGAGAGGTGTTTTTTGATAATACCTTGTCGCCCAAGCTGATGGACAACCACATCAACCGTTCAGAGATTGCGGCAGCTATGAAAAAAGGGTCGGGGTACAGCATCAGCCGCCATTCGGCCAGCGATGGCCGACCTTACTTCTATTCCGCCACCAAGGGCAAGCGGATGATATTGCGGTCGGCGGTGCCCTATACCGCTTCGTTACACGAACTGCTGAAGGCCGACTGGGCCTTTCTTTGGGCCATCATTTTCTTCAGCATCCTGATGAGTGTGTTTGCCTATTTTGCCACGCGTCGATTGGGCAGAACGATAGAGCGGTTGAACCAATTTGCCGCCAAGGCGGAACGTGGCGAGGCATTTGACGAGAATGAGCCGTTCCCCAATGACGAGTTGGGCTCCATATCGGAACATATTATCAAGCTTTATGCCCATAAAAGGCAGCTAACCAATAATATAAACCATGAGTTGAAAACTCCGGTGGCATCGATCCAGGTATGTCTTGAGACCCTTCTGTCCGGCATAGAGCTGAGCGAGGATAAACGACAGGAACTGCTGGGGAGATGCTATGCCAATGCCGACCGGCTGAGGCGGCTGCTTGCAGACGTGTCGTTGATAACGCGTATGGAAGACGGGAGCCAGCTGATTGACCGAGAGGAGGTGGTGGTGAACGACATGCTGGACGAGATTGCCGAAGAGTTAGATGCATTGTCGGATGAGCACCAGATGGTGCTGCGGTTGGATATAGGGGAGAGGATAGTGGTTAATGGCAACCAGTCGCTACTGAGTTCTATTTTCAGAAATCTGACGGAGAATGCATTGGCTTATTCGGGAGGAAAGAATATATATGTGACACTGGTGTCGCATGAGAAAGGGTTCTATCATCTACGCTTTGAGGATGACGGATGCGGTGTGGAGGAGGAGAAGTTGCCGCGGTTGTTCGAGCGGTTCTATCGTGTGGACAAAGGGCGGTCGCGTAGTAAGGGCGGAACCGGCCTGGGCCTTTCCATCGTCAAGCATGCGGTGCTGTTCCATGGGGGCAGCATCAGCGTTAGCAACCGTCAGGGTGGTGGTTTGCGGTTTGATTTTACATTGCCGGATGGGACAATGTAAAGAACAAGGAATGAAGTATATAAATCGTTTGTAATCAAGAATATGCAATGAAAAAGTCTTTGTACGTGTTCTTTGGATTGATATGTGTGGCATTAGGGTCCTTGGGCGTTGTGGTGCCAGGACTGCCAACGACACCCTTTTTGCTCTTGGCTTCGTGGTTGTTCTATCGGTCGTCGCCGAGATTGCAACAGTGGCTGTTGGACTCATGGTTGGGGAAATATATCCGCACCTATCATCGCCGAGGAGGTATGACGGTATCGCAGAAGGCGGGTGCCGTAGGTATTATGGTGGCCATGGTGCTTCTGTCGACGTTTGTGTTTATCCCGGCTGGGTCGGTGGCAAGGATTATCGTGCCCATTGCCGGTGCCGTAGGCGTGCTGACGGTGGTTTTTGCGGTGCCCAATGCCAAGAACGATGAGTAGCGGAAGGCCACGAGAAGTTTTTTTTAGTAGGGGAGGTTCGTGACGGACAGATTGTTGTAGGTCGCCATGGGGTGACCTATAATTATTATTGTTGCCAAACACAGATTGTACCCCTGGTACGGATTGTTTTTGGACGCCATAGGGGTATTCTTTACAGGTATAGCGGAATGGCCTATTGAGGGTTGCCGCAGCACACTCCTTTGAGGTATTGGCAGGATTGGGGACCGAGGTTGAAGAGGAGGTCGAGGATGGAGAGATTGGGGAGGAAGCCGTAACGGGTGTCGAAGACCTGGCTGTAGGGCGGGAGGGTGACGGAGGGCTGAGCATGCTTGGCACATAATGTAGCGCGGAAGTCACAAAGGGTAGATGAACTATTATTAGTGGCTGGGAGGTAATCCTCGGTATAGGTTATTTTGCAATCGATTTTGAGCTTTTTGAGCAAATGCACGAGCAGGGCGTCGTTGAGATCGACAAGGCGTTCGTGGGGCTGCAAAAGTATTTTTTCGATGCCGTCGCGATAATAGAGAAAATAGGGGGCGGCACTGTAGGCTGAGACGATGGCTCGCCAATGGCGGATAGGCCAGGGCTCTTGATAGCTGACACCAATTTCCTCGGTGCGGGTGTGGTTGCCGCTGGGTCTGGCAACGGGCACGGTGAGTACCTGAATACCATTGCCGGTGGCAATGAGGGTACGGTTGCGGTAGGTCTGCTTGGGGAACGTTTCCTTCAATTCAATAGCGATGCTGTCGTAGTGGGACAGGCATGCAATGTAGTAGACCGATGGCAGATAGGCTGTAGGGAATAACGCTGTCACAGGGTAGGTGGGTCGGTCTGTTTATTTGCCGATGCTGATGGACATTAGTTCGTCCTCTTCGAGGTAGAAGTCGATATTGCCTTCGTTGAAGGTTATGCGGCGTTCGCCCCATTCCTCATTGTCTACATCCTGCTCGTAGTAGTTGTTGCTGACCATAAGATCTACGATTTCCTTTTCGCCGAGGTCGAATATCTCTTTGCCGAAGAGAATGGTATCCTCGTCGGTGACATCGATGCAGGTGAGGGTGGGGTTGTCGCCCTCAAAGAAAAGCGTGAGACTGTCGCCGTAGCGGAGCACGGTGGTGGTTTCGTCAATGGCGTTTTGGATGGTCTCCAGTTCGTCGGCTTCCCCCATGATGGCAACGACCTCTTCGATGGGCATGTCGAACAATATGTCGCCATAGCCTTTTTTAATCTTAATTTCCTTGTTCATGTTTTGGTGCATTAATTTTAGTTGTACGTAATAGGGTTAGTAGCTCTAAGGGAGGCTGCATAAACGGCCCTCTCTAGCATCAAAAATTACCCCATTTTTTGTTTTTTTTGAGGAAACAAAGGTACTATTTATTTCTCAATTAACCAAATTATTTGAAGAAATAAATTTTTAATGCCCATTTTATTTACTGATATTCTGTGTATTATATAGAATGTTAAAAAGAAAAACAGAAAAACTTTTTGCTAAAAGAGAAAAAAGTTGTACTTTTGCAAACTCAAATTTGAGGATGACTAAGTAGCTCAGCAGGTAGAGCACATCCCTTTTAAGGATGGGGTCCTGGGTTCGAGCCCCAGCTTAGTCACCAAGGAGACTAAGTAGCTCAGCAGGTAGAGCACATCCCTTTTAAGGATGGGGTCCTGGGTTCGAGCCCCAGCTTAGTCACAAGATTGATTACCGGGAGCCATTTCTTCCGGTTTTTTTGTATCATGAGAATGCCTCGAATAGCACGCAACGGTCTGTTGTTGTTTCTGCTGCTGTGGGCCGCAACAGCCCAAGCCCAGCAAACCCAGGAACAGCTGGCATCGCACTATTTTGCCAACGGCGAATTTGCGCAGGCGGCAGAGCTATATGAGGGTATGTATAAACGAGCCCCCAATAAGTTTTACTATCAGATGCTTTTCCGTTCCTATTTGCAACTGGAAGAGTGGAAGGAGGCCGAGCGGCTGGCCGAACGGCGGCTGCGGCAAAACCCCAAGGAACTAGAATTGTATGTGGACCTGGGACGTGTGCAGGAACGCAAAGGCGAGACCAAGAGGGCTATCAAGAGCTTTGAGGCCGCTGTGGACAAGATAGGGTTCGACAGCAAGCAAATTGGCGACTTGTGTCAGGCCTTTGAGTCCGCCAATCATCCCGAATATGCTATCAAAACCTACCTAGCCGCACGCAAGAAGATGAAAAATGAGTATATCTATGTGGGCGAACTGGCGGCGCTCTACGAGCGTTCGGGGGATTATCAGGCCATGATGCAGGAATATTTCGACCTGTTGGACAAGCAGCCTAGGATGATTGGCCAGATACAGATATCGCTGCAGCGCGTGCTGAGCGAGACCGCAAATCCCAAGGTGGCAGAAGGACTGCGGGAAGCCCTGGTGCAGCGGGTGCAGCAGCATCCTGAGAATAAGGCCTATCTGGACATGATGATATGGTTTTCGTTGCAACAGAAAGATTTCCAGTTTGCCATGGTGCAGGCCAAGGCCGTGGACGGTCGTTTTCCCGAGCAGGGAGGCGAGCCTTTGATGCGTGTGGGGGAGATAGCCCAAAGCAACCAAGCCTATGATGTGGCAGAGGAATGTTACGAAGCCGTGGCTAAAAAGGGCAAGGAAGGACCTTTCTATTTCGACAGCAGGGTAGGGGAACTGAATGTGCGTTTTGCCCGCATCAACCGCAATTTCCCTATCGAGAATAAAAAACTATGGGCCTTGTTGCACGACTATGAGGCTGCCTTTGCCGAACTGGGCAAGAATGAGCATACGGTGCCATTGATGCGCAATTATGCCGACCTGATGGCCTACTACGCCGACAGCCTTCAGCGGGCTGCGGACATGCTGTATGACATATTGGACCTTCCGCGACTGTCGCCACAGCAGCGCGACGAGGCCAAGCTGGCCTTGGGCGACCTGCTGCTTTTTGCTGGCGAAGTGTGGGATGCTTCGCTGCTGTATATGCAGGTGGAGAAGTCCAATAAGAACGAGGTCATTGGTTCGATGGCTAAATTTAAGAACGCCAAGCTTTCCTATTACAACCACGATTTCTTGTGGGCTAAGACCCAGTTGGATGTGTTGCGCGCCTCTACCAGCAAACTGATAGCCAACGATGCCATGGAGCTGTCCTTGCTGATAAGCGACAATATGGAGGAAGGCAGTACTTTCGATATGCTGGCACGCTATGCCGAAGCCGACTTGCTCCTTTACCGCAACCAGCTGGATTCGGCATGGGCGGTCTTCGATGCCATTGCCACCGGCGCCCTCTCCCACCCACTGTTTGACGAAGTACTGCTGCAGAAAGCCAAGATAAGGATGCGACAAGAACGCTACGAAGAGGCTGACTCTTTGTTGGAGCAGTTGGTGACGTTATATGCATACGATATTTTGGCTGACGATGCTTTGCTCCTTCGGGCACAGCTCAACGAAGAGAAGCTGAACAATCCTGCCAAGGCCCGGGAGTGCTACGAGAAAATCATTCTGGACTATCCTACCAGCCTCTATGTCGACGAAGCCCGGAGGAAATATAACGAATTGAAATCTTTGGACCCAATACCCCATAACGGTTAGGTCCCTATTCGATAACAGCTAACCCTTTTCACCAACTCGATACCCATGGAAGTACGTGCAAAGAAATTTTTAGGACAGCATTTCCTCAAGGACGAACATATCGCCCAACAGATTGCCGAAAGGCTTACTGGAGCTACCCCTCACGTGCTGGAGATTGGCCCCGGCATGGGAGTGCTCACCAAATATCTTCACGCCAACCCCATCCTTGACTTCCATGCTATCGAGATTGACACCGAGTCGGTTGTCTACCTCCACGACCATTATCCTACGTTGCATGTCATCGAGGGTGACTTTCTCAAGCTCAACCTCCAGAAACTCTTCTCCGAGCCTTTTGCCGTGATAGGTAATTTCCCTTACAATATCTCCTCGCAGATTCTCTTCAAGGTCTACGACAATCGCAACCAGATACCCGAGGTGGTGGGCATGTTCCAGAAGGAGGTGGCCGAGCGCGTGGCCGCCAAGCCGGGCAGCAAGACCTATGGCATCCTCAGTGTCCTCCTCTCGGCCTTCTACGATATCGAGTATCTCTTCACCGTCCACGAGCATGTCTTCAACCCGCCCCCCAAGGTCAAGTCCGCCGTCATCCGCCTGCGGCGCAACCAGGTGGCTGCCCTCGACTGTGACGAGAGCCTCTTTACCAAGGTGGTCAAGATAGGCTTCAACCAGCGGCGCAAAACCCTCCGCAATGCCCTCAAACAGCTCGGTATGGACCTCTCTGCCGTTCCTGACGAGCTCCTGTCGCAAAGGGCCGAGCAACTCACCGTAGCCGATTTTGTCACAATCACCAATTCAGTCAGCGAAATCCCAACCAATCAGTAATCCCCCATCCCCATGTCAGTCATCGAATACATCCTTCTGGCCTTTGCCTTGGCAGTCCCCACCATGGTCACCGTGCGTGGCTGTGCCATCAAGAACCCCATCCGCCTCACCCGAGGGCTGGGAGTCTCTTTCCTCCTAGCTTTGGAGCATACGCTGCTCTTGCTTCTTGGCATGCTGGTGGGCAACCTGCTGCGGTTCGACATCCCCGATTACGACAACCTCATCTATCTTGGTATGTTCATCATCGTGGCTGGTCGCATGTTCTTCATGGCCTTCAGCAAGAAAGAGAAGCCCTCCTACGATATTGCCAGCTGGCCCACCGTGCTGCTTTTGGGTGTGGCTACTGGCGTCAATGCCCTCTTTGTGGGCATGGGTCTCGGCTTCCGTGTGCTGGTCGAGAACGAACTCTGGAAAGTGGGCATTCCCCTTCTGGTGGTCATCTTCCTCTTTGCCTATCTAGGCATCATGCTGGGCCGTCGCAAGAAACAGGTGCGTGCCCGCCGCTGGATGCTCTTAGGCGTGCTCTTCCTGCTCATCTTTGCCGTCAAAGGGGCCTTCTTTTAGTAATGGTTAAACAATAAAGGCTCTGAGAGCCTTACTCTCATTAACCCCGCAAGCAGTGTGGGGATGGTGAATGCCAGGCTATTAGCGTTTCGAAGAAACGCGCTCTCAATAGTTATCATTGGTCCACCTTATGATTACACCTTCACTTAATAGAGGAGTCCGGCAAGCCAAAGGGGCAGTTTATTGCCCACAGGCCACTCAATATCATCGGCTAATATGTAGGAGTCAGGCAGACCTGCTACTTGGTTGAAAGTCTTAGTTGCCCCACCCACTTCAAACACATATTTTCCGTCAATCTTGAAATCGCCATTCTTTTTGCCGTACTCTATGCGGTGTTGATAGCCCAATTGATTAACAACAAAGGTCTCTCTGGCGGTCCCAATATTCGTTTTCTCCAAGCAAAGCGCATACAGCATATTGGGGTTTTCCAAATACATCTTATCGGGTTTCTGTACCTTCTTCAACGATTGTAAGTCCGAATAGAGCAAATTAATTACTTTCGACATGGACAGGTACTTCAGATAGGTTATCACCGTATTGCGCGAGGCCTGGAGCATCAACGCCATCTTGCTTATATCAAGTTCGTAAGGTACTAGGCCCGCCACTACATTTAGCAGCATCTGTAGCTTCCGCACATTCACTGTCTCCACCTTGCACACCATCGGCAGTTCTGTGCCAATAACATAGTCTACCACATTGGCCACACGTTCATAGTATCTTTCTTCGCCTTCTAAATAATAAGGGAAATACCCTACCTGAAGGTATTCGTGAAACAGCGGCACGGGATGGCACAATGCGTTGACATCGTGACATACTTCGTCCGGCTTCTGAATGATATTGTCTAAGGAAAACACAGGCAGGTCGATTCCTTTATAAAACTGAAGGAATTCGCGGAATGAAAGCCCTTGCATATTATACCAAATGCAGCGCCGCGAAAGGTCTGCCTCGGAATTGAGAATCTGCAACAAAGATGAGCCGCTTATGGTAACCTTCAGTTCGGGGTAGGTATCATAAATCAGTTTTATTTCGCGACTCCAATCCGGATAACGGTGAATCTCGTCTAGGAATAGGTGTTTCCCTCCGTTTGTCACAAATCGTTCCGCCAAGTCTATCAGTGTGTTCTGGACAAAGTACAAGCTTTCGGTTGTGGCATACAGCACTTCACCGAGATTGTCGGCATAGTGCTGCTTTATGTACTGGAGCATCAATGTGGTCTTGCCCACGCCGCGCGGCCCGATGATGGCAGAAAGCCTTTCGTCCCAAGCCACCTCGTGGATGCACTCTCTAACCAAAGCCAACGAAATGCCCGTCATCCGGCGTTTAAATTGAGAAATCAGCACGTCCATAATCATTTAGTTTACAGCAATAACGTCAAAAAGTAATTATTATTGCTCTCTTGGGAGAGCAAATTTTGCTATTATTTGCTCTCTCGGGAGAGCAATCTGTGTAAGCTGCTGGAAATATAATGGTTGTAGTGTGTCAACGACACGAAGATTCATTTCCCCCCCCCTCCCGACTGCCTTATCGGCAGCCACTTTCAGCCTACGAGTGCCTTTGTAACTCCACTTTTCTCAAGGACAAGTAGGGTTGCTATTGGCGTTTTGCTTTCTGATTCAATTATTCTTCGTTCCTTTGCAAATCGGAGTTTTTGTACGAGCATAGCACCGCAGCATAAATAGAGTGAAAGTATCATTGATTTACCTAAGGCGGTGCCTTAGGCTATTGTTTTTTGGTCCTTCAAGCCACCTCTGAGACCTAAATGGGTGAGTTTTTGCCTTGTCAGGAAAGTTATAATGTTCCTAACCAGAGCGAAAATACTTGTCTCACATTATTTCAGTGTGGCTTTGAGGGCGCGGATGCGTTGGGCGGAGGTGTGGATGTCTTCGGCGTTGAGGGTGCCCTCTTGGACAAATTCGAGGATGGCTTCGACGGCGCGTGGGACCATGTCGGGGTCGTAGCTGTTGCCGTTGTTGGAAAGGCAGAGGAGGTCGCATCCGGCTAGAATGGCCATCTTGATGGCTTCTTCGAAACCGTATTGCTGGGTGATGGCCCCCATGGCAAGGTCGTCGGTGACTACCACGCCGTTGAAACCAAGCTGGTTGCGGAGTTTCTCGGTTACCACTAGGGGCGAGAGTGAGGCTGGGAGACTGTCACCAAACTGTCGGTTGATGACGTGGGCCACCATCACCATGTCCACTTCGCCGCTGGCGATGAGTTCGCGGTAGGGTTGTAGTTCGTTTTCCTGCCAGGTGTTGGTCACGTCGACCAGGCCGGCATGGGTGTCGCCAGAAGCACTGCCGTGCCCTGGAAAATGTTTGAGACATGAGATTATGCCTTTCTCGCGTTGGAGGGTAATCCAGATGCGGGCATAGTGGGTCACCTCGTCGGGATTGGCACTGAAGCTGCGACCGAGTTTGCCTATCACGGGGCTTTGGGGGTTGACATTCACATCCACGCAGGGGGCAAAATTGAGGTTGATGCCGGCTTGGCTGAGTTCGGTGGCGACGGTGGTGGCGTTTTGCTCCACGGCGTTGTCGCCAGCCTGGGCAGAGGCTTGGGCCGTCATAGTGCTGGGGAAACCGTCCTTAGAGCGTAGGCGTGCCACGTTGCCGCCTTCCTGGTCGACACCGATGAGGAGGTTGTTGTCGGCATATTTCTGCAGGTCGGCGCAGAGCTTTTTGATTTGTTGGGGCGACTGGATGTTGCGGTGGCGGGTGCCTGTGGGCGCGTCGTATTCGAAAAGGATGATGCTGCCGACGTGGTAGTCACGGATGTCGCGTACGATGGTGCTTTTGTCGTCGACGGTGGTGCCACGAAAGCCTACGAGAAGCATCTCGCCAATGTCATCAAGCAACTGCGTGGTGGCCGTGGCAGGGGTGGGGATGTCGTTGGGGGAATTGGGTACGTTTTGGCCGCAGGCGGCGAAGCCGCAGAGTGTTACGAAGAGGGGGATGAGTTTGTTGAAAGCCATAGGTCGTTTGTGTGTTTTGAATTGTTTGTATGAAAGGTTCAGGAACCGAAGGGGACGCGGTGGAGGATGCTGCGGCCCAGGGTGATTTCGTCGGCATACTCCAGGTTGTCGCCAATGGCGATGCCGCGGGCGATAGTGGTCACTTTTACTCCGAGCGGCTGAAGCTGCTTGTTGAGGTAGAAATTGGTGGTGTCGCCTTCCATGGTGGTGGGGAGGGCGAGGATGACTTCTTCCACTGGGGCGGGATTGCCTTGCTGTACACGCAGAAGCAGCGAGTCGATGTTGAGGTCGCGAATGCCTACGCCGTCGATGGGGGAGATGACCCCGCCCAGTACGTGGTAGAGGCCGCGGTACTGCTGGGTGTTCTCTATGGCCATGACATCCTGTATGTTTTCCACCACGCAGACGATGCTCTGCACACGTTTGGGGCTGGAGCAGATGGGACAGAGGTCGGAGTCGCTGATACTATGGCAGATGCGGCAGTAGTGGACATCCGTGGTGAGGCGGTGGATGGCCTCGGCCATGTCCACCACCTCCTGGGGAGGCTGCTTGAGCAGGTGCAGTGCAAAGCGCAGGGCCGTCCGTTTGCCCACCCCGGGGAGAGAGGAGAGGACTTCCACGGCTTTGCTGAGAGTGGTTGAGGGCAGTTCCATGTGTTGTTATCCTTGTTTTGGAGTGCAAAAGTACACTTTTTTTCTTGTTCGGACGGTTTTTCTTCGTCCGCAAGGCAAAAAAAGAATACCACCGGCACCAGAACGTGCAGGTGGTATGGGGCATGGCCTCCTCATAAGTGTGGGAGGTGATGTACTATTCAGGCTTTTTGTCTACTATCTTGTTGGAGATGCCTTTGCCTGTTTTGTCTAACTGCTGGACGCAGTAGGTGCCGTCGAAGAGGTTGTAGACAACGGTGCGGATGCCCTGGTTGTCGGTTTGGTCGCTTATAATACTTGTGGATCTGACCAATAAGGTATCGCCTGCCGGGCTCAATTGTAGCAATCCATAGCTGCCGGAGGGGGTGTGGAGATCATAAAACTGGGTGCGAATGCCTTTCTCATCGGTAAAATCGCTCACCAGAGTGGCTATGCGCTCCGACTTTGGGTAGCGCTCGGCGTGTATTTTTCGGTTTTCGCCATCCTTTGTTATCTTGATGTTGGTCCAACCTTCTTCTTGTAGTTTGTCTACGAAGGCACGCCATTCCGAACTTGAAACAACGGTGTCTAGGACTTGTTTTTCCTTGGACTGTTCGGTGGCAGGCGATTGGGGTGAGAATTCATGTGCCAGGCATGGGGTACCGCACAAAAGGGTCATCCATGTGAATAGGATAAATAATGTCTTTGTTTTCATAGTGATTAATTTTTATTGATATTTTTAGTTTTTAATAGGTGCCTTCTCCATCGCTGTTGCGTTCTCCAATATATATGCTATATTCTTATGGGTTTGCAGCGTTAAACTGCATTGTGCATTCTTCCATATTCATATTTACCGATGCAAATATAATACTTTTTTTTCATATGGCATTTTTTTCATAAAAAACATTGTAATGTATTAAAAAATATGCATTTAATTTTATGCAGATATCTTGTGAAAAGAACGAATCCATTTTGCATTCTGCACATGTGGTTCTGATTGCACGATAATTTTCAATGCGGATCGTAGGGAGACGAGTGTTGAATTCTACCTTTTACATTATGCATTCTGTATTTATTAGAAAAAAGTTGTAACTTTGCGGTCTACACCGCCGCTCCCCAGCGCAACCCCGAAGGTCCCAAGGAAGGTACCGAGCGGGTGCTGTGTGGCGGTGGTTGGTCAAGCACCTCATCATTTCTTAGGGTAACGTTCCGCAACTCTTTTGACCCCAAGAAAAGCCGCAACCGCATAGGTCTCCGATTGGCTCTGTCTGATTGATACGAATGAGATAATGTGTTAGCACGTTAACGTTGTAGACACAGAGTAATATAAACAGTCTCTCAGCGTTAAACCCGATTCCTGCATTATTTTATGTTTGTAGCTTCATGTTGAAACTCAAGCTATTCAATAGCGATATGAAACTCGGCATGGTGGTGCCGGGGTTGAAAAATATGTGGTTAAATGCAAAATTGTTTGTATCTTTGCAGTTTGAAAAAGAGATAACATCTATTGATAATGAAACAGATAACCGATTTTACTATCGTTAGCCGTAAGCAGTTGGGCGACCATTACTTCGCTCTCACGCTGCGCCACCCCGACCAACTGCCCCCCATTGCCGCCGGGCAGTTTGTGGAGGTGGAGGTGCAGGGCAACCGCGATGTCATGCTACGCCGCCCCATCTCCATCCATGATGTAGACCCCACGGCGAACACCCTCACGCTGCTCATCCAGATAGTGGGCAAAGGCACGCGCCAGTTGGCCCAGCTGCAAGAGGGCGACCGGCTGAACCTCATCTACCCGTTGGGCCACGGTTTCGCCGTTGAAGGACAGCATCCGCTGCTGGTAGGCGGTGGAGCCGGCATAGCCCCGCTGCTGCATCTGGCCAAATGCTACCATGCCAAGGGCATCCGACCCACCATCCTGTTGGGCGGTCGCACCAAGGACCTCATCCCCGTGCGTGAGGCCTTCGAGCCTTACGGAGAGTTGCTGATAGCCACCGAGGACGGAAGCCTGGGCGAGAAGGGCATGGTGACCCAGCACCCGCAGTTTTCGGCTGCATACGACCATATCTGCACTTGTGGCCCAACGCCTATGATGAAGGCTGTGGGACGCTACGCTGTGGAACGGGGCATCGGATGCGAAGTGTCGCTGGAGAACATGATGGCCTGCGGCATAGGGGCCTGTCTGTGCTGTGTGACCGACACCGACGAGGGCCACAAATGCGTATGTAAGGAGGGTCCGGTGTTCGATGCCCTCCGGCTCAAAAAGTGGATGGGTTTGGAGTAAACCGCTTGCAAAAATCAACTGAAAGGACAAGCAACTATGGCAAAATTAGAAACGAAAATACATAATATCACGCTGAAGAATCCCGTGATGACCGCTTCGGGCACTTTTGGCTACGGCGAGGAGTTTGCCGACTTTATCGACCTCTCGCGCCTTGGGGGCATCATCGTCAAGGGCACCACTGGCGAGCGCCGTCAGGGCAACCCCTACCCACGCATGGCCGAGACCCCCATGGGCATGCTCAACGCCGTGGGGCTGCAGAATGTGGGCGTGGCGACCTTCTGTAAGGAGGTCTATCCCCGCATCAAAGATATAAAGACCAACATCTTGGTCAACGTCAGCGGCTCCTCCATTGAGGAGTATTGCAGTGTGGCCGAGCAAATAGACGAGTTAGAGAATATACCCGGCATTGAGCTGAACATCAGCTGCCCCAATGTGAAGAAGGGCGGCATGGGCTTCGGCACCAAGCCCGACATGGCAGCGCAGGTGGTGGAAGCCGTGCGCAAAGTTTACCATAAGACCCTGATAGTGAAGCTTACCCCCAACGTGACCAGCGTGGTGGAGATTGCCAAGGCTGTGGAAGGGGCCGGAGCCGACAGCGTGTCGCTGATCAACACCCTCCTGGGTATGGCCATCGACGTGGAACGCCAGCGGCCCTATCTCAGCACCATCACAGGTGGCCTGAGCGGCCCTTGCGTGAAGCCGGTGGCGGTGCGGATGGTGTGGCAGGTGGCCCATGCGGTGCAGATTCCCGTGGTGGGCTTGGGCGGCATAGCCTCGGCGGCCGATGCGCTGGAATTCCTTATGGCCGGGGCCAAAGCCATCCAGGTGGGCACGGCCAACTTCATGGACCCCACTGTGACGGTGAAGATTGTGGAAGGACTGGAAGACTACTGCCAGCGGCATAAGATTGAGGACATCAACGACATCATAGGCATTATATGATTTTGATTGCCGACAGCGGAAGCACCAAGACCCACTGGGCCTGTCTGGCCGAGGATGGGGTGCGCGAACTGTTGACAGAGGGGCTCAACCCTCGGCTTACCGACGACGAAGCCTTTGTCGCCACCTTAGCTGCGGTGAAGGATCAAATAACCTTGCAGGGCAGGGTGGAGGCCCTTTATTTCTATGGGGCAGGCTGCGGAACACTAGAGGCAAAGACCCGCGTGGCGCGGCTGCTGAGAGAGGCTTTGGGCAATGATGTCGGAGACGTGCAGGTCGAAGGCGACCTGCTGGGTGCCTGCCGCGCCACCTGCGGCTACAGCCACGGTTGGGTAGGTATTTTGGGCACGGGCAGCAACCTCTGTTTCTACGACGGCACCGTTATTACCCGCCAGCGGGTGTCGACAGGCTTTATTCTTGGCGATGAAGGCTCAGGCAACCACATTGGCCGCAGGTTGCTCAAGGACTATCTGGAAGAGCGGATGCCGATTAGTATAAGTACCATGTTCCATGATACTTATCCGATGACTACAGACCAGTTTATCGACCGCATCTATCGTCAGCCCCATCCCAACAGGTTTCTTGCCTCCTTGGCCTCCTTTGCTGCCGAACATCAGCAAGAGCCCTATGTGGCTGCGGTGCTGGACGAGTGTTTTGGCAGTTTCTTCGACCAACTGGAGACCTTTGGTGGTCCCCAAGGCATGCCCCTTCATTTGGTGGGGGGCATCACTCAATCGTTTGCACATCCCTTGTCGCAAGCGGCTGAGCACCGTGGCATTACCTTGGGTAAGACGATAGGTGATCCCATGGCGGGGCTTGTAGCCTTCCACAAGGCGGTAGGCTGATGGGGTGCCCTTTTGCTCAGACAGCTGAAGCAGCCCTTTGATCTTCCTTGGGAGAATTTTTTTAAGGGTCGATATACTTAAATGCTGCTTTTTGCGTTTTATTATTTTTGAAATTTAAAACACACAAATATCTAATTTTATAACAATGGATCTTTCTAACATCTTAGCCGTTTCCGGCAAACCCGATTTGAACGAATTGGTGTCCCGCACTAAAAATGGTGCTATTGTTAAGAATCTTGTTACCAACGCCAAATTTCCTGTTTTCGCTACTAGCAACATCAGCCAGCTGAGCGAAATACGCATGTACACCACCAACGACGAGAAGCCGTTGGAGGAGATTTTTGAGAATCTCTACAAAATTTTGGAGGCCAAGCCCACCGATTTTGACCCCAAGAAGGCCGACAGTGCCACCCTCTTCGAGTTGCTGGGCAAAGCCCTGCCCGACTACGACACCGAGCGTGTCCATGTCTCCGATGCCAAGAAACTGTTTGCTTGGTACAATATTCTGCTCAATGCCGGCAAGCTGACCCCCAGTGAGGAGGAGAAGAAAGAGGAGGGCAAGGAAGAGGCTGCCGTAGAGAAACCGGTGGCTCAAAAGCCTGCCGCCCCCAAGAAGACCGTGGCCCCCAAGAATGCTGCCCCTAAGGCCAGCACCCAGGCCAAGTCAGCCCCTAAGCGCACCACTACGGCCAAGAAGGCCATCTGATGCCCCTGCCTTTGAAGAATCAACACATTGTATATTTTTAATAACGGCCGAAAATATGAAAAAGATTGCTATTTCGCTGTGTGCACTTGCCCTGATGGTGGGTGCTGTCTCTTGCAAAAAAGAGAAGGAAGAACCTAGAGTAGAGAATCCTGTTCCGGTATATGCCGAGGGCATCTATCATCCTACCATGAAGATTGCCACGGTGAGTGAAGATGGAGAGCAGACCCAGCAATGGCTCTGGGAGGGCGACAATCTGGATAAGATCCTCGCCACCAATGGTGAGAATGTCACCTACAACTATTCGGGTGGCTATATCTCCAGTGTGGCCACGACGGGTGACCGTACCGAAGAAATCCGCTACTACTACGACGACAACCACTCCTTTAAGTCCTGCGAGATCTACTATGATGGTAGTAAGGCCGTTACAATGGTGTTCAGCCACAGTGCCGCCGGAAAAATCAGTCGTGCCGAGGTTTCTATAGAAGACTCTTTTCTGCTGTCGTTGGCTGGCGATTTGCTAGGGTTTGGCTCCGGTTTTGAGAAACTGGTTGGCCGTCCTGCTGCCGAGTCGATGATTATGATGGCAAAGATAGCCCATGCCCAAGGCACCAAATTTTCGGTCGGAGAGAAAGTGATAACCGCCACAGTCGACTGGACTGGAGAGAATGTGTCCAAACTGATGTTAAACGCCAGCGTTAACCTGACTATCGACACCAACGACCTCAATCTGGTGCGGCAGTTCATAGACATTCCCGAAGAGTTCCTCCCCATCATTCAGTTGGCCATGGCCTATGGTGGTGGGCTGCCGCTCACCTTGGCTGTGAACGACACTATCTCGTCTACCTTCGACGACAACTATAACCCCATGTTCTGCAATTGGGGCATGATGGTTTCGCCGGAGACGCTGTCGCTGAACAATATCCTCACGCAAACCAATAAGGGTGGCGTGTCCGTTTCCGTCTCGATGATGGGGCAGACCCGCGAGTTGTTCAATAACCCCATGGACGACTATACGGAGTATCTGTACGAGTACAATGACAAAAAATATCCCACTCGTGTGAGTGGTGATGCAGAACGAGAATACACTTACAAGCAATGATTTATAGCGAAAAAGACCAACGTTTTAAGCGTTATACTGTAACGTCGGCCCTGCCCTACGCCAACGGCCCTGTTCATATAGGACATCTGGCGGGGGTTTATGTACCTGCCGACGTTTATGTGCGTTACCTGCGCAGCCAGGGAGAGGATGTGATGTTCATAGGTGGCAGCGACGAGCATGGTGTGCCCATTACTATCAAGGCCCGCCGCGAGGGTGTCACCCCACAGGACATCGTCGACCGTTATCATGGCATTATCAAGGAGTCTTTCAAGGAATTGGGCATCTCTTTCGATATCTATAGCCGCACCTCCAGCCCCGAGCATCATCAGACGGCAGCCGAGTTCTTCAAGAAACTGTATGAGGCAGGCAAGTTTGTTGAGAAAACCTCCATGCAGTACTACGACGAGGAGGCCCATCAGTTCCTGGCCGACCGCTATATCACCGGCACTTGCCCCCACTGCGGCA
>CAMVMF010000016.1 GCA_947168515.1 uncultured Bacteroidales bacterium
CAGAAAAAAATAACCCATCACTAACATGAAAAAAATCTTTCTACTCCTATTTGTATCCTTGGGCCTCGCGGCCATGGCACAGAAAGCCCAGGTGGTTGCACCCAAGACGGCCAGCAGCTACGTCAACGTATTCATCGGCACCAACGGCATGGGGCACACTTTTCCCGGGGCCTGCTTCCCCTATGGGTCGGTGCAGCTCAGCCCCGACACCGACACCATCCCCCACAACGTGCGCGGTGTCTATCAACCCCGTGCCTACGACTATTGCGCCGGCTATCAATACCGCGACAACACCATCGTAGGCTTCAGCCACACCCACTTCTCCGGCACGGGTCACAGCGACCTAGGCGACATTCTGCTGATGCCTTATAGTGGCAAGACACAGCTGCGGCCGGGCACGAAAGAAAACCCTGACGGGGGCTACCGCCAACGCTTCTCCCACGCCACCGAGGTCGCCCGCCCAGGCTACTACGCTGTCACCCTCGAGGACAGCAAGATCGAATGCGAGCTCACCGCCACCGAACACTGCGGCGTGCACCGCTACACCTATCCCAAAGGAGCCGCCCAGAAGTTCGTCCTCGACCTCAGCCACGGAATATACAACTATGACGGCAAAGTCCTCTGGGCGCAGTGCAACGTCATCACCAACGAGGGACAACAGCCCCGCCAAGTCATCACCGGCTACCGCATCACTAACGGCTGGAGCCGCACCAACTACACCTATTTCGCCATCCTTGTGAACAAACCCATCAAGCACTACGGCTGCCATGATTTTGGTCCGCAGAGCTACAAAGGTTTCTGGGGTCGGTTTGACACCGAGCACGATTTTCCGGAGATGGGTGGCCGCAAACTGGTGACGTGGTTTGAATTTGAGGACCAGGGCGACCAACGTCTCGAAGTGGTCGTGGCCCTTTCAGCCACCAGTGCCGAGGCGGCCTTAAGCAACCTGCTGCACGACATAGGCAGCTATGCCCAAGACTGCGCTCCCAGCCACTATTTCGACTGCATGCTGCAACACAACGAGCAGTCATGGAACCGTTGTCTCGACCGGTTCACTATCCAGGGTAGCGACGACGAAAAGGCAATGTTCTTCACTTCGCTATACCACACGCTCATCAACCCCTCGCTGTACATGGATGCCGACGGCCGCTACCGCGGCATCGACCAAGGAATCCACACCACCTCGGGCCGCAGCGTCAACTACACCGTCTTTTCGGTCTGGGACACCTACCGCGCTTTCCACCCCCTCGTCACCCTCCTCGACGGCACCTTGGCCAACGACATCGTTGCCAGCTTCTACCACCACTACGAGCAGAGTCCACATCATATGTTGCCCGTGTGGAGCCACATGGGCAGCGAAAACTGGTGCATGGTGGGCTACCACGGAGTCTCGGTGCTGGCCGATGCCCTGAGCAAAGGGCTCACGGGCGGCTACTCACCCTCGCGCCTTGTAGAGGCCATGAAGCGCACCGCCAACTGTCCCTATTATAGCAACACCGACACCTACCGCAGGCTAGGCTATGTGCCCTTCGAGCAGAACCCCAGTGCCACTTCCATCACCCTGGAGAACGCCTACGAGGACTGGTGCATCTACCACACCCTGCTGCAACAGAAGGCTGCTGCCAACGACATAGAGACCTACCGCCAACGTGCGCTCAGCTACCGGAATGTCTTCGACCCCCAGCTGGGTTTTGTCCGCGCCCGTCATGCCGACGGCAGCTGGAAGAGCCCCTACAGCCTCCTCGCCACCAGCGGCGAAGGCCTGATTGAGGGCAACGCATGGAACTACAGCTTCTATGTGCCGCACGACGTGGCCGGACTCATGCAACTCATGGGCGGCGAAGAGACCTTTGTGCAACGGCTGGACACCCTCTTCACCATGTACCTGCCCGACCAGTTCTTTGCCCACACCGAGGATGTCACCCGCGAAGGCATGCTGGGCGGCTACGTCCACGGCAACGAGCCCAGCCACCATATCCCGTATCTTTATATGTGGACATCGCAACCTTGGAAGACACAGTATTGGGTACGTGAAATCATGAACAAGATGTACCGCAACCATATCGACGGCCTGTGCGGCAACGACGACTGCGGCCAGATGTCGGCATGGTATCTCTTCAGTGCCATGGGATTCTACCCAGTATGTCCTGGCAGCGGCCAATATGTACTTGGCGCGCCCTATCTGCCATACCTCAAAGTCACCCTCGCCAACGGTCAGACTCTCGAAATAAAAGCACCCAAGGTCAGCGACAAAAACCGCTACATACAGCAGGTGCGCCTCAACGGCAAACCCCTCACCCAAGCCTATCTCACCCATAGGCAACTCCTCGAAGGCGGTACCCTCGAATTTGACATGGCCTCCAAACCCAACAAAAAGCTCTTCCAGTCCGCCAACACAAAGCCCTACTCACTCTCTAACTAGCAGGGCAGACAGCCATCGAAAGAAGTTGTGTATGGGCCCTTCCGAGTCGCCCATATCCTTTCCTATTACGGACTTTAGCCACGCCATAGGCGTGAGAAACTGCGTATCGAAGACTAGGCAAAAGCTTGCACCGCACATTGAGGACCCAGACTGCGGAACCCGTGAGCATGTGGCCACAACGGTGGTGCAAAGATTGGTGCAAAAAGGGTCAACGGCCTACGCGAGACAGCATCTGTGGTGCATACTTTTTCACCAGGAAAAAGCAGAGAATAAGAGTGAGCATCTCGGCCACATTGACAGCCCACCAGATGCCGTCGATGCCTACCAAGGCGGGCAGCAGCCACACACAGGAGAGTTCGAAGACCAAGGAGCGGGCAAAGGCAGCCACAGCACTAACCAGGCCATTCTGTAAGGCCGTAAAAAGAGCCGATACAAACATACTCCAGCCGCAGATGAGGAAACAGAGCATATATAGACGGAGGGCCTTGGTGGTGAGTGCCATGAGGTCGGCATCATAGCCTACAAAAAGGTGCGACACTGTGCCGCTCAACACTTCTGCCATAAGTGTCATTGTCATGCCCGTCAGCCCAATGATCACCAGCGACTTGCGGAACAGGGAGCGCTGTTCGCCCAAGTTGCGGGCACCGTAATGGTAACCTATTATGGGCGTGATGGCGATATTGTAGCCAATAAAAATGGCGGCATAGACAAATGCCAGGTACATCACCACACCATAGGCGGCCACCCCGTCCTCGCCCAAGTAGCGCATCAGCTGCAGGTTGTAGCAGATGCTGACGATGTTCATGGCTATGTTGCCCACATACTCGCTCAGCCCATTGCTACAGGCCTTGCCGATATAGGGCAAAACGAAACGCACCCGCAGCAACAAGGTGAGGCTGCCTTTGTTCAGCCTGCGCGAGCCAAAATAAACCAGAGGGAACAAGCCACCCACCAACTGGGCCACCGCCGTGGCCACGGCAGCACCTGCCACCCCCATGTGAAAGCCCCACACCAACAAAGCATCCAGCAGTATGTTTATCACCCCGCTGACCACCGACATCAGCGTGCCCAGCTGCGGCCGCTCGGCAGCCATGTAGAACGACTGGAAAGCCATCTGCAGCACAAATCCGGGCATGCCTATCATGCAAAGGCGGCCATAGGTGACGCACTCCTGCATCATGCCCTCGTCGGCACCCAACCATTCGGCAATGGAGGGGGCAAAGATGGCAAACAGCACCCCCATCACAATGCCCAACTGCAACGAGAAATGCACCAGCATGGAAAAGATGCGATTGGCCTTTCCCAGATAGCCCTCGCCTTTCACCTTGGCAATCAGTGCACCGCCACCACTGCCTACCATCAGTCCTAGCGAGCCCAGCATCATCATGGCTGGAAACATCAGGTTCACGGCAGCAAAACCACTTTTGCCCGCAAAATTGGAGACAAAAAAGCCATCCACGATGCTGTAGATAGAGGTTATCAGCACCATGCCGATGCTTGGGAGCACCGACTTCAAAATACGTTTATAGCCATAATGTCCTGATAGTGAGATTTCCATAATGCCTGCCAACAAAAGAATTAGGGTGCAAAGGTACACAAAAAACATGACTCAGCACAAAAATGTACTCCAGCCGATGTAGACCGCAAAAGAAGTGACGTTTGGTCTCTTTCTTGCCGGACTAGGCTATCAGAAGAGCGGGGAACGGTTTTCGCTTACGAGGCTTGACTTCGTTGGGAGTGACAATTCTTGTGCCACAGGTTCATAGCGGTATTGTTTATTTGGTTAACAACACCTTATGAAAATACCTGTATGGAAGGATGTACGTTTTTTAATATTCCGGCACCTCGGTCAGCCGCGAGATGTCGGCGAAATAGGCCGTTGCCGTAAGCTGTGGATAGCGCAAGAGGGAGGAAATGAGGTCGGGATGGGCAGCACGGATGGCCACCATGGCCTGCTCGATTTCCTCGGCGATGGGCAGTTGCTCTTCCAGACGGACCTTCATAGACTGCTGGACTGCGGCCCGCAGGGTGGGCAGAACCTCCTGATAGTATTTGAGAGTCAGCTGATTCTGTTCTTTCTCACTAGCTCCGGCCTTCTGGGAAGCGTATTGCTTGTAGAGCTCCCTGCATTGAACGTCTGCCTCGGCAAGGTATTGGTCGGCCTTCTTGCCAGCCTCGTCCCATTTGTCAATCAGGGGCTGCAGCGGCTCTAGATACTGGCCAGCTTCGGCGGCCTGCTCCAACAGGGCAGCTTCGGCGGTGCCTGCATTATAGTGTGCGGCCAGGTAGGCTTCCTGCTCCTCTTCTGGCAGAGTGGCCAGATGGTCCAACTGCTCTTTGGTCAGGCCTGTGGCCTGCTGGGCCATGGCATAGGCGTTTTCGACTGCCTGGGCAGAGTCTATACCCTCCAAAGGCACGGACATAACCTTCATCGACAGGCCCAACACTTGGGTGCTGAATTTGGTGACCGGGCTGGAGAGAAGCCGTAGGGTTTGGCCGTTGAGCTCATACTCCTTATGGCTGACGAGCTGCTGCACCGTGGGTAATTCGGGCACTTGAGCCATCAGTGCGGCAAAAGTAAGGGGTTGTGCGGTCGTGGCAGACGGTTGCTGGTTGTTGGGAGCGTCTGTCTGTTTGTTCTGACTTTTGTTCCCCTCCAAGGCTTTGGCTGCGGCCTCTGCAGCCTGGTCGGCAATCTTTTCGGAGACCTTTTGGGTGGTTTTCTTTGCAGCTTTCTGCAGCAAGCTTCCTAGCTGGGCATGGACGGGCAAGCAGAAAAACATGAGACACACTAAGACAATAACATATTTTTTCATGGCATTATGGGTTTTTGAATTTCTTTTTATAACGTTAATTACCATTATTTATTGCATAAGATTCTGTTAAATTACCCGCTGCAAATCTTTCACACCTCTAAAACTGAGGATGGATTTTTGCCTGATTGCGGAAAAAGTTGTATTTTTGCAATTCAATTTATTGAATGGTACATTATGAAAATTGCTCTTTTAGGTTACGGCAAAATGGGCAAGGCCATCGAGGCCATCGCCACGGAACGCGGTCATGAGATAGGTGTCACTATCGACGATGAGGACGACTGGATGAACCGGCTGGACGACTTGCGCGACTGCGACATTGCCGTTGATTTTTCCACCCCGGCCACCGTGGTGGGCAACATTATGCGGTGCTTCGACTTGAACATACCCGTTGTGGTGGGCACCACGGGCTGGTACGACCAGCTGGAGAGTGTGGTTCACGACTGCCAGCAGCGCGGCCAGGCCCTTTTCGTGGCCTCGAATTTCAGCATCGGAATGAATATGATGTTCGAGCTGAACCGCCGCCTAGCACAACTAATGAACAACTACGACGAATATGGGGTAGAAATTACCGAGACCCACCATATTCACAAACTCGACGCCCCCAGCGGCACTGCCATCACCTTGGCAGACGACATTATCGAAGAACTCGACCGCAAGGACGAATGGCAGCTCAAGAGTGCCAACGGCAAGGAGCACCGTATCCGCAAACACGCCATACCCATTACCTCCATCCGCGAGGGCGAGGTGCCGGGCATCCACGAGGTGGTATACGACAGCGACATAGACACCATCACGCTGCGCCACTCGGCCAAAAGCCGCAAGGGCTTGGCCCTGGGAGCCGTCATGGCCTGTGAATACATGAAGGGGAAGAGCGGATACCACACGATGCGTGACCTGCTGGCGTGACAACCTTTTATAGTCACGAAAGATAGAAAATGAAAAACAGACAAGATGAAAAACAGATTCGAAGAGTTGGTCCTTGGTATGCGGTGCTGACGGTGATACTGGCAGCAACGATGCTGGGGAGTGCCACATTGGGTGCGGTGCATTTCACCTGGGAGGAGATGTGGCAATCGCCCATTTTTTGGAACCTGCGGCTGCCCCGCATCATTCTGGCCGTACTTGTGGGCGCGGCACTATCGGTGTGCGGAGCCGCCTATCAGTCCATCTTCCGCAACCCACTGACGGACCCCTACGTGCTGGGCATCTCCTCTGGGGCCTCGCTAGGGGCTGCCGTGGCTATCTTGCTGGGCCTACAGACCTTGTTACTGGGCGTGGGAGCCTGTGCTTTGGTCACCGGCATCCTTACTATCGTCATCATCTACCGCATCGCCTCGATGGGCAACCGCATGCATGTCACCACATTGCTGCTTACGGGAGTATGCATCACCTTTCTGATTTCGGCCATCATCTCATTCTTGATGGTGCTGCACCAAGACAAGATGGACAGCATCATCTTCTGGACCATGGGCAGCTTTGCTTCCGCCACATGGATAGACGTGCTGTTTGTGGCTCCCGTGGTGGCTGTAGGCATCGCTGTGGTGATGTACTTTGGCCGCGACCTCAACCTGTTGCTGGCCGGCAGCGAGACCGCCAGGAGCCTGGGAGTAGAGGTGGAGAAGGTGAAGAAATGGCTGCTGCTGGTGACTACCCTGATGGTGGCCTTTTGTGTGTCCACTTGCGGCGTGATAGGCTTTGTGGGACTGGTAGTGCCCCATTGCATCCGCCTGGTGGTGGGGCCTGACAACCGTAAGGTGGTGCCACTGTCGGTGCTGGTAGGGGGCATCTTTCTGCTGCTCTGCGACACCCTGGCGCGCACCTTGATGATACCTGCCGAGTTGCCCGTGGGCTGCCTGACCGCCTTGGTGGGGGCCCCGCTGTTTATATATCTGCTGTACAAGAACAAAAAGAGCTATTAAAGACCCTCTAGAAGTAAGAAAATATGATAGAAGCAAAGGATCTTACCTACGGCTATGCGGCCAAACCAGTGCTCCGGCACCTGAACTTCTGCATCGAGGAGGGCGGCTTCTATGCCGTGATGGGTGCCAACGGCAGTGGCAAGACCACGCTGCTGCGACTGGTGTCGGGCATGTTGGTGCCACAGGAGGGCCACGTGCTGGTGGACGGCACAGACGTGCTCCACTACAAGGCCCGCCAGCTGGCCCAAAAGATGTCGTTCGTCCGCCAGCACCCACAGACCGACTTTGAGTTTTCGGCCTTCGAGGCAGTACTCATGGGCCGCAACCCCTACCAGCGACACCTCCAAAACGAGTCGGAGAGCGACTGGAAGATTGTGGAGGAGAGCATGCGGCAGACAGGCACCTGGCACCTACGTTTTGCCACCCCAGGCCAGATGAGTGGCGGAGAGCTGCAGCGTGTGATGCTGGCAAGAGCCTTGGCACAGCAGACCCCCATCATGCTGTTGGACGAGCCCATCTCCAACCTCGACATCTCGCACCAATTTGACATCCTCGACCTTCTGCGCACCATCAACCTCCAGCAGCACAAAACCGTGATGATAGTGCTGCACGACCTGAACATGGCTTTGCAGTACTGCCCAAAACTGCTGCTACTGCATGAGGGGCAGATACTTTTCCAAGGAACCACACAAGAGGGGCTGACACCACAAAACATAGCCACCGTATTTGGGGTACAGGCGGCCATAGCACCCGAGGGAATAAGAATTTCTAAATTGAGAAACGGCTTTTAAAAAATAGGGTGTGGCAAGCAAAAAATGCGTTAAGTCATTTATTTTTTATATATTTGTAATTTAATTTGCGCAGACAATGCAGTTTAAAGATATTGAGGGTCAGCGCGTTTTGATAAATCGACTGACCGAAATTATTGATTCGGGACGTGTAAGTCACGCCCAAATGTTCCTAGGCCCCACCGCCAGCGGCAGTTTGGCGTTGGCCATTGCTTATGCCCAATACCTAAACTGCACGGACCGCCGCCACTACCCCGAAGGCTCTGAACTGCGGGCCGACTCCTGTGGCGAGTGTCCCAACTGCCGCAAGTACCGCCAGCTGTTTCACCCCGACCTGCACCTGGTGTTTCCGTCGGCTGCCACCAACACTGTGAAAGGTGACAGCCTCAGTGCCGACTCCTTCCAAGAGGAGTTTCGCGAGTTTTTGAACAAGTACAATCAATGTGGCACCGAAGACCAGTGGTATGAGATGCTGAATGTAGCCAATAAGCAAGGCTTCATACGCGAACGCGATGCGGCTAACATTGTGAAGACCTTGGCCCTGAAATCCTACGAAGGAGGCTACAAGGTTCTGATTATCTGGCTGGCTGAGCGCATGAACCTCTCGGCAGCCAACGAGCTGCTGAAAACCTTGGAAGAGCCCAGCCCGGGCACGCTGATTCTACTGGTGGCCGAAAGCCGCGACAAGATGCTCTCCACCATTATCTCGCGTGTGCAGACAGTAGTGGTGCCCAACACCATCAGCGGTTTTTCGGAAGAGAAGAAGGCGGCCTTTGCCACAATGTTCGTGTCGTGGATGCGGCTGCTTTTCAAATTGAACATGCAAACCCTCTCGGCATGGGTGGACCAGACCCACACCTTGGGACGCGAACAACAGAAGCAGTTTCTACAATACTCGCAAGAGGCTATCCGCGCCTGTTTTCTGAAGACGGCTGCGGGCATTACATTACCCGGTGAGTTGGCATTCGGCGACGAGAAGTTCGACAACTTCTTCCCCGCCATGATTACCACCCGCAATGTGGAGAAAATGAACGATGCCATCACCGATGCCATATACGCCATTGAGCGCAACGCGTATGCCAAAATCACTTTTATGCAGCTCTCGTTCACAATGAGCAAACTGATAAAGAATAGATAAACAATCCCATATATAACGACTGCCAACGGACAGTCGACAATTATACACAAAATAATATACTATGAAAGAGCAGAAAGATTTGGAGAAGACACAACCCGAAGAAACCCTTAAACAACAAGATATGCCTAAGCAGAAGGCCGCTCCGGTGGAGCCCACCCCCGACATGGGCGACGACGACAATGTGGCCACTGCTGAGGAGATGGAAGCTTTTATCCGCGACCGCCGCGAAAAAGAACGCGAGAAGAAGGAGAAGCGGGAAGACGACAAGACCGATGTCTTTGGCGAATTTGTGGCACCAGAGAACTCCATCGACCCCTACCTCGACCCCGACCCCACGCTGCCATGGGTGAAATACAACGAGAGCATATTCCTCAGCCGAGGCTGCAGGGCATGCCCACGTTCCTATGAACCCGTTAGCGACATGGAGACCCACAGCTGCAGCAAGGTGACCTCCACCAACTGGATGAAAGGCATCCGGCAGCCCGGTGGCACCCCCTTTGACTGTGTGGAGGTGCGTTTCAAGAACAATCGAAAGGACTTCTACCGCCTGCCCGATGGCTTGGAGGTGACGGAAGGAGACGTCGTGGCTGTGGAAGGCATGCCCGGGCATGACGTAGGCATTGTCAGCCTCACGGGCGAAGTGTGCCGCATACAGATGAAGAAACACCATGTGGACCCGAAAGGAGAGAATATTAAAAAACTCTTCCGGCGCGCCAAAAGTGCCGACATCGAACGTTGGGCCGAGAGCATAAAGGGCGAACAGAACGCCTTGCTGAAGACCCGCCAAATCACCCAGCAGATGAATCTGGAGATGAAGGTGAACGACGTGGAGTATCAGGGCGACAACTCCAAAGCCATCTTCTACTATACGGCCGAAGACCGGGTGGACTTTCGTCAGCTCATCAAGGTGTTGGCCGAGGAGTTCCATGTACGCATCGAGATGAAACAGATTGGTGTGCGCCAAGAGGCCGGCAAAGTGGGCGGCTTGGGGACCTGTGGCAGGGAACTCTGCTGCAGCACCTGGCTGACCAATTTCAAGTCGGTGACAACCAGTGCCGCCAAAACCCAACAGATTCTTCCCAATCCGCAGAAGTTGGCAGGACAGTGTGGCAAACTGAAATGTTGCCTTAATTTCGAATGCGAAGTCTACGCCGACGCCCTGAAGAAGTTCCCGCCCGCAAACACGCCTATCCGTTTCAAGAAAGGTCTGGCCCTGTATAAGAAAACAGATGTCTTCCGCGGCATTATGTGGTACGCCTACGAGGGTGAGGGTGAGCTGTATGCCATCCCGGCAGAGAGTGTGAAGAAACTCATTGAGATGAACCACAACCAAGAGTATCCCGAGAAGCTGGAAGACTTCCAGGTGGAGCTGATGTCGACTGCTGCCTTGATACAGGAGGGCAACACCGCAGAGTTCGAACGCGAGCTGCGCCGCATGGCAGACGACGCTGGCGAGGGCGGCGATGCCAACCAGCAGACCGAAGAGCATAAGGACAACCGTCGCGAACGCAAAGGTGGTGACCGTAAAGGCGGTGACCGCAAGGGCGGCGACCGCAAGGGTGGCGACAACGGCGACCGGCCTCGCAACGACGGACACCCACGTGGCGGCGACCCCAAACGCGGCGACCAGCGGCCACGCCACGGCGACCATCCGCGCGAGGAGCAGCGCCAAAGGCTGAACGACCAGGCACAACGGGTGAACAACAACCGACACAGCGGTGCCCGCAACAATCCCCGCCGCAGTAGCAACAAAGGGAACTGAGAAATAATATAAGTAATATGCAGAAACACAGAATAATGATATTGATAGCCTGCGTGGCTTTGCTGTTTCAGAGCTGCGACAAGAAGGTCTTTTATGCTGCTGAGCGCGATGTGGACGAGACGGGTTGGAACATGAACGAATACGTGAAATACGACGTGGCCGTGGAGGACACCCTGCAGATATATGATTTCTACATCGACGTGCGCAACAGTGTGCATTACCCTAAGGCCAACACGTTCTTTTTCATCAATACCACCTTCCCCGACGGAAGCGTGGCCTACGACACATTGGAGTGCCCGCTGGCCGATGTTACGGGCCACTGGTACGGCAAGCGCACAGGCCGCTATGTCGACAGCCGTTTCGTATTCCGCCGCCATGTCATCTTCCCCAAGTCCGGCAACTACCATTTTGAGATTGGGCATGGCATGCGCGACACCAATGTGACGGGGCTGAAGAGCGTGGGACTGCGCATAGAGCGTATCGGCAAATAAAAAATTGATTTCAAGACTCCTAATACCTATCAATATGGCAAAGAAACAGAAAGAACTGCGTGACAATACAATCCAAACAGCGTGGAAGATTTTCGCCGGTTTTTGGATTTTTGTCTTCCTCTTTTTCACCCTGCTGTCCCTGGGATGGCTGGGCTTTATGCCTTCGTTTGAAGAATTAGAGAATCCTAAGAGCAATCAGGCCACCGAGGTGATATCTGCCGACGGCGAAATACTGGGATTTATTGGCGTGGAAAACCGCTCCAACGTCAACTACAGCGAGCTTTCGCCCAATTTGGTCAACGCCTTGATAGCCACAGAGGATGTACGTTTCTATAAGCATTCGGGCATTGACCCACGCAGCCTTTTCCGTGTATTCTTCAAGACCCTCATCGGACGCCATAGCAGCAGCGGCGGCGGCAGTACCATCACCCAGCAGTTGGCCAAAAACCTGTTTCCGCGTGAGCACAAAGGCAAGATAGGCACTGTCTTCTCGAAGTTCAAAGAGTGGGTGGTGGCAGTCAAATTGGAGCACAACTACTCGAAACAGGAGATAATAGCCATGTATTTCAATACGGTGGACTTCGGCAGCAACTCCTTCGGTATCAAAACAGCCGCCAAGACGTTTTTCGACAAAACACCTGCAGATCTTTCCGTGACAGAATCTGCCACGCTGGTGGGCCTGCTGAAAGCCCCCACGGCCTACAGCCCCATCTTGCACCCCGACAACTCATTGGCCCGCCGCAACACGGTGCTCTCACAGATGCACAAATACGGCTATCTGAACGACGAAGAATATGAGAAATATCTTGAAGAGCCTTTGGACGTTTCGAATTATACGCCTCAGAGCCATAATGACGGTTTGGCCACCTACCTGCGTGAGTATATCCGCAACTACATGAAAGACTGGTGCAAGCATCATCGCAACAATGACGGAGAGCACTACGATGTTCATAAAGACGGCCTACGCATATATACCACTATCGACTCCCGCATGCAACGCTATGCCGAGGCCGCTGTGCGCGAGCACATGAGCAAGGAGGTGCAGCCCCAGTTCAACCGCGAACTCCGCTCCCGAGGAGGCAATCCTTTCTGCGACATCGATGCCGCACAGCAGGAGAAGATCTTGGTGCAGGCCATGAAGGGTTCGGACCGCTACTACCAGCTACATCACAACCAAGGCAAAAGCGAAAAGGAGATTCGTGCCATTTTCAAGGAAAAGGTGAAGATGAAGGTGTTCTCCTGGAAGGGCAACATCGACACGGTGATGTCGCCTTGGGACTCGCTACTATACTACAAGAAATTCCTCAATGTGGGCATGATGTCCGTTGAGCCGGGCACAGGCTATGTGAAGGCTTATGTGGGCGGCATCAACTACCGCTACTTCAAATACGACAACGTGATGAGCCACCGCCAGGTGGGCTCCACCTTCAAACCCTTTGTCTATACGATGGCATTGCAAGACCTGGGCATGTATCCCTGCACCGAGGTCCCCAATGCACAAGTCTGTTTCGAACAATGGGGGCAGCCCGACTGGTGCCCGAAGAACTCCACCAACGAGCGCGAGAACCAGATGGTCACCCTCAAATGGGCCTTGGCCCACTCGGTCAACTGGGTGTCGGCCTATCTGATGAAGCAGGGCTCTCCAGAACAGGTGATTAGCATAGCACGCAAAATGGGTGTCACCAGCGACATAGACGCTGTACCCGCCATCTGTGTGGGCACGCCCGAAATCACCGTCTACGAGATGGCCGGAGCCATGGCCACCTTCGCCAACAAGGGCGAGTACGTAGAGCCTATCTTCATCACCCGCATCGAAGACAGCAAGGGTACCGTCCTCGACCGTTTCACCCCCGAACGCCATGAGGCCATCAGCGAGCGCACAGCCTATATGATGATAGAGCTGATGAAAGGTGTGGTGCAAAGCGGAACAGGCGTGCGCCTCAACTACAAATATAAACTCAGCGATTACAGCACTGCCATTGCGGGCAAGACTGGCACCACACAGAACAACTCCGACTGCTGGTTTGTCGGACTCACCCCCAAACTGGCCACGGCCATCTGGACAGGCGGCGAGGTGCGCAGCATCCATTTCCGCAACATGACCTTCGGCCAAGGTGCCGCCCAGGCCCTGCCCATCTTTGGACACTTCATGCGCAGCATCTATAGCGACAAATCGCTGAAATTCCCGCGTGGCGATTTTGAACGGCCCAATGTTCCGCTGGATGTGGAGCTAGACTGCTCGAAATTCCAACAAGAAATACAGGAAGAGGAACCCTTCTACGACTTCTAACCATGGCCCACGAAATGATGAACATTTTTGGAATGACCTTCGAACAGCTCGGGCAACTCTGTGCCGACGAGGGGATGCCCAAATTCGCCGCAAAGCAGATATGCGACTGGCTGTATGCCAAACATGTCGACAGCATCGACGCCATGACCAATCTCTCACTGAAAGCGCGGGCACGGCTGAACGAAATTGCTTTCATCGGTCGTCACGCTCCGGTGGACTGTCAGATCTCGACTGACGGCACCAAGAAATACCTCTTCAGAATTGAGAATGGAGAAAGGAGAATGGAGAATTATCCAGATGCGGAAGCCAATTCCCAATTCTCAACTCCCAATTCTCAATTCTCAATTCCCAATTCCCAATTCTCAATTCCCAATTCCCAATTCTCAACTCCCAATTCTCAATTCTCAACTCCCAATTCTCAATTCCCAACTCTCAATTCTCAATTCTCAACTCCCAATTCTCAATTCTCAACTCCCAATTCCCAATTCTCAACTCCCAATTCTCAATTCCCAATTCTCAATTCTCAATTAAATAAGTATGTCGAGGCGGTGTTTATCCCCGACGGTGACCGTGGTACGCTGTGCGTCTCCTGCCAAATAGGTTGCAAGATGGGCTGCCGTTTCTGCGTCACAGGGCAGCAAGGATTCCATGGCAGCCTAGACACCTCTGAAATCCTGAACCAGATTTTCTCCATCCCCGAATTTGACCGCCTCACTAATATAGTATATATGGGTATGGGCGAACCCATGGACAATTTGGACAACGTGCTCCGTAGCACCCAGGTGCTCACCGCCCCTTGGGGACTTGGATGGAGTCCCCACCGCATCACGGTCTCCACCGTAGGCATCATCCCGGGGCTGCGCCGTTTTCTCGACGAGAGCCAGTGCCACGTAGCCGTCAGCCTGCACAACCCTTTCGCTGCCGAACGGCTGAACATCATGCCCATGCAGAAAGCCTACCCCATAGCCAATGTGGTGGCCCTGCTCAGGCAGTATGACTGGAGCGGCCAACGGCGCATCTCCTTCGAATACACTATGTTCAAAGGACTCAACGACGACACCCACCATGCCGCCGAACTGGTACGCCTGCTCAAGGGGCTTTATTGCCGTGTCAACCTCATCCGCTTCCACTCCTCGCCCGACACCCCATTCAAAACCGCCTCGTCCCAGGCCATGGAACGTTTCAAAGACTACCTCAACAGCCATGGCATCACCTGCACCATCCGCGCCTCACGCGGCGAAGACATCATGGCCGCCTGCGGCCTCCTGGCCGGACAGGCAAAACATAGTTCAAAACAATAGTTCACTCCACACCCTACATATCACCTGACACCTTTATGACATTCAATTCAATAGAATTCGCAATATTTCTTCCATTAGTTTTGCTGCTATACTGGATTGTGTTTGACATTGGTGCCAAACATTGTCGTCACCAATTAAAACTCCAGAACCTCTTTATACTTCTTGCCAGTTATCTTTTCTATGGATGGTGGGACTGGCGTTTTCTGATTCTCATTGTATTCACCTCTTTTTGCTCATGGGGCAGTGGGATATGGATGCAACATGTAACAGAAAAGAGTCTTCGCAAAGATGGCAGCAGCGACCCCACTTCAAACACCTCCACTACCATTCGGGCTCGGCGATGGATAGCCGCAAGCAACATAGTCATAAACCTGCTCATTTTAGCCATCTTTAAATACTATAATTTCTTCATTTCAGAAATTGCTCAACTGTTTTCCATCCCCAAAGAGGACTTATTGTTAAAGATAATACTTCCGGTCGGAATTTCATTCTACACATTCCAAGCACTCTCCTATTCCATAGACGTATACAAGGGCAAGATCAAACCCACTAAGGACATAATTGCCTTTTTTGCTTACATAGCATTCTTTCCACAACTCGTTGCAGGTCCTATAGAACGTGCCACCAACTTATTGCCCCAATTCTTGGAAAAAAGGAAATTCAGCTATTCCATGGCAGCTGATGGCATGAGACAGATATTGTGGGGACTTTTCAAAAAGATTGTTGTCGCCGACAACTGTGCTGTGTTTGTCAACCATGTGTTCTCATCCCCTTCTGAACAAAACGGATGCAACCTATTATTAGCTGCCATCCTGTTCACATTCCAAATTTATGGTGACTTTTCAGGATACAGCGACATTGCTATTGGTACCGCCAAACTATTTGGGATTAGACTGATGCAAAACTTCAAAACCCCATACTTCAGCCGCGATATTGCTGAGTTTTGGCGCCGCTGGCACATCTCGCTGACCACTTGGTTCAGAGACTATGTTTACATTCCTCTGGGAGGCAGCAGGGTATCCAAAGCTAAAATAGTACGCAACACTTTCGCCATCTTTCTCTTAAGCGGAGTTTGGCATGGAGCAGGATGGACATTCATAGCCTGGGGTGCATATCATGCCACACTATTTTTACCCCTTATCCTGACAAATAAAAACCGGAAAAATCTTAATCAAGTAGCCTCCGGGAAACTACTACCCAGTTTGAAGGAAACTGGGCAGATGGGATTAACATTTCTTTTTGTACTTGTCGGATGGATCCTCTTTCGGTCAGAGAGCATAAGTCAATTTTGGGATTATCTATGCGGCATGTGGCAGTGGGGTACCTTACGAGCCTGCTACCGCTGTTTTACCCTGTGGCAAGTGCGTACACCCATACTCCTTGCCCTACTTATGCTAACTATCGAATGGATTCAGCGCAACAAAGAACATGGACTCCAGATAAACGTACCGGCCTGGCCTCTCCGATACGCTATATACTGTATAGTTAGCATCACTATCATCTGTTTCTATTCACAACCCGTCACCTTTATTTACTTTCAATTCTAATGAAACGGTTTCTCCTCAAATTCATCGTCCTATTTATATTGTTGGATGGATATATTGCATGGTATGCCATTACTGTATACCCCAACCTATGCGGCGAGATGGACAATTTAGGGCAGATACCCTTTGGGTCAGAATACACCTTGCGGATGGATTCAGTTTATCCTATCAACGACATCTTTATCCAAAATATCTATGCCGACCAAATTGATTCCACCCCAGCAAAGGCCATATACACAATCGGTGACTCCTTCTCAGCCCAGGACAAACTGGGGTATCAGCAGTTCCTCGGAGAATCACTTGGCGACACCATTTACAACATCCTTCATCACTTTGAAATATCAGCAGAAGACCTCTTCTGCCAGCTTATCAACTCTGGGCTGATCAGCCCAGGAAGCACCGTAATCGTAGAATCGGTCGAACGATCCATGGTCAAACGTCTCTGCGAAATCAAACTAGACGGACAGCTGTCCCAAGAACCTCCCCAAAGAATCACTAATGGGAATGGGAAGATGGACCTTCTCAACGGGGCTGCTTCCAAAATAAGAATGACTCTCGGATATAAGAACCCTATTGTTCGTTACAAAACAAGTATCGACCTATTCTCGCACTCCACCATACACAACGAGCTATATATATTTAATTCTAAGTGGGACAGTTATGAATATGGGCAAGACGGCGACCTATTATTTCAAAATATAGATAGCCAAGCATATGATATTGCCTTTAGCAACCTATATAGGTTAAAAGAACTAGCACATGCCAAAAACATCCGGTTTATGTATCTCATTGCAGCAGACAAATACGATGTATACGAACCGTTTATCAATAAGGAACATCCTCGCAACCCTACCCTAGATAATTGTCCTGATGAGCCCTGGGTTGTAAATACAAAGCCCATACTTCAAGAGAAAGCCCACCAAGGCATTAAGGATATCTACAGGATAAACGACACCCACTGGTCTCCCATAGGGGCAAAACTAGTAGCCAATTACCTGAAGAAGAAGTACGACAATCTAGCACAATAGAATCAGAGCAGAAACAGATATGTGTAAATGACACTCGTGTAGCATAAATGTATACGGGCGAAGACTTTTGAGGTCGCTTTTGACTTCAAATTCTACATTGGGCCACTCTTCAGCATAACCCAACTCCGCTCCAACAAACGGTGCAATAGTAGGAATCGTTTCTCTTCCGGACAACAGTCGAAAAAAGAACTATTTTATTGTCCAATACCCCAACAATTATCCGATTGGGGTAGAAGCCATAAGCGAAAACTCATGTGCAGATTGCAATTTTTTTTGCCTTTGACATACTAAAAAAACAAAAAATACGTAGAAAAGTTTTTTGATTGAAAAAAAATATGTATTTTTGCATCTTGAAATTAAATAGAAACTAAAAACGGATACTATCGAAACAAAACTATCAGTTCAACCCAAAAAAAGCGAAAGAAATGACTGATGTATCATTGAGCACGCTCAGCGACAACGAGCTGATATTAGGTTATATGAACGGCAATTGTGCCTGTTTCGATGTTCTCCTTTCCCGTTATCAGGCAAAGGTATATGGCTACATCTTTTCTGTTGTGAAGGACAAAGATGTGGCAGACGATATTTTCCAAGATACTTTCTTTAAAGTTGTTGCTACCATCAACACCGGTGTCTATAAGGACGAGAACAAATTCATCCATTGGGTGATGCGCATAGCGCACAACCTGATTGTAGACTACTTCCGTCGCAACAATAAGATGCCGCTGGTGCCCAATCGTCCCGACTGCGATGTGGTGGACACGCTGAAGCTCCATGACGAGAATGTCGAGCAGAGCATCATGCGCCAGCAGACGAGCCGCAATATACGCAAACTGGTGCGCATGCTGCCTCCCGAACAGCGCAGGGTGGTCATCCTGCGTCATTATGGCAAATGCGACTTTAAGGACATTGCTGCCCGCACGGGTGTCAGCATCAATACTGCTTTGGGTCGTATGCGTTATGCTATCATCAACCTCCGCCGCCTGGCCGAGGAGCACAACATGTACATCGAGCTCTAATTCCCCGCCCATCCCCTCGAATAGAGAATTGAAGCCGGCCCCCGCCCTCCTTATGTGTATTTTATAGAATACACTTTCGGTGCAAAAGCGTATTCTATAAAATACATTTTTGTATTATTTGTGTATTTTGTAAAATACACGTATCTTTGCAATCTGTAAATTAGAGAATAATCGCTGCGGCAGGACGTAAGTCCACTGGACTTCCTTAATCCTTTTCAAAGGTGAGCAAACCTCCAGTGGATGTTTGCCGATAGGCCGGGGTATGTTTCATCCATCAATTCTTAATTCTCAATTATATAAAACATACCCCCCGCCTATCGGCGTACCCCTCTAAAGAGGGGAGGGGCGGGAGCCGTCAATTTGATTCAATCATTCATTTATATACTGTGTTGTATGCAGTGTGATGCGGCAGGACGTAAGTCCACTGGACTTCCTTAATCCTTTTCAAAGGTGAGCAAACCTCCAGTGGATGTTTGCCGAAGGCCGGGGTATGTTTCAATTCTCAATTCTCTACCTATTGCTTGAGGGAGCCCGGTGGATGGGGCCGGTGTAGCGGAATGAGGTGTTCTCCCCGTCGCTGCCAAGCATTGAGCTTTCGATGAAGTAGACATCGCCGTAGCTGGAGCAGGTGATTTGTCCGACGTAGGTGCTGATGTAGTATGGGTTGTGTGGGGTGTATGGGTTGGATTGGTAGGAATAACCGACCGAGACGGCCTGGCCGCTCCTAACGAGTTCGAAGTTAGTGGTTACGGGGAGGGTCTTGCCTGCAATGTCGACGTAGGAGATGATATTGATGCCTCTGTTGGGTCTGGACCCCAGTAGGTAGTATTCGCGACGGCTGGTGTCCTGTTCCAGGAAGCCCATCCGCAGGGGCAGGGTGTCGGTAGGAGCCTGGTAGTGTTCGATGGCAAAGAAGCCCACACTGTCCAGGGCTGTGAGGTCGAAGACGGGGCCGGAGTAGTGGCACTGGAAGGCAGAACCCTCGTCGGTGGCACCGAGGATGGTGAGCTTGCAGCTGTCTGCCCAGCGCCTGAGGACGATTTTGCCACTGGTGATGTGCACGCTGTCGGGGAGAGGGCAAGAGTTGAAGCATACCGCTACCCCCTGGTGATTGGCGTGGAGCTCTTCGGGCGAGACAAGGTCGGCAGAGTCGACGGCCTGGTCGGGGTGCAGGTGGTTGTAGCTGTAGATATTGATCCAGCCGCAATCTTTCGTTCGGATGAGGAGGTTCTCGCAGCTATAGCTGTCGGTGCGCAGGGCGTAGAGCACGGGCGTGGAGTCGTGCATTGGGTCATAGTCGGCCAAGGCATCGAAGTAGACGTAGTTGGTGGGTGTGTCGGTGGGTATGGGGGCGACGTTGTCGTCTTTGCTGCAGGCGGCGAAGATGAGGATGCCGGCAAGGAGGGCGGGCAGGAGCCAATGGGCGGCTCTGGCAATTGGGTTGCTGGGGTTGTCTTTTTTCATAATGGTATGTTTTTATTGTTGTGTAGAGTTATCTTTTTTTATTTCACGCATTTTCATAATAAGAATTGCATCGTACATAGCATCATCAACATCGGGGAAGACTGTGACTGTCATTAACAGATGAGAGTATCTTTGTTGTGTTGAGCCACAACGTTCCCTGACATCAAAGTCATGACTATTACTAGAATTGTGTATACTTTTTTCATGGTTGTTTTTGTTTTTTTTCGCTTACAAAAATACATATTTTTTTTGGATGATACATCTTTTCTTGTCAAGAATTTGAGAATTAGAGGATAATCGCCGCGGCAGCCTCTTAATTCTTAATTCTCAATTCTATAAAACATACCCCCCGCCTATCGGCGTACCCCTCTAAAGAGGGGAGGGAGCCGTCAATTTGATTCAATCATTCATTTATATACTGTGTTGTATGCAGTGTGGTGCGGCAGGACGTAAGTCCACTGGACTTCCTTAATCCTTTTTAAAGGTGAGCAAACCTCCAGTGGATGTTTGCCGAAGGCCGGGGGGGGTATGCTATAGAACATCGTTTGACTTGAGTTTTTTATTATCATTAGGCATGCCTGGAAAAGCAGGTTTATTGCATCGTGAACGTGGCTACTTGGTCCTCGATGCCACCATAGCCGACGTTTTCGTCAACGACAAAGCCGATTGCTAATTTGTCCCTACCAATACTGTATGGAATATCGGGGTCTGGGAGTTGCCAAGGACTGCTCTCGGGGTCTTCCAAGTTCGTGTGACTAAAAAATCCGTTTCCGTCTTCATACCATGTGGTGTAGAACGTGGGGTCGTCCATGTAGATGACACCTTTCTCGTAGCGGACAGTGCCTATATAGCGTTCGCCCCGATGGGTATAGATTATGTCGCCATCAGTTCCGTCGATATTGATTATCGCGAGGGGGTGAGGAGGGGTTGAGGGCGTTCCTTCGAACATCCAATACCACTTGCCTTGTATGTCGTTGATATTAGAGACATGGGTGGCGTTTGTGTTCACATAGGGTGACCAGTCGATTCTAGAGGTATCACCTTCGTATAAACGTACATGTTGATACATCAACACGTCACCGCTATAAATCATTCTCACCTCGCAGGAAAAGGTATCTTGAGCTGCCGGGCTTGCTCTCCATTCGGTGTAATGTAAGTTGCCGTTTTCATCGACCATCCCCTCACGGGCCCATGTTATGGTGGGTCTGATGGTAAGGGTATTGTTGGCGTAGGAGTAGGTTCCGCCTGTCTTGTACCTACGATCTGTCAACCACTCGTAGGTGCTGTCTGCATTCAAAGTGAGTACGGCTACATCATAGTCCTTCTGATTAACCCAGGTTCCTACCACAGAGACGGCATCGTCATTGCCAGGATTGGGGGTTGGTTCGGGTTCGTCTTCGCATCCGACAAACATCAGTGCCAGAGCTACTAATGCTAAAGAAAAATTTTTTTTCATGACTGATAATTATTATGGTTTACGACTATAAAGGTACAAATAGAATCTCTATCGCCTAAGTTTTTTAAATGTTTTCATTGTTGTGTAGAGTTATCTTTTTTTATTTCACGCATTTTCATAATAAGAATTGCGTCGTACATAGCATCATCAACATCGGGGAAGACTGTGACGGGCTTGTCGAAATAGGCTTCGTATGCGTAGCAGTAGGCAAAAGTGTCCCCGTAGGTGCTGAGCGGCATCTTCATTATCTTAGGGGTCAATGTGTCCCATCGTGCAGAGTCGAGAGTTATCATTGTGCGGGTCCCCGCATCGCATTGGAACAATTTGACATATTCGGGCAGTCGAGGATAGCCTAATGAGGGGTAAGAGTTATAAAAATATCGCTGAAAGTCCTCAGGCCTTACCACCATGGCCACGCCGCCTTTCACCTGTATCGGCGAATCGGTGTAGAGAGGTATGGCTGCTAGATCAACAAATTCAAAACCGCGCAATTTTGCTTGCTGGCCGTTAAGGTATGACCTGCAGGTGTCGTACCAACGGGTGTAGTAGCAACTGTCGTAGCGCGAGTCAATGGTGTCGTAGGTCTGGGCCATCGCCGTGACGACGCACATCAAGGTAATGATGAAAATAAAGGACTTTTTCATGATGTTTGTGTGTTGGGTTAATATTGTGATTTTGAGGTTATTTCTGTTGTTTTGTAATGGATGATTGCGTTCTTCTGATTATCGTTAATATTGAGGAAGATGCTCATTGACATTTTATTATAGGAGAAGATAACAAGATTTCTCCTATACTCCACCCCGCTATTTGTAACGATGCTGTCGGTTATCATTCTCGAAGAAAAGGAGTTGGGTTTTGAAATGATGTCCCTGACCTCGGCAGGGTAGAGAGTGAGAGGCTTGATACCAAAATCGCGGCACAGCACGGCCCAGCGGACTGTGTCCTGAGCCTCTAGGAGGGTTACGTCGACGGCCAGGGTGTCGTTAAGGCGGTAGTCTTTCAGGAATACGACATTGAGACCCTCGGTGCCGGCATACTTGGCGTAGACCGAGCTGACCTGCCTGGTGGGGAAGAACCAATACCAGCGCTTGCATAGGGTGACGGCTGCCACCACTACGAGGAGGAGTAGGCCTACCCACATCCAGTACCGCTTTATTTCCCTGGGCAGACTCATAGCTTGCTTATCATTAGTTCAACGGTGGAGGAGGCTTGGGAGGGGGTGGTGTTCCCCCACACCATGCTTTCGGTATATTGTGGCGGGGTGGCATATGTCAGGTTGATGCCTACCGTGCACAGTGCCAGCAGGCATGCCGTCGCCACACCTCGGCACACCTTGAGACGGCGGCGGTAGCGGGCGCAGCGGGCGTCCAGGCCTTCGGAGTTCTTGGCGGCAAGCTGCACGATGTGGCTGTAGTCGGCAGCAGTCATCGGCCGCAGATGGGGGATGGTGTGGGTGCCTTTCTTCATGATTCGTTGTTTTTATTGTTATTGTTATAATGATTTCGTAACTTTATGATGATGCGGTGGCGTAGCTGGTAGGCGCTGGGGGGCCTGATGTGCAGGATGCGGGCCACCTCGCTGGTGGAGTACCCCTGCAGCATCAGCTCCATGGCGTGGCACTCATGGGGCGTGAGCACCGAGGCCATCGTGTCGAGCAGTTCGCTCGTTTGGCTGTCGTCCTCGGCAGCCACGGTGTCGGCCATGCGCTCGTCGAGGGACACCCACGGCAGTGCACGTTGGAGGTAGTGGTGGCGCGAGAAAGCGCTGCGGCAGAGCCAGTATACCCAGCGGGCTTCCTGTCTGGGAGAGAGGTCGACAGGTATCTGATGCTCGTGCTGCCAGATGCTGATGTAGCACTCCTGCTTCAGCTCGTCGCAGAGGCTTCTGTCGCCCCACGCGCGGAGCAGGCACAGATGTACTATCTGTGCCTCGTGCCTCTTTATAAGGCTGTCGAAGTGGCTGTATCTTGTACTGTCGTCGGTAGGCATGATCTCGTCCACAAAAAAAATGTCTACTATAATATAGGATTTTTTTGGGTCAAATATCTACATGGGGTCAAAAAAAAGTGCATTTTTTAACATAGTTTAACAGCAAGAGGGAGGGAATGTGGGAATGTGTTAATGTGTTAATGTGGGAATGCGGGAATGTGGGAGTTTGATTTCGTTTCATAATTATTATTTAGGGTTAACATTCTGAAATAGTCTGTTGGAGAAGATGGCGTTGAACTGCTGGCGGTTGCGGGAGTGGAAGATGCAGATTTCGCAATGGCGGGTGTCGACGGTGACGTTTTCGATGGGCAGGGTGTCTAGGTTGTCGGGGACGGAGAAAGCGTACCTTTCTTCGGGGTGACCCTTCAGCGACTGGCAGACGAAGAGGAAGGGTGGCATTTCCAACACCTCGGGTGCTATATGGAAGGCCTCTATGAGGTACTGCCAGCCGGCGGAGTCGGTGGCGCGCAGGATGGTGACGTCGACGGCCAGGGTGTCGCTGATGGGATAGTCCTTGACGTAGGAGGCCTCGACACCGCTGACATGGGCGTAGCGGTGGTAGACCTCGCCACACTGGCTCTCGCGCACTACGCCAGGCAGGTAGCGCATAGCCAGGAAGGCCACGAGGGCGGCAAGGACGAGGGCGGTGCAGAGTATGGGGCGCTTTTTCATGGCTGGCAGAGTGCGTTGTGGATGGTTTGTATGTTGGCCTGGCGGTTGGCGGCGAGGTTCATGCAGTAGCCGTCGGGGGCGGGCAGCGCCACCCAGAAGACGAGGCATACCACGGCGGCCACGGCTACGGCCACCAGCAGGCTGCCGTAGCGCCACTTGAGGCGGGAGGGGGTGGGTGCCGACTGGCTGGGGCCGCCAGCCGACGGAGGCCGCTGGCTTCTGCGTCCGGCGGCACTGCGATAGGCCTGGAAGAGCTCCTCGACGGAGGGTGCGTGGCCTGGATGGGGGGTGGGGGTGCTAGTATTCATCTTCTAGGTTTCGTTGTTTTAGGGTTTGTATGATTTGGCGTATCTTTCTTTTGACGGTGGAGGTAGAGCACTGCATGTGCTTGGCGATTTGCTCGATGGGTATCTGGTCGAGGTAGAGGTAGAGGAGCAGTTGGTCGGGTGGCGGCAGCTGGTCGACGAGTTGGTAGAGGCGGTCCACCAGCTCGTCGTGCTCGGCCTCGGCAAAGTTCTTGAAGGCCTCGGCGTCGAAGGTGACGAAGTGGGGCGCCCGCTTGCGCATGCGCAGCTGCTGGCATGCGGTGTTCATGGCAATGCGGTAGACCCAGGTGGCGGCGGCGCTGTGGCCACGGAAGTCGGGGTAGTGGAGCCATAGGCGGTAGACGATTTCCTGGTAGAGGTCGGCGGCGGCCTCGGGTGTGCGGTCGGTGAACTTGTAGCACACGTGGAAGATGGTGCCCTCGCACTGGCGGAGCATCTGCAGGAAGTCGGCTATCTGTTGTTGCTTTTTCATGTGGTGTGTGCCGAATGTTTATCCACTAATATTAGATGCAAAAAAACGAAAAAAGGGTCAAAAAAAAGTTTTTTTTTGTCATATTTTGGTGTATTCCGACGTAACGCGCTGTGGTACAGACGTTATATGATGGTAAAAAAAGTGCTTATGGGTGGCTGTGGAAAGAAAAAAATTTAACATTTCGGCATACAATAATTTTTGCCATTTTGAGTTTATATGGGTGAATTCCGCTGATGGAATTGCGAGATCAACCCAAATGTTCAACTTTAACATGGCGCGTATGATGCAGGACTATGAATTAAACAACAACACAGGTACATCTTCTGGATCTGCAAGCACGGTCGTACAGCCTTCGCCTCAAGTTGTACAAAACATTCTCCAATATGCAAGGAGTTTTCAGAACATCCGCATCGGAGACGTAAACATTAAAGTTTATCTCAACTAGTTAAAAAAGCCCAGCATCTCTGCCGGGCTTTTTTTATTGGATTGTTTCCGAAAGGACTAGCCGTTGAGGCGTTTGAAGTAGCGCCACCAGATGGCGGGCAGCTCACCCTGCATGGCCATCTCGTAGTCGGCGTAGGTGCAAGGGAGCATCAGCTTGTCGGAATAAATTTCGCGTAGGTCTTCTCTTTCGCAAGGCACTTCAATCCACCAACGGTCGCTCAACTTGCTTTTATAGAAGTCGATGTCTATACCCTGCTCTTTGGACTGCACGATATAGTGCTTGCAGGTTTGGGGATTGAGCTGGGGGTTGTCGTGCTTGCGGTTGTAGAAACCCTCTATGAAGTACCAAAGGCCTTGGGCCAACATATTGGCAGTCTGACCGCGGTTGTCGAACATGGGGTTGCACTCGAATATGCCCAAACAACTGGTCTTGTCGCTCATGCCGGCAAAATGCATCATCTGGCAGTACTCTTCACCATAGAAGCCATGAGGCGAGGGAGTTCCGTTGCCGGGGGCATCGCTCTGCCTGATGGCACCGACATCCACCGAGATGAAGTCGGCATTGCGTATCAAGGCCTCAGTGCGTTCCATATCGTGCTGCACCTCGCCAAGACGGTAGGCATCGAACTTCAGCTCGTCCATGAGCTTCACATAGGGCTGCCCGACGTAGTAGGTCTGGTAGCCCACGTTGGAGTGGAAAAAAAGATAGTTCGGAGTCTGCATGATGATATTTCTCAACCACGAACGCGAAGAGGTTTCATCGGTGCTTTCCAAGTCGAAACGTGGGTCGATTGTGGTGATATTTACGATACGCTTGATCTTTTCATAACCCTTGTAGGCGGCGAAAGTAAGGTCCTGACTACCGCCCAGCAGGATGAGGGTGCTGCCTTTGCTCAAAACGGCTGCCACCACCTCGCTCAGTGCGTAATAGGTATCCTCGGTAATCTGCCCGATGAGTATGTTGCCAAGGTCGACGATTTTGGTATTGTTGGAGGGGAGTGCCAATTGGTACAAGTAGCGGCGTATTTCGTTGGGAGCACTGGCGCATCCTACATTGCCTATGGCTCCGCGGTCCTCCTCCACCCCCAGCAGCACCAGGCCATCCTTGGGCATGGCAGGCACATTGGCCCCTGGAATGTAGGCCTTAATCTTGCTACCCAAGGTCACAGCATACTCTGAGGGATAGAAACCGAGGTCGTCGGGGTTGACCGGACTGAGATATTTTTTGATACTACTCATAGTAATTATCTCTCACGTACGATCTCGCCATGGTCATCCACAATCATTTTGTAGAACCACTCGGGATATTTAGGCTGTTCGGGGAAAGCGGCGTTGCCGGTTTCGGTACGCTCGAATCTGCCGTCCTTCTCTTTCTTGATGTTACCATCGATGTATTTCACCAATAAATAACGGTCGAGCTTGTTCCATTCCTTCATCATGCGGTCGGCCATGCGGTTGGAGAAATCATTCAACAGATGGGTCAGGGCCTCGTCGTTGTCGAGAGACTTCTGAGCCTTCTCGTCGAAACGGCCCACTTCCATAATATAGCTCTTCTCCAATCTGTTCTGCACTTGCTGCAGGTCACGGATCATGTCGCTGTAGCGGCTATAAACAAAATTGGTCACGCGGTTGAACAGCCAGAAGGCCGAAGTCTCGCTGTAGGTGAGCATGTCGCCGTTGCCCTCGCGGAAGCACTCGGGAATCTTGGTGATGCCGCAGTACATCGGGCAGTAAACGGTGCTGTAGGTGTCGTCGACGCCGAACCACAAGATGCCGCCAATCTTGCTGGGCAGCCAGCCGCGGCACTGAGCCACAAAGCTAAAGCCAGTCTGCTGGGTGGAGGTGGCGCGCTCGTGGACGTATTTCTGTCCGTTCACCTCAAAGCCCATGGGGCGCCAGCGGTAAGGGCAGGCAAAGGGACCAGCACCCTTGTCCTTGGTCATGTCCATGGCGGTGCCCTCATAGTGGTCGCGCATGAGGTTCATCACCTCGTGCAGCTCAACCTTGTGGTCGGGCTGTATCCAGAGGGGCATACGCTCGGCCTGGGCATCGCCCATGGCGTATTTCTCATACTTGCGCATGTTGCGGTTGACGCGGTTGAACATGGCGTAGACACGGGCATCGCAGCCACGGATGCCGCTGAAGGTGAGGGGGGCATAGGTGTCGCAGAAGCTGAAGTCGGCATCCTTACCGTTGAACCAGCCACAGGCGCGTGCATAGGTAACCACGTCGGCAGCATAGACACACTCTACTTCGGGTTCATACAGGTAGTCCATGTGGTTGCTGCTGATGGTGGTGTGGAGGCCTTTGCCCTTAGCCTTCTTGAATTTGCCAATCTCCTGGGGGAACTGGGTGATGCGGGCCTGGTTGGCGTGACCGCTGACATAACCGTCGGGGATGCGGCGGGCAACCCACACAGCACCATCGGTATACTTATATTTAAGCTTCTTGGCAACATCGGCCTTTACAGGGGCACCGCGCTTGCCAATAAGTTCGAGAATCCACACCTCGTTGGGGTCGCAGATGGAGAAACTCTCGCCCTCGCTGCAGTAGCCGTAGTCGGCTACCATCTTGGTCATCCAGTAGATGGCCTCGCGGGCATTCTTGGCACGCTGCAGGGTGACGTAGATGAGCGAGCCGTAGTCAATACCCTTCACCTCGTCCTTCCAGCACTCCTCGCGGCCGCCGTAGGTAGTCTCGCCGATGGCCAGCTGGTGCTCGTTCATGTTGCCCACCACACTGTAGGTGTGGGCCACCTGGGGAATCTCAAACAGCTTGCGGCCGCTGTCCCAGTCCACCAGCATGAACATGGTGCCCTCGGGATAGTTGGCAGCCTTGCGGTAGTAAAGCTCGCCGTAGAGGGTGTGGCTGTCGGCAGCATAGGTAATCATGGTGCTACCATCCTTAGTAGCCCCCTTGGTGAAAAGAAAGTTGGTGCAGGCCGTGGCATCATAACCTACGGCTAACAGCACCGCCATTAGTGTTAACGATAGTGTTTTCTTCATGGTGTAATTATTTGTGTTTATTATTATTTTCTCAAACCAGTGTCCACAACTTGCCGTTGTGCGTTTTGGGTTTTAGAATTGCAAAGATACAACTTTTTTTTAAACTATATCAAGTTTGTCGCACTATTTTTGAAAGGAATAGGCTGCCTGCCACTATCGGGTCCAATCCGATGCTTTAGCGAACAATGTGTCTTGATAGGGAATAGATTGTAATTCGCTGCAACCACATTATTTGAAACCCATTTCGAAACTCCTTCGATGCTTTAAAAACGTCGAAATGGCAAAAGGGGGTAGGAGATAGAGCAAAAGTGTATGCGCTCCCCGAAATCATTTGAAAACACGGGTGACACTGGCGTAATCATTCAATTGCCATACCAATTCAGCATCTCCGCAGATGCCGGCGTGGAATGGAGCAAAAACCACATTACATGTATTCCTCATAATGAACACACCCCCTTCGATGGTCGAAGGGGGTGTGGGGTATGTGGGTTGGGATTGTCAATCCTGAGCCGTGCTACTGAGAAGCAACAAGAGTTTGGTAACTCCAGCCACTATATACTGCCAACTGAGAGGTGGAAGCCACTGCCAAGGCAGCAAGGTCCATCATCAGTTACAGCAGTTTCTTCTTGAGGTTGTCAATCATGTCGACGGTCATCTTCTCCAGGTCGTACTGGGGATTCCAGCCCCACTCGTTGCGGGCGCAGCTGTCGTCCATCTTGTCGGGCCAGCTGTCGGCAATGGCCTGCTTGATGGGTTCGGGCTCGTAGACCATCTCGAAATTGGGGTAGTGTTTCTTGATTTCGTTGTAGATGATTTCAGGGTCGAAGCTCATAGCGGTGACGTTGAAGCTGTTGCGGTGCACCAGCTTGCTGGGGTCGGCTTCCATGATGTCAATCATGGCCTTCTGGGCGTCGGGCATGTACATCATGTCCATGTAGGTGCCTTTCTTCAAGGGGCAGACGAATTTCTCGCCCTTGACGGCAGCGTAGTAGATTTCCACAGCGTAGTCGGTGGTGCCGCCGCCGGGGAGGGTCAGATGGCTGATGAGGCCGGGGAAGCGCACCGAGCGGGTGTCCACGCCAAAGCGGGTGAAATAGTAGTCGCTGAGCAGCTCACCGGTGACCTTGGTGACGCCATAGATGGTATTGGGACGCTGGATGGTGTCCTGAGGGGTGTTCACATGAGGGGTGGTGGGGCCAAAAGCACCAATGCTGCTGGGGGTGAAGACAGCGCAGCCGAAGAGGCGAGCCACCTCAAGGCAGTTGACCAGTGAGCCAATGCCCACGTTCCAACCCAGCATAGGATTCAACTCGGCGGTAGCGCTCAGAATGGCAGCCAAGTTATAGATGGTGTCGATGTTGTACTTCTTAACAGCGGCGGCAATCTGCATCACCTGAGTGGAGTCGATACGCTCGATAGGGCCACGCTCGTAGTCGCCACCTTTGAGGGGGCGAAGGTCGCTGCACACCACATTGTTGTCACCATAGATGTCTCTCAGATTGCGGGTCAGCTCAGAACCTATCTGTCCGCCGGCACCAACTATTAGAATTTTTTTCATTGCACAAAATATTTAAAAAAACAATTAATTCTATTACTCATACCGGGATGATTAAGAGTATCGAGAAACGCCTTGCCGAACTTCTCTGCCCCTCTTCTATTTCATCCACAGATACTATCATTTTTATAAAAAGCGTCAATTCAGATTATTGTGCATCCTATGCACCATAATTTGAATTAGCAAAAATACAAAAATATTCTGAAATGACACATTTGTTGCCTGACAAAAATTTTAAACGCTGTTTTTTTCGTATCTTTGCCATCCTTAATGAGAACAAGTTGTTATGCATAATAATTGTAATACCAATATATTAGAGTTTCATAAGCTGACTGTGGACGACTGCCAGGCAGTCCGTTCGATAACCCTAGCTGCTGGGCGCAGAAATTGCAACTACACGTTCGCCAACCTCATTGGGTGGCAGTTCTGGTTCCATACCGAGGTGTGCATCTGCCAGCAGTGTGTTGTCTTCCGCTTTAATATCGAGGGCCGCCGGGCCTATATGCTCTGCTCCGCTGCCCTGCCCACCCTGGCCCTCATGGAGCTGCTCTGTGCCGATGCCGCCGCCGTCGGGGCCGACATCCTCATCACGGGGCTGGAAGACGAGGCGGCCGCCCACATCAAGGCTCTCCTGCCCGAATATGCCACCGTGGAACCTCGGCGGGACCAGTACGACTACATCTACCTGCGGCAGGAACTGGCCGAGATGAAAGGCAAGAACCTCAAGGCCAAGCGCAACCATGTCAACAAATTCCTCTCTGAACACCCCCAGTTCGAATACCGCGAGCTTGTGCCCGACCTTTTTGACGAATGCCGTCAGCTCTCTCTGCTTTGGCGCAACGAGGTCCATCAGGACATACCTTTCTACAACGAGACCGTGCGGGCCGAGCAGAAGAGCATGGAGCGGGTGCTGGCCCACTGGGAGGAACTGGACATGCGGGGCGGGTGCATCTATGACGGGGGCCGGATGATTGCCTTCACCTATGGGTCTGCGGTCACTCACGACACCTTCGACGTTATGGTGGAGAAGGCCGACCGCACCGTGGACGGGGCTTTCAACATCATCAACCAGCAGTTTGCCTCCCACCTGCCCGAGCAGTATGTCTACCTCAATCGTGAGGAGGACATGGGGCTGGAGGGCCTGCGCAAGTCCAAACTCTCCTATCACCCCCATATATTGCTCAGCTACAATAATGTGTTGATACAATGCCAATGAACTACAGTTTGCAACGAATGACCTCGGCCGACGCGTCCCTCACAGTGCAATGGATGGTGCGACAGTATGGCTTCGACCCTGCCGAAGTAGAGGATTGGGTGGCGCACCTGCATTTTAACTGGCCCATGAGCGTCAAGGCTGTCGACACTATGGGCAATCCTATCGGCCTGCTCAACATGAGCGACTACCGTGTGGAGGAGGAAACCCAATTAATCGTAACCGAACACCCGCACTTGCTTTCCCAACTCAATGAGCTGAAGTATATAGCAGTCTTCTCATTCATTGTGGCCGAACCTTATCGAGGGACTCGTCTCAACTACGACATGCTGATGGCGCTCTGGCCCGACCTGCAGGCCTACGATTTTGTCTTCATCCCCGTCATGCACCACCTCAAGACCCACCGCTACTGGCAACGATGGGGTGCCGTGGAGTTCTATCGCGACCCCATGTCGGTCTATTACATGCTCCCCCTCTCCCCAGCAGCCAAGGCCTTAGCATTGAACGGAGCATCCAAGCCCGTTTCTGGCACCACCTGATGGTGGCTGGCAAAAAAACGGCCCCAGTGTAGTTTTTCGTTCTTTTGCTACGTTATTATAATTACGTTTATTTATAATTTACTTTTGCATGAGAACAAAACTTATTATTGCTTTTGCACTTCTTATCATGGGCTGCTCGCTCCAGGCTCAGACCATTTTCAGCGAAGATTTCGACGATATCACCGTAGTCAATGAGGTGGGTCCCCTACCCGACGGCTGGCTGATGTACGGCGACCGGAACACCAATGTGAGCAACTTTGCCCTCTTCGGCAGCGGTTGGATTGTCTCCAACGTAGAATCGCCCAACCAAGCCGCGGCTTCGGTGTCGGCCATCAACGAGTCGGGCAACTGCGACCGTTGGCTGGTAACCCCCGCCATCCAGATTCCCTCCACAGACTATGCCCTTACTTTCAGGGCTTACGTTCCTGAGGCCAACGGCACCGAAAAGTTGCGTGTGATGGTCTCCACCACGGGTACAGAAAAAGCCGACTTCAGCACTACCCTGCGCGACATTATCTTCGACGGCACCAACGGCACCACCGCCGGATGGTGCAACTTCAACCTACCTCTGAGCGACTTTGCCGGACAGCATGTGCATGTGGCATTCGTCAATCACGGGCACAACTATTTCGTTTTCCTCGACAATGTGAAAGTGAGCATCCCCCACGACAATTTCCACATGGTGTTGTTGGAGAACTTTACTTCTCAGTACTGTAGCAACTGTCCCGAAGGACACGAAGCCATCGCCGATGCCTATGCAGGTTTGGAGAACCGGGTGGCATGGGTGTCGCACCACAGTGGTTTCCAGAACGACATGATGACCAGCAATGCCTCGCTCGCCATGGAGGCTCTCTATAACACCAGCAGCACTTATGCTCCTGCCATCAGCATCGACCGCGACATGCGCTACTCCACCTCTAGCGACCCCGGCCCTGTGCACTATGTAAGTTCTTCCGCCGATATGCACGACCAGCTGGCCCGAGCCACCTCTTTGCAAGACAACATCGTGCTGGGCTTTACCGACATCTCCTATTCCGATGCCACACGGCAGCTGCAGGTCACTGTGGACGGCTATTTCATAGCAGACTGCCAGATAGTGGAGCCCCGCCTGACTGTGTACCTCATCGAGGACAGCATCATCGCCTTTCAGCAGGGTTCGTCGAGGTCTGACAACTACCGCCACGACCACGTAGTCAGGGGCAGCCTCACCGACAATTGGGGCGATGCCGACGCTTTCAGCTCTACGACTGCCAACACTCATTTCGGCAAGACCCTCAGCTACACCCTCCCTGCCACCGTGCGCCCGGAGAAGTGCAGCTTAGTGGCCTTCGTCACCACCCACGGCAGCGATGTGCGCCACCGCCAAGTGCTTAATACCGCCAAGAGCGGACGTATCACGCAGGACTCCGGCCACCAGCTGGGCATCTCTCAAGTTCCTCTGGACTTAGCCGTCAATGTATATCCCAACCCCGCCTCCGACAGGGTGTACATCTCTTCCAACAGCACCATCCTCAACCTTACGATAGTCAACTGCATGGGACAGATTGTCAGCCGCCATGCATGTGTCAACGCCGACGTGGCTGAACTGGACATCTCCCAATTGGCCACCGGGACCTACATCGTCAAAGCCATCACGAAGAACGGCTCTGCCATAGAGAGATTGTGCATAACGAAATAAGGTCAACAGCCACGGCAAAGGAACAGAGATATTACTGTCTGCCATCAGCCCACTTGCCAAGGTCCTGTAACACTGAAACCCCGCAATATGTGGGGTTTCAGTGTACCTGGACATAAGCGTTTGCGGGATTCTTTAGATGCTCTCTCAATACTTGTAACTCAGGCCGTACTTCTCATGCAACCGTCGGAGGGAGCCGTCGGATTTCATCTGGGCAATGATGTCATTTATGTAATGTAGCAGATCGTCCTGTCCTTGGCGCATAAGCACACCTATTTCGCCATGGGTGAAAGGCTGGTCGAGCAACGGTGCCGCCAGACGGCTGTCGTTCTGCACATAGTAGGGGGCTTCGGTGATTTCGGTAATCATGATGTCGGCCACACCAGAGGCAACAAGGGATGGGATTTCTTCATTGCGAGGATGGACGATGATGGTGGCATGGGTGAGGTGCTGGCGTGCAAACTGCTCGTTCAGGCCGCCGGGGTTCACCATCACCCGCACTCCGGGTTGGTCCACATCGGCCAGGGAGTGGAACCGCGACGTGTCTTCGACTCGGCAGAGGATGGTTTTGCCGTTGGCCAGGTAACCATCGCTCATGGACATGGTCTCCTGGCGGGCCGCGGTGATGGTGATGCCGCCAATGGCAAAGTCGAACAACGGCGGTTCGGTCAGCACATCGGCAGAAAGAGTGGGCCAAGAGGTGGGCACAAAGGTAGTCGTTACGCCCAAGCGGTGGCCTATGGCTTGTGCCATCTCAATGCCAAAGCCCCAGTACTGATTGGTCAGCGTGTCGTAGAACGAGAGGGGGCGATAGTCGCCCGTGGTGCCTACATAGAGGGTGTCGCGCTCCACTATTTCGACTATCTTGCCGTTGAGGGGGATGTCGGTGGAGGTGGAGAGGACGAAGACGGAACGCTGTCCATTCTCTTTGCCGAAACGGACGGCAGCCGGCAGCGAGTCTTCGGGGAAGAGGCGCGAACTGTCGAAATAGTAGAGGCTGTCGTCGGTGTTGAACCATCCTCCCACATAGCCGTCGTGCTGCAAGGCGTGCCGCACCACAGCATCCAGCTGGATGCGAGAGTGACTGTTTTGTGTGGCAGCATAGCTCACCGCTATACCGGCAGAAGGCTCCGCCCAGGTGTGGATGTTGAGCGTGAAGCCGTCAGGATGGCTTTGGCTGTAGGCCCATACGCGGTCGGCAAGGGCCTCGACGCTGTCGGGTATGGGAGCGATATTATCCTTTGAACACGCAGCCAACGTGGTAGTGCAAAAGCACGCTACAAAGAATAAGAGTTTACTAAAATGCTTTGTTTTCATATCTTTTTTCTAGGTTATCCTAGGATCGCCTAGGAGTGCCTAGGAGTGCCTAGGATTGCCTAGGACCTAGGAAAGCCTAGGAGTGCCTAGGTCCTCCTAGGCTCTCCTAGAATCTCCTAGTCTCTCCTAGAAGGGCTTCCAGTTCTTTTATTCTCTTTTTCAGTTCTTTGTTTTCTTCTTCGAGGGCTTTGAGTCTTGCGTCTTGTTCGGCCCGGTAGCCTGTGCGGGCAGCGTACATGCGCTCTTTGATGCCTCCCTCTGTCACAAATTTCTCTTCCAGCTTCTCGATATAGGCGCACATCATCTTGTCGGTCTGATGGCAGAGGGTGAGCGCCATATTGGCCATCTCCTCGTCGTTCATCTTGGCCATCAAAGGCTCATAGTCGCTGTAGTCGTTGTGCGAGTGGCAGAAATGGCGCAGCCGCTGCTGGCGTTCGCTGTCCTTCGGCCAAAAGGTGAGGTGGTGGGTGTTGAGGTAGTCGTGATAGTCGGCACGCAGCTCTTGCAGACTTCCGCGAGCCACGTTCAAGAGCTTTATCTCCATCTCCGAGCTAGTCTGCCCGTCCTCGCTACCCTCCACGATATTCTGCTTGCCGCTGCGGGCAGCCTGTACCATCTGGTCGACGGTGCGGTCGCCGTGAGCCGGCAGGAAGCGCTTGCAGAACTCCACCGTCAGCTGGTAGAGCGTGTCGCTCTTGCGGTAGAAGTAGAGGTCTTTCCAAACCACTGCCTTCTTCAGCACTTTGCCTTTAGTATTGTATTGCATATTTTTTGTTTTGTTTAAAGGGTTTCTAGGAAAGCCTAGGAGAGCCTAGGAAAGCCTAGGAAGGACTAGGAAAACCTAGGAGAACCTATATTATAGGCCAGGCCTTAGCCTTTTTCACCTTATAGTGGGTGGTCCTGCGGATGTCAGTGGCCGAGGCTCCGAATAGCAGTGCATAGGTGCCTGCGACAGTCTCCCATGCGGCGGTAGACTCGTTGAAGGAGGCCAAATCGTAAGCGGTGACCGTCATCGACAAAGTATCGGACTCTCCCGGCATAAGGGTTTTGGTCTTGGCAAAGGCCTTCAGTTCGTAGTGGGGTTTCTCCAGTCCACCAGCGGGAGCGGAGACATAGAGCTGCACCACTTCACGACCAGGCACGTTGCCTGTGTTGGTGACGGTGATGGTGGCGGTGAAGCCGTCTTGGCCAGCTTTTACCTTAGGCTGTCCATAGTCGAAGGTGGTGTAGCTCAGGCCATAGCCGAAAGGATACGACACGGCTATGTCATGCGTGATAAAATGGCGATAGCCAACCCAGATGCCTTCCTCATAGGGGGTGAAGTCAACGCCCCGCCGTTCGCCCTTCTTGCCCGACATATCCCATCGGTAGGGGAAATTGGTGGCCGAAGGAAGATCCATATAGTTGACCGGGAAGGTCATAGGCAGTTTGCCCGAGGGGTTCACATTACCCTTGATGATGTCGGCAACGGCATGAGCGCCCTCCTGGCCTGGGGCCCAAGGGAGGATAATGGCATCGACAAGTTCCTTCCAAGAGGCTGTTTCGACCACGCCCACTATATTCAGCACCACCACTACCCTTTTGCCGACCTTATGATAGACCATGCTGACATTCTGGATAAGCTCGCGCTCGGGAGCTGTCAGCTGAAAGTCGTCGTGGAACACGCGGTCGGCCCCTTCGCCGGCAATGCGGCCCAGCACGATTATCGCCACGTCGTTAGCCTGTGCCTGTCGTTCGATGGCTTTTACCGTTACCTCGGGTTCTGGGCGGTGGCGTTTGTCAATAGCGGAAGCCTCCATGCGTTCCTTGTCTAGCTGTAGGGCATAGAGATGGCGGTAGTAGTTGGTCAAGTCCTGGTCCAGCTTGAATCCTGTCGCCTCTAGTGCTTCCTGCATATTGGCGACATGGGAGGTATGCACAAATCCCGAACCGGTGCCCACACCAAAGAAATCCACCGAGCTGATGCCGTAGAGTGCCACATTCTCACCCCCATTCAGGGGCAGGGTCTCCTTCTCATTGCGGAGCAGCACGATGGATTCGGCAGCAGCCCTACGAGCCACCTGTGCGTGGGTCTGCAAGTCTGGACGATTGGAATAAGGGTACTTTCTGTAATGGGGCGTTTTCACAATATACTCCAGCACGCGGTGCACAACCTGGTCGAGATGGGCTTGGGTGAGTGCGCCACTCTCCACAGCTGCCAGCAGCCGGTCGCGCTCGCGCTGGTTGCCCGGCATCAGCAAGTCGTTGCCAGCTTTGACGGCCTTGGCCGTGCTGTCTTTGCATCCCCAGTCGGTCATCACCAGACCACCGAACCCCCATTCGTTGCGGAGAATGGTGGTGAGTAGGCGATGGTTCTGCTGAGTGTATTCGCCATTGAGCTTGTTGTAGGACGACATGACTGTCCATGGGTGCCCTTCCTTCACGGCTATCTCGAAGTTTTTGAGGTAGATTTCGCGTAGCGCACGTTCGCTGACCCGTGCATCGTTTTCCAGCCGATTGGTTTCCTGATTATTGGCAGCAAAGTGCTTCACCGAGCATCCCACACCCTGGGACTGCACACCCCGCACGTATGCGGCCGCAATGCGGCCCGACAGCAGCGGGTCCTCGGAGAAATACTCAAAGTTGCGGCCGCAAAGTGGGTTGCGATGGATGTTCATGCCGGGGGCGAGCAGCACATCGACACCGTACTCCAACGCTTCACTGCCCATTGCCCTAGTCATTTCCTCCACCAGGGTGGGGTCCCAAGAGCTGGCCGTGAGGGTGCCGACAGGGAAACCGGTGCAATAGAAGGTCTGACTGCTGCCTTGACGAGTAGGGCTGATTCGCACACCTGCGGGGCCGTCGCTCAGCACCGTCTGGGGAATGCCCAGACGGGGAATGGCATGAGTGTAACCCGCCACATTGGGGACAGCGGCCCCTATGGCTGCATCGCCCACCAGCAGGGAGCATTTCTCCGCAGTGGTCATGGCCTTCAACACTTGGTCGATATTGTCGCTACGCAGACCGATGCTGCCAGCCTGTTGGGCAGAGGCCACTTGCGGACACAGCTGTAATGTGGCTATCAGAATGCCTATAAGGAATAATGGTTTGGTGAACATACTACAGGATTTAAACAGCGTTACTGGGAAAGGCGAAATGCAATGGGAATAGCATTTTCTTTGTCACGTACCGATAGTACCGACCCTAGGGCCCTTTTATTTCAGGGCGATTGATATCGTCGATGGGGGTGGCGGTGGCACTCTCCTTCAAGTCGCGGAGGGTATTGGAGATGCGTCTGAGAGCGAAAAAGGCAATGATGCGCACAATGCCGTTGGCTAAGATGCCCAGACCGAGGAGGATGCCGAGGAAGGCTCCCGTGGATTCGGGTTTTCTCAGAGCCAGGAAGCCCAGCAGAATGCTGCACACGCCCAGCAGGGTCATGAGCCACCAGCGGTCGTAGCCCCCTTTCTTATAGTCGATGGAGAGGACGGCCAGCGAGATGCCCTCAAACATCACCCACATGGCAAAGACGGCAATCAACGCCACCTGAGAAGCCAGGATATTGGTGGCCAGCATCAAGCCTACGACAATTTGGAAAAGGGCCAGCAGTGTGGTGGAACCGGCATTGGGCAGGAAAGCCTGGGCACGGAGGCCGAAGATGAGCGAAGAAATGCCCGAACAGAGGATAAGCAGCCCCATGAGCCAGGCCGCAGAGGCAAAACCCGCTCCGGGATTGAAAATGCATACCACACCGAGTAGCATGAGCAACACGGCGGTGACAATAAGGTAGATGTTGACTTTCTTCATGATGATTATTCCTTTGTCTTAGTAATAATAGAAGGGTGTGGGACGAATCCCGCCACCCTTCACGAAAAGCATTGCGTATGTCTTGATTATTTGCCTTCGATTTCCTTGCGGACCTTCTTGAAAGCCTCGATGCACTTGTCGAGGTGTTCGTGCTCGTGGGCTGCGCTGATCTGAACGCGGATACGGGCCTGGCCCTTGGGCACCACGGGATAGTAGAAACCGGTGACAAAGATGCCTTCTTCCTGCATCTTGGCAGCATACTGCTGGCTCTTGGCGGCATCATAGATCATGACGGCGCAGATGGCGCTCTCAGAGGGTTTGCAGTCGAAACCTTCTTCCTTCATGCGGCGCAGGAAGTAGTCGGTGTTCTCGTGCAGCTTGTCCTGCAGAGCGTTGGTCTCGCTCATGAGTTCGAACATGCGGATACCGGCAGCCACCAGGCCGGGGGCCATGCTGTTGCTGAAGAGGTAGGGACGGCTGCGCTGACGGAGCATGTCGATAATCTCCTTGCGGCCTGTGGTGAAACCACCCATGGCACCGCCGAAGGCCTTGCCGAGGGTACCGGTAAGGATTTCGATTTTGCCACGCAGGTTGTAACGTTCGGTCACGCCGCGGCCGGTCTTGCCAACCACACCGGCGCTGTGGCTCTCGTCCACCATGACCATGGCATCGTATTTCTGAGCCAGTTCGTAAATCTTATCCAGCGGGCAGACGTTGCCGTCCATGGAGAAGACACCGTCGGTGACGATGATGCGAAAACGGTTTTTCTGGGCGGCCTTGAGCTGCTCTTCCAGGTCGGCCATGTCGGCATTGGCATAGCGGTAGCGCTGGGCTTTGCACAGACGCACACCGTCGATGATGGAGGCGTGGTTGAGGGCATCGCTGATGATGGCATCCTGGTCGGTCAGCAGGGGCTCGAAAACACCGCCGTTGGCATCGAAGCAGGCAGCATAGAGGATGGTGTCCTCTGTGCCAAAGAACTCGGAGATTTTCTGCTCCAGTTTCTTGTGCAGGTCCTGACAGCCGCAGATGAAACGGACGGAGGCCATGCCGTAGCCGCGGGCATCCATGCCTTCTTTGGCGGCTTTAATCAGTTCGGGATTGTCGGCCAGGCCGAGATAGTTGTTGGCGCAGAAGTTGAGGCACTTCTTGCCCTTGACCATGATTTCGGCTCCCTGGGGGCTCTCAATGATGCGTTCGTGTTTGTACAGGCCGGCAGCTTCTATGTCAGCCAACTCTTTCTGAAGGTGTTCTTGAAACTTAGTATACATAATTTCAATATTTTATATTGTTTTTGTACGATAATTATAGCATACAAAGTTACAAATTTTTATTTATTTACATAGTTTTCTCTATAAAAAACTATGGGGTTGTCTCTGGATTTCCGACTTGATATGTTTCAGGGCCTCCTCGCGAGCTTGCTGGTATTCCTCCATTTCGGGGTCCAAAGAAAAGGCTTGGTCAAAATGCTCCAGTGCCATAGCAAATTGTTGCTGTCTGAGGCACAGGACGCCTAATCTGTATAGACCCAAAGCCCGTATCTCGTCGTCATAGCTCTGCTCTATCAGCTTCTTGATGGCGGTGGCGGCCTTGTCATAGTGCTCCAGTTTCTCTTCGCAGAAGGCACAGTTGAACAGACACATTTCGTATTCGGGTCCGTCGGTAAATGTCTCCTGCTCCAAATAAAAGTACTTCAGAGCTTCTTCGTATTGTTCTAGATTCTTGTAGGCTGTTCCAAGGAAGTAGGCATAGCACTGCTTATCCTCCTGTGCGTACGGCAGCAACGTCTGCAGCAGAGGCACCATCTCGGCATACCGCTTGGTGTTATTCTGACAGAGAACGACCGAAAAGAGGTCGTGGCGGCGGTTCTCGGGGTCGAGATCATAGGCTTCTCGATAGAGTTTCTCAGCCCGCTCATATTCCTTTCGTTTCCAGTACACGTCGGCCATATTGCCAATGGCCAGTACGTACTCGGGATAGAGTTCCAAGGCCTTCTGGTAGCATTCCAAGGCCTCGTCATCGCGCTGCAGATTGTGCAGGGCCACCCCCATGCAGTTCCAATACTCGTAATCATCGTCCACCTCGCGGGTGACTTCCTCATAACAGGCCAAAGCCTCCTTGTATCTCTCCAATAGCACCAGGCAGTAGCCCTTGCCACCCAATGCCGACAGGCATTCCGGATCCAGTCTCACGGCCTTGTCATATTGTGGCAAAGCCTTGTCGGGACGACCGGTCTCCAGTAGTGCATCGCCTAACATCTCATACCCTTCGGCATTATCGGGGCAGAGACGGGTCACCCTCTGTGCCGCAGGGATGGCCTTGTCGTACAAACCCAGATGCAGACAGCACAAGACATAGTTCGACCAAGCCTTCCAACTTTTTGGCTTGCGGCGGGTGAGGATTTCGGATATCTCCAAAGCCTCATCGTATTTTTCCATATTCACCAGCGTGTCGCCCTGCTGCAATAGGGCATCCTCATTGTTGGGATTGAGACGCTGGGCCTGCTCAAGACAGGCCAAAGCCTCGTCCCATCGGTGCTGGTTATAGTAAAACACTCCCCATTCTAAATAGATGTCATCGTCCTTGGGGTCCAAATTACTGGCTGTACGATAGGCCTCTTCGGCCTCCGCCAGCATCCCCTTCTCGTCCAAGCAGTTGCCAAAATCAACCACGTCTCTGCCGACTCGGGAGCAACCTCCAACGAGAGGCGGTAATAGTGTATTGCCTCCTCCAGGCGTTCTAGACGGTGGTATGTCAACCCCAAATAAAACAGCACCTCGTCGTTATCGGGCTGTAGGTCGTAGGCGGCCTGAAAACATCGGAGCGCCTCTCTTGGCTCATCTTGCTCTAGTTTTTCTATTCCCAATTCAATATATATGTCTGTCATAAATTTTAACTAGTTATATGGGGCCTTGTCACAGCCATTAGTTCACTACGAATAAATGCAGCTACCAGCGGCACCAAAGGCTCCGTGTGGTAGGCCTCGGCCAGCGCATTGTCCTGCTGCTCGAATAGGTTGAGTCCAAGCAGCAGCTGATAACCATCCTGTGTCACGCTTTTCACGCACTGGTCCACCTCCTCTCTGTGCTGTTGGTATATCTCCCATGCTTCTTGAACGATGGCGGCGTGGCGGGTGGCTCCCACGGCCATTAGGCTCTCCTGCAATAGGCTGCCGTCGTCGGGCTGGTCGTTGTAGTTGCCCTCATAGAAGTAGAACCACTCCATGTATCGCGGTCCCTCCTCGTGGTTCAGCAAGGTGGCGTAATAGAGTGTCCGCTCAAAGGGGGTCTCGAATCCTTCCGGCCCGCGAATATCGAACCAATCCAACAGGTCTATGTCGCTCCAGGTGGCCGCCGCCTCGGGGGTCAGCTGGGGCTCGGGAGCCTCTTCCCGCGACTGGTTGAACCGCTCTATCGCGTCAGAAACCCGTTTGGCCACGATGGCGTATGCGGCTATGGCGGCCAACGGAATCAGCACCACCCACTCTCTCCCCTCCCCATTCTGTATCAGGGCTGCCGCTCCGAGGCCAAGCAGCACCATGGCCGACAGCAACAGTACAGTGCCAACCGGTCCCCAGCCCTTGGCCCACACCCAAGTATAAGGCACCTTCACCTCTTGGCTGCAGTGCCTGCAGCGCAGGTCGATAAAGTCGCCCCGTTGCCGACGCAGGTCCTCTGCCGTGGCGTGGCAGCCCCGCAGGCGTATGTACTTGCCGCAGTGGGGGCAATAGGCATAATATCTCATACGAATAATAGTGCAATAATGATGACAGACCTTGTGGAAGAGTCCTCCGCAAGGTCTGTCACAGAAGTGTGTAATGATTACTTAACCACCAGCTTCTGCATCTGACCGCGATGCTTGCCGCTGACAATGCCATAGGCATAAACGCCAGCAGGCAGACCATTCACCTGGGCGATACCGTTACCGCTGATGGGAATCTGACGAATCTGACGGCCCTGAGCATCATAAATAGCCAAAGTGGCAGGCTGCTCCACACTGTAGCTGACGCTGAATTGGTCAGCGGCGGGGTTGGGATAAGCCTTCACGCTACCATTGGCTAACACATTGTCGATGCCAACATTGTCGGTATAAGCCTGAAAACGGACTACGACACTGCATGAGAGGGTCGCATTGGAGACAGTCATGGTGTAAACGCCATAGGGACGCTCAACATTCTGATCGATGGAGATGTCGATAGAGAAGTTGGTAAAAGATTCGGTGAGATTGAATGGAGAGCTGGTAAGGCCCATGACGCATTGGGTGGTGCAGAGACCCCAAGCCTCGAAACCATTACGCTCTACCTCGGTCAGGGTCACAACCAAGTTGTTCAGCACATTGGGGGTCTGATTAACAAAGTCTATAGACTCAATGCTGGTAGCGGTTTTTTCACAGATAACAACAATGGTGTCGCCGTTTTGATAGGTGGTACCATTATAAAGGAAACCAATCTGATTTTGAGCGTTCAGTGCCACAAAGCCGCAGAGCAGCATGGCAAGGGATAAGATTTTTTTCATGTTGTTTGTATTAATTTATTGTTGTTCTTTTTTGTTGCTATTCTTTTGCCAATAACTCATCCACCACTTTCTTCACGCCCGTGCCGGCCTTTTCCTGAAAGATGGTGATGGGTCGAGAAATGGGCACTGCCTTGGGGTCCACCAAATAGCAGGGGGTGCTCTTGGGCACATAGTGTATCAGCCCTGCCGCAGGGTAGACCGCCATCGAAGTGCCGATAACGATAAAATAGTCGGCCTTCTCGCACAGCTCTGCGGCGGGCTCTATGTTGGGCACTGCCTCGCCGAACCACACGATATGGGGCCTTAGTTGTGCACCATCGGGAGCCTTGTCGCCCAGATGTATTTCTTTGTTGCCAATCTCCACAATCAAGCTGTCGTCCTTGTCGCTACGCCCTTTGGTCAGCTCGCCATGCAGGTGCAACACTTGCGTCGACCCGGCACGCTCGTGCAGGTTGTCGATGTTCTGCGTGATGATGTGCACATCGTACTTCTCCTCCAAACGAACCAGTTGGCGGTGGGCCTCGTTGGGCTCGGCTTTGAAAAGCTCACGACGGCGTTGGTTATAGAAATCCAACACCAGTTGGGGATTGCGCAGGTAGGCATCGTAGGTGGCCACGTCCTCCACGCGGTAGTGCTCCCACAGGCCGTCGCTGTCGCGGAAGGTGCTGATGCCGCTCTCGGCACTCACCCCTGCCCCAGTCAAAACTACTACTTTCTTTTTCATGTCGATTTTTTTTATGCCGTTCTTATTTCTCCAAGATAGTGAACACCGTGCGGCGATTCTGGCGGCGGCCTTCGGGCGTGTCGTTGTCGGCCACGGGCTGACTTTGGCCGTAGCCCTTGTAGCTCAACCGCTCGGCGGCCACCCCTTTCTTCACCAGATAGTCATACACCGCCTTGGCCCGCTGCTCCGAGAGGGTCTGGTTGGCTTCGGCGCGGCCCACGTTGTCGGTATGCCCGCCCAGCTCAATGCGCATGGTGGGGTGTCGCTGCATCATCTCCACCACCTTGTCCAACTCCACTATCGACACCTCCAGCAGCGTGTACTTGCCTGTCTGGAAGAAGACATTCTTCAGCGTGATGCTCTCGCCCACCTCCAGTTCGGGGGCCACCTCGGTTATTTCTTCCTTGTATTCCACCGGTTGCGAACGTACCTGCTCAGGTAATGCAAATCTGTACAGGTCCAGGCCACCCTGGCCGCCAAACTTGTCACTCGAAAAGATAGCCGTGCTGCCGTCAGGGCTCACTATCAGCGAGCTCTCGTCGCCCCGCGTGTTGATGGGATAGCCCAGGTTCTGCGGCTCGCTCCAAGTGCTGTCGCCTGTGCGGCGGCACATAAAGAGGTCCATACCCCCCATGCCCACACGGCCGTTGCTGGAGAAATAAAGGGTTTGATCGTCGAAAGAGACAAAGGGACTCTTCTCATCACCCTTGGTGTTGATGCCGGGACCCATATTCTCCGGTTTGCTCCACTGGCCTTCTACCAGGGTGCTGCGCCAGATGTCCATGCCGCCCAGCCCGTCCTTGCGGTCGCTGACAAAATAAAGGGTCTGTCCGTCAATAGAGAGACAGGGTTGCGACTCCCATCCGCCTGTGTTCACTGCGGGGCCCAGATTCTGAGGTTGGCTCCAGCCCCCCTCCTTGCGGTAGGAGATATACAGGTCGCACCGTCCCACCCCGTCCTTGCGTCCGCAAGCAGTGAAATAGAGGATGCGACCATCTTGTGAAATACAGCCGGCCCCTTCGTTTTCGTCGCTGTTCAGCGGCTGTGCCATGCGCACTGCCTTGCCCCACACACCCTCCTTTTGGCGGCTGGCAAAGAAATCCTCCGCCATGGCGGGACGGTTATAGCGGGTGAAAATCAAGGTCTGTCCATCAGCCGTCAAGGTGGGTAGGTATTCATCGTCGGGACTGTTTACCCCAGCCCCTAGGTTCTCGGGGGTGAAGGGAACGGGATTAGCCATGGCCTGTCGACGGAAGGCTATGCACTCCAGATCGTAGCGTGCCGTAGCTCCCCAGCGCTTATGTTTGTTATTGTCGTTGCGCAAGAAAGTCTCTAATTGTTCCTGGGCTTGGTCCAGACTGTCGTGGTCCATATACCATGCCGCCATGGTCAGCCGCACCTCGGCAAAATTGGGCTCAGCCTTCAGGGCCTTGCGAAAATGGTCGAACGCCTTGGCCGCATTGCCGCTCAGCAGTTGCTGCCCCTTTTCAAACTCACCAACGGCCTTCTTGTTGTCCACCGTATACTGAGCATGTGCGCCCATGCCTGCCAGGCACAGTGCCGCCATCAAAAATAAGATACCTTTCTTTTTCATTATTATTATAACGTACACTTTCCAAAATTATTGTGTCCTCCGTGGAGCAAATTCCCCCGGCACGGTGCAAAAATGATTTCTACAAAAAAATGTCGATAGCGCAATAAAAACCATGACAAAAGAATGACAAGAATGGGACTTACGGGCAAGCCGAGAAAAGCCTGCATGGGATTATACCATGCGAAGGTGCGAGAGCCTGTTTGTCTGCATTAGGTCGACAAGGCCATCCGCTACTGCCGCCACCTGCTTGAGGGAGCCCAAAATGGTGTAAACACCTCCGCTGTTTTTAGGTCTTGAGGGAGGAGACTGGGGCGGATGAATGAAATAAAAAGGGTTTCCATGGGAAAAGATGGAAACCCTTTGTGGGATGATGAAGCGGTGTTGTTAGCGAACAAGGTTGTAGGTGTCGCTGGCGATGACGAATTCTTCGTCGGTGGTGCAGACGACGACGGCAACCTTGGAGTCGGGGGTGGAGAGGATAAGGTCCTCGCCCATCTTGTTGTCGCTCTTGGAGAGGTCGACATGAATGCCAAGACACTCCATGTTCTCAAGGATGGGACGGCGCATAAACCAGGCATTCTCGCCGATGCCGCCGGTGAAGAGCAGCAGGTCGCAGCCGCCCATCTCGGCCATGTAACCACCGATATAGCGTTTCACGCGCTGGGCAAACATGTCGAAAGCATAGGTGCAACGCTCGTCGCCAGCATCGCGGCCGGCACGGATGTCGCGCATATCTTGTTTGCCACCGCTGATGCCTACCAAACCGCATTGCTTGTTGAGCATGGTGGACACATCTTTCCAGCTCTTGCCATTTTCGGTAATCTCTTTCTTGATAATGAATTCGATAACGCCGGGGTCTACATCGCCGGGACGCGAACCCATGATTAAGCCCTCCAAAGGAGTCATGCCCATGGTGGTGTCGAAACTCTTGCCCTGCTTGATGGCGGCAATGGAGGCTCCGCTGCCCAGATGGCAGCTGATGATGTTCAGCTGGGTCCAGTCTTTGCCTATCATCTTGGCGGCTTTCTCGGCCACAAAGCGATGGCTGGTGCCGTGGAAACCATAGCGACGCACGCCGTATTTTTGGTAGTATTCATAGGGCAGACCGTAGAGATAGCTCTTGGGGGGCAGGGTGCTGTGGAAGGCGGTGTCGAATACGGCTACCTGAGGGACACCGGGCAGCACTTCGCGCATGGCATAGATGCCTGCCAGATTGCCGGGGGTGTGGAGGGGGGCCAGATGGGTAAGGGACTTGATGGTCTCGATGACTTTGTCGTCGATAAGCACGCTCTTGTCGAAGGCTTCGCCGCCGTGGGCGATACGGTTGCCAACGGCACCAATCTCTTTAAAGTCTTTGATGACACCCATCTTGGGGTCGACCAAGGCATTGAGGACGATTTTTATACCTGCTGTGTGGTCGGGGATGGGTAGCTGTTCGTAGTGTTTTTCGCCATGATACTTGTGGGTGAATTCGCCCATTTCCAAACCGATGCGCTCAAGCAAACCCTTGGCCATCACCTCGGCATTATTATCCATGTCAACCAGCTGATATTTGATTGACGAACTGCCGCAATTGAGAACTAAGATCTTCATTATACGTTTTAAATATTTGATAATTATTAATTTCTACAAAACATACCGTAAAATTCGGTTTTTCAAAGATACGAAAAAAAAGCCACACGACGTATTATTGAATAAAAAAAGTACGGGACGAACAGCCCAATCTAGAGAAGGATGAGCCATATTGAAAAAAAAAGATGCAAATGAACGCATCTATTTCAGTCAACCAGCAGCCCCCCCTAGGGGACGAAGAATTCAGATGAACTATACCTTTGCTGAAAAAGTGTGATAACAGTGGAGTATACCGGGCTCGAACCGGTCACCTTTAGATTGCGAACCTAACGCTCTACCAAATGAGCTAATACCCCGATTGCAATTGAAGCATTCGCACCCGTATGTAATCTCTCATGACTCCATACCGCTTGCATTGTTTGGTTTATCCTCACGCGGAAAAAGGGGACAACTCAAACACAAAACCTTTCTCTTGTTCTCTTGCACAATTGCGTTGCAAAAGTACGCAAATTATTTGAATTGAAAAACTTTTGTTATGAACACTTAGCAGAAACGTACCTGACAACCATTAAAAATCAAACAATTATTCATTCTAATCGAAATAAAAATTGTTTCAGACAGGGTATTTTGCGGTCAAGCGGCGGTAGAAGTCGCGCTGGTCGGCATCGGTGACGGCTTGAGCACCGGTGAGTTGTTCTTGGAGTTGGAGAATGTCGCGAGTGGGTTTGTGACCCTCGGCCTTGCGGGTGGCAAGGCAGCGTTGTAGTTCATAGGCGGCTCGGTTGTCGTCGCGTCCAACCAGCATACGTGCTAGAGCCAGGCGGTATCTGGTGCAGAATTTCTCTTGTCGCTGGTTCTGTATGGCACGGCACAGGAGGGCAGCCCGTGGACCAGGGTCGGCGGTAAGCTCGGCCAGTTCGGCATAGAGATAGCTGTCGTGATAGCGGCGCAGAAGGTCGCGGTAGATGTCGACGGCTTTCTGATCTTCGCCTATTATGTGGTAGGCCACAGCCATATAGCGTCGTGTATGTTTGTCGCGCGGCTGGCGTCGGAGGGCATCCTGCAGCAGTGGCAGGGCTGTCTGCGCGCGGTCTACGTCGGGCCGCTGCTGCAACTCGTGGAAGCAGTGTGTCATGATGCGCTGCGCAGTGGATAGCAGCGGGTGGGGCCGTTCGTTGCTGCCCTCTTTCGGCACCGACATGCTGCCTTGCCAGTCGGCATCGGTCAGGCGGTCTACGCCATATTGCTTCATGAAATCGAGCATGCCGAATGACGGCACAGACTCTTTCAGACGCAGCGCACCGTGCAACAAGGCTTCGTGTACCTTGCCATCGCGGTCGTCGATATTGGGAGCCAGACGCAGCAGTGCCTCGAAGATTTTGGCTGCTTCTGCGGTCTGTTTTTCTTGCAGCCGTTTTTTCATGATATCACTCGCCACCCAGAACATACACAGCGTGGTGTACTTACCCTTGTGGACGGCATACATTGGGCGAATGACCTCGTAGGCTTCTTCTATAAGGCCTTGCTTACGCAGGTCGAATACTTCTTTGACTGTCATGATGGATAAATTGTTGAATGATGCAATAAGTATTAAATGATGTTCAATTTGCTCAGCCTGGATTTGATAACTTCATTGTTGCGACCGAATAATGTTGCAAGTTCATTGATAGACTTACCATTTTCATAAAGCGTTTCGAGCAGCTGGTCGTCTTCCATGGTCCACGGAGTGTAGGCGTTGGGGTATAATTCGATCAGCGGTCGGGTTTCTCGTTCTTTCTTTCCCTTAGTAGAAATCAGGTCCGAAATTTTTTCGAGTAGGTGTTCTGGCTGGATAATATTAAGTGCATGGGTTTTAAAGTCATTCATAAAGTACAGTGAATCGGGGTCGCTGGGCAGGCCGCCGATGCCAAGAAGAAGAAAAACGAGCATGTGGTGTTCCTTGGCAAATCTCTCAAAGAGGGCGGCTCTGGCTGAAGGCAAGAGTTCTTTGCTGATGTCTTTGGGCATGTGGTTTCGCCATTTGCATTCAATGGCGAAGGACTTTCCGTCGTATTCGAATACAAAATCAGGATTGCTGTTGCCTTCAGGGTAGATGCCAGGCAGGCTCTTGTCACCGCGCCATTCCTTTAGGACCAGCTTGTCGTTGCTTGCCACGCCCAGCAGCTCCAGCACGTAGTCTTCGAACTCGCGGCCTTTCAACAGTTCGTCGTTCATGGTGAGCGACTTGATGCGCAGGTAGACAGTACTGTAGGGACGGCCGATGGCCTTGTGGATGGCGTGGATGCCCATGTCTTCATAGTACAAGCGCAGCAGCCGCTTGTCCTCGGCTACCGTCCAACGGTGGGGCTTTTCATTGGGTTCTGCCACTTTCAGGTCGGTATTGTCGAGCAGATGGGTGACATCGTTGCGTCCCGTCAGCAGACCGAAAATACTGCCGTTGGGGTTGATATAGCCGCAGACGATGTGCTGCACCTGACGGATGGTCCACCAGTTGCGAAGACGCGCCTCGAAGCCTTTGCCGTCACTCTCCTCGCGTTGCAGCACAAGGACAAGCAGGCGGTTCTCATTCAGCGCCAGTTCAATCTGCACGTTGTATGTGTTGCGGAACTTGCCCGTCACCACCAGCACCGTCGGCACGTGGCACACCAGTAGTGCCTTCAGCACCTCCTCTTCCAGCTCCGACGTGTTGAAGCACACCGCACACTGCCCCCTGTCGAACTCCTCAACCCACCGAAACACCTTCTCATAGCACGACAACGGTGCCTTTCTCGACGTCAGGAAAAGCGTCTTCTCCCGCCGCCAAAGCTCCTTGTTGCCAATGGTTCGATGAATAAACATGGATTTTTTCCTTATTCACTAAATCCATCTGTGAAGAAATCGGTGTCCACCTTCTTGATTGCATACACTTGTGTGGTGCTGACACCGAGGTTATACTGTATCATTAGGTTAGCCATCCGTTGACCATCAATAAGTATAAACTTAATGCTGGCAGCTGAAAGATCGTATGCTTTTTTTGAAAATTTACTAGTGGTAACAAATACTCCTTTCGTACCACCGTGGCTTAAAATTGCACCAATAAACTTTTGCACTTCTGGTGCTCCTACAGTTTCATCGGATTTCCATTTTTTTGCTTGCAGAAATATCTTATCGAGGCCTAGTTTATCTTCATTGATTACTCCGTCAATACCCTCGTCATTTGTATATGGAGTAATTGTTCCGTCTCCATATCCCATAGCCTCAAGCAGTTTGACCACTAGGATTTCAAATGCTTTCGGTGACATTAGTAGTATTTGATTCAAAAGATCATCAGCAAGTTGAGAATTTACCTTTTTATAAGCATTATCCATCTCGTCAATAGGAGTTAAATCCATTGGAGTGGTTGGTTGTGATGCTGATGTTGTGTTTGGAGCAGCAAAGTTTTTAAATGAAGGATAGTGCTCTGCCAAGTATTTTGGAGTTATTGGATTTGGTGGGTTTTTAAGAAGGTCTTCTCCTGTTCTTGTAATTTGAAATATTCCCCTCTTTTCAGAGTATGCGAGTCCTGATTTTTTAAGGTATGTTAGGGCCCAATTGGTTCGATTCTTTACGACACCTTCACTTCCACTAGGAAGCAGTTGCTCCATTTCCTCATCAGATAGTGAGAATATCTGTTGGATATTATTCGTGCATTCTTTTATTGTATGGCTTTTGCCATCACCTAAGAATCGTAATACGGGAAGAATAAATTGCTTGAATTCAGGTATCATATTTACTTTTATTGGATTGCACGATTTGTTGTTAGATGTATTATTTAGAGGTCTTAAACCCTATCGGTTTTCGTGGTTTGGCTTTCTCATCTCTTAGTTGGTCGAGGGCGTCGTTGATAGCTTCTATTTGTAGGGCTACTTCATTGTTGGTCTGCTCCTGCTGGTCGTTGATGTCGTTCTGGTCGTGTATTATTTCTTCTACGTAAGCATTCAACTGGTCGACTTTGTGTGAAAGTTGCTCTACCTTTAGGTCAACCGACAGCATTGTGGAGATAGCCTGACGCATAGCAATGAACGCACGCGTCACCATCACACTCATCTGAACAGCACTTGGACTGTGCAAAACTGCGGCAAGCATTACTGCTCCGTGCTCTGTAAAAGCATAGGGGGTAGCTGCTTTCGGTCTACGTTGTGGCGATGTCATCACAATTTGTGATGAGATAATGCTAGTATTTTCTATATCTTGCCACTCTTCTTTTGTGAGTTGAAACATAAAATCTGAAGGGAACCTATCAAGATTACGCTTGACAGCTTGGTTTAGAATTCGGGTTTCAACACCATAGATAATGGCAAGATCACGGTCAAGCATCACTTTTTGCCCTCTGATTTCATAGATGGCATCTTTGATGTTATCGGCCTGCTTATTATCGGATATGACTAAATTGTCACTCATAAGTCTTTGTATTTCATTATGCAGTCACAATCTGTGACATCATATTTTTTTGAAGTCTGGAAGGCCTCTCGACCTTCCAGACTTGGGTTTGAGGTCGCAATTTACGACCTCAATGTTTTGCGATTACATCTCGCTCAACTTTTTGTAGCCTTCGTAGCGCAGTTTGGCATTGCGCTCGGTGGCGACAAAGAGTTCTTCGGCTTCCTGGGGGAAGGTCTTCATCAGGGAGTTGTAGCGGACCTCGCCCATAATGAAGTCGCGGAACTTGCTCCAGTCGGGCTCCTTCGAGTCGAGGTGGAAGCCGTTCTTGCCGGCGTCTTCCTCGGCGGGGTTGAAGTGCCACAGGTGCCAGTAGCCGCACTCGACGGCCTTCTTCTCCTCGTTCTGCGTGCGGCCCATACCGATCTTGATGCCGTGGTTGATGCAGGGTGCGTAGCAGATGATGAGCGACGGGCCGTGGTAGGCCTCGGCCTCCTTGATGACGTTGAAGTACTGGGCCTGGCTGGCGCCCATAGCCACCTGCGCCACATAGACGTAGCCGTAGCTCTTGGCAATCATACCGAGGTCTTTCTTGCGGATCTTCTTGCCGCTGGTGGCGAACTTGGCGACAGCGCCGGCCGGGGTGGCCTTCGAGCTCTGTCCGCCGGTGTTGGAGTACACCTCGGTGTCGACGACGACGACGTTGACATCCTCGCCGCTGGCCAGCACGTGGTCGAGACCGCCGAATCCGATATCATAGCCCCAACCGTCGCCGCCGAAGATCCACTGGCTCTTCTTGACGAGGCTGTGACGGAGTTCGAGGAGCTGCTTGCAGATGTCGCAGCCGCAGGCCTCCATCAGCGGGATGAGCTTGTCGGCGATTTCCTTGGTCTTGAGGGTGTTCTCGCGGTTCTCGATCCACTCGGTGAAGAGGGCCTTGATTTCGGCGCTGCAGCAGTCGCAGGCGAGGCCTTCCTTCATAATGCGCTCCACGCGGTCGCGCATCTGGCGGGTGGCGGTGGCCATACCGAGGCCGAACTCAGCGTTGTCCTCAAACAGCGAGTTGGCCCAGGCGGGACCGAAGCCGCTGCGGTAGTTCTTGCAGTAGGGTGTGGCAGGAGCCGAGCCGCCGTAGATGGAGGAGCAGCCCGTGGCGTTGGCCACCATCATCTGCTCGCCGAAGAGCTGGGTGATGCACTTGAGGTACGGGGTCTCGCCGCAGCCGGCGCAGGCGCCGCTGAACTCGAACAGGGGCTGTGCGAACTGGCTGTTCTTGACGTTGGCTTTCTTGTCGATGAGGTTGTCCTTGTAGGTGACGCACTTCTGGGCGTAGTCCCAGTTGGCGGCCTCGTGGAGCTGGCTCTCGAAGGGTTTCATCACGAGGGCTTTCTCCTTGGCGGGGCAGACGTCGGCGCAGTTGCCGCAGCCGGTGCAGTCCATAGCGCTGACCTGCATACGGAAGTGCATACCGGCCAGCTCCTTGGGCATCTTCACGTCGATGGCCTTCATCGACTCGGGGGCCTTCTTCATCTCCTCGTCGGTCATCACGCAGGGACGGATGGCGGCGTGGGGGCAGACCAGCGAGCACTGGTTGCACTGGATGCAGTTGGCGGGGTTCCACTCG
>CAMVMF010000017.1 GCA_947168515.1 uncultured Bacteroidales bacterium
CTGAACTATCGTTGTTCATCCATGGCAGAAGTATAAGAAATAGTTTATTCATGTTTTCTTTTGTTAATTGTATTATTTTGGGGCTTTGGTGTTCAATGGCCATCTGCGTTCCAGGCAAAGCCCATTCCCTGAGGCAGATGTGTATTTGATATATTTTTCGGCTGCAAAGTTACGACTTTTTTTTTATACGACCAACTTTTTTCACTCAAAATTATCTAGGTGTTTTTTTGTGTGGATAACGATTGTCTGGTATTGGCACATAGGCAAGGTCGTTTTCGTTCTCCATGGCACATAGTGTCACTATCGAAAGCCACGTTGCGGCGGATTTGCAATCCGCCGCAGTTGAATATGAGGATTTTTAATCCGACAACTTCTGATACAATAGCTTTTCTGCCACAGCGGAAGTTTTTTGACTCGAACATGAAATGATTTGCATTAGCAGCAAACGGGGGGGGCTATGTTTAATGGCGGATTGCAAATCCTTATACTCAGTGGTGTCGGATTGCAAATCCGCCACAGCAGAAAGTCCACAGGACTTTCTTCACTCCGAGACGCACGTGAGGTGTTGATTATTAGTCACCGCACTGCGCTTCGCTAAATACTCCGCTGCGCTATCGAAAGTCCACAGGACTTTCTTCACAGTGTTATTAAAATTAAACCTCATCGAGGCTTCTTTATGGCTAATGCGGATAGTCATTTTCATAGTATGTGCAAAGCCACATTTTTTATAATATAAAAGAGCATGAGTTCTGGTGTCATGGAGAAACTACCCTTTCCTATGGCTTTCAGAAGCACTTTCTTTGCCTTCTTGGGCGGGCTTTTTCTTTTGATTTATAAAAAAGTTGTATCTTTGCATTTTCCTACGATTGAAGGAGGGAACTTTAATTGGCTATAAATTAATAATATAAATTTAAATGAGAAAATTAGCAGTAGTGGCTTTTGGCGGCAATGCACTCCTCCGTGGAGGCCAAAAGGGTACTTATCAGGAACAGATTGAGAATGTGGAACAGACTTGCGAGTCGCTCTGCAATCTCCTGAAACGCAACTATAATATCGTCATTGGCCACGGCAACGGCCCCCAGGTGGGCAACGTGATGCTGCAGCATGAGGAAGGCAAACGTGCCGGCATCGAGGCCATGCCTATGGATTTCTGTGTCGCCGAGACCCAGGGCTCCATCGCCTACCTCATCGAGATGGGGCTGCGCAACGTCATGGCACGCCACGACATCCAGCGCGACGTGGTGACCCTCGTCACCCAGGTGGCCGTGAACAAGATCGACCCCATGTTCCAGAACCCCACCAAACCTGTGGGGCCTTACTATACCAAGGAACAGGCCGACGAGCTGGCTGCCAAGACCGGAGCCACCTACAAGGAAGACCCCAAAGGCCGCGGCTGGCGCAAGGTGGTGCCTTCGCCCACTCCCCAGCGCATCAACAACATCAAGATTGTGAAGCAGTTGGCCAAAGCAGGCAATATCGTCGTCACCGTTGGCGGCGGCGGCATCCCCGTGGTGGAGGAGAGCGACTATGTGCGCGGCGTTGAGGCCGTCATCGACAAAGACCTGGCCAGTGCCCTCTGCGCCATAGAGATTGGTGCCGACGAGTTCTACATCCTCACCGATGTGCCCAAGGTGTATATCAACTTCCGCAAGGAGAACGAGAAGGCCCTGGACACCATCACTGTGGCCGAGGCCAAGCAGTACCTGCAGGAAGGCCATTTCGCCGAAGGCAGCATGGCTCCGAAGATCCGTGCAGCCATCATCTTTGTGGAGAACGGCGGCAAGGAGTGCATCATCACCGAGGCCGGCCAGCTGGACAACCCCAACTGCGGCACCCGCATCGTACAGTAATTTGTACGAATCATTATTGTTGTTAACTGAGCAAAGATCATTAGTATTGTATTATCGATAATGGAGGATCTTATCAAACGAAAACCATTCCGAATACTGATGTTTGCAATAGCACTGCTGGGGGCTGTTGCCCTGGCAGCGGGTGCTGTGCTGAGGCATAGAGGCTGGGGAGAATACGAGTATGTTGTGATGGCCGGGGGAGGGCTGCTGATTGTCTTTTCGCTCTTCCTGTTCGCCATTTTCCCCTACCACGCCAAAAACGACAATATGGCCAAGAACATGCGCCTGGAACCCATCTGGGATTTTTCGATGAAAATGACGGGGTGGGCCTTGTCGGCATGCCTGCTCTTTGTGATATTCAGAGTGGAACATTTGGCCGTCCAGAGGACCCTGATGGTGCTGAGTGCCATCTGCTTAATTGCCACCATAGGCTGCTGGATTTATTATATTGTGCAAAAAAATCAGTTTGGAAACCGCTAATAGTCTCCCTTCCTAAAGAAATCAGAAATGGCTAACAACTCTTTGCTTGATAGGCTACAGGACGAACCCAATTTCAAGCCCTTTATGAAAAAGGTGGCCTTGATGGGTGCTGTCATTACCCTGGCTGGCGGACTGCTGAGGCTGACCACTTGCGATGCCTATGGCTTGCTTATTGTCGGCATGGGCATGCTGGCCGTCGTCTCATTTCTGCTGCCAAGGATCTTTCCGCAGCGCGACGACAGCGAGACGGAGTACGCCCTACGCACATGGTGGCAGTTGGCCCTGCGCCTGAGTGGGTGGGGCTTCGCGGTGCTGTTGATGGGCATTCTGTTCACCATCCTCCACTGGCCCGGCGGCAGAATGTTGCTGGTGGTTGGCGGCGGCAGCGTGGCGATAAGCCTACTGGCATGGCTCTGGTACCTAAGGAGACGTGAAAAATGGAAAGAATTAGATATAGATAAATAAAAATCAAATCAACAAAACATGGCTTACAATTTAAGAAATCGTAATTTTCTGAAGATCTTAGACTTCAGTCCCAAGGAACTTAACTATTTGCTGGATTTGGCCCGCGACCTGAAACGCGCCAAATATGCCGGCACCGAGCAGCCCAAATTGAAGGGCAAGAACATCGCCCTGATTTTTGAGAAGACCTCCACCCGTACCCGTTGCGCTTTTGAGGTAGGTGCTAAGGACCAGGGCGCCCATGTGACCTATCTGGGTCCCACCGGCAGCCAGATTGGCGTGAAAGAGAGCATGAAGGACACCGCCCGCGTGCTGGGTCGCATGTTCGACGGCATCGAGTATCGTGGCTTCACTCAGGAGACTGTTGAAGAACTGGCCAAATATGCTGGCGTTCCCGTTTGGAACGGCCTCACCAACGAGAGCCACCCCACCCAGATCCTGGCAGACTTCCTCACCATGCAGGAGCATGTCAACAAGCCCCTCAGCGAAGTGACTTTCGCTTATGTTGGCGACGCTCGCTTCAACATGGGCAACAGCCTGATGGTTGGCGGTGCCAAGATGGGCATGGATGTCCGCATCGTGGCCCCCAAGAAACTCCAGCCGGATGCCAAACTGGTGAAGACCTGCAAAGAGATCGCTAAGGAGACTGGTGCTACCGTTACCGTTACCGACGACCCCGTGAAGGGCGTGAAGGGCTGCGACTTCATCTACACCGACGTATGGGTCAGCATGGGCGAACCCGACGAGGTCTGGAAAGAGCGTATCGACATGCTGATGCCTTACCAGGTGAATGCTCAGATGATGAAGAACACCGGCAACCCCAACTGCAAATTCATGCACTGCCTGCCCGCTTACCACAATCTGGAGACCAAGGTGGGCCGCGACGTGAACGCTAAGTTCGGTCTGGACGGCATCGAGGTTACCGAAGAGGTGTTCGAGAGCGAGAACAGCATCGTCTTCGACGAGGCCGAGAACCGCATGCACACCATCAAGGCCGTCATGGTGGCCACTTTGGGTGACTAATTCTTTTGAACGACCCTGTCGATGCAGGGTTGTCTGCTTTTTAATAAAAAAGGGGGACTTCTTTTATTTGAAGCCCCCTTTTTTGTGTCCATTGTTATTGTTGGCGAGACCGTTTCTTGAGATATTGCGTTCCGTCTTTCCCAACAGTAGTAAACCCAAATCGGTCATTGGGGTTTGTGCCAGATTAGTTTTTATTACGAGCAGATTGGCCACATCGCTGGCGACGGCGTGAAGAAAGCATCCAGTGGATGGTTTCGATAGCGAAGCGGAGAACAAAGCTACGACGAGGCAGGGATGTGGTCAAGATGCCGGAAGAAATGCCGAGATGGGCAAAAATGACTTGAAAAACCTAAAATAATAGAGAAGTCGGCCTAATGACCGATTTGGGTTAAACTATCTATGCTTTTTCTCACTTGATTTTTAGCCTATTTCCTTTACTAATCCGTGTTTTTTTGCAGCGTTTTTCTCTATATTGAGAAAAAATATTATTTTTGCAATCCGAAAATAACATATTCACTTATAAAATTCAACAGTATGAAAAAGATTTTAAGTTTGCTAAGTATAGTGACTTTTTGCTCACTTATGCTTGTTTCTTGCAACAAGGAGTACACCATCACGGTGCAATCCAACAACGATGCTTGGGGCACCGTTACGGGAGGCGGCACCTATGCCAATGGCTCTACGGCCACTTTGACTGCTGTGCCCGCATCAGGCTATTACTTTAATACTTGGAACGACGGTAATACCGACAATCCCCGCGTGATTACGGTTAGCGGCAACGCCACCTATATTGCCACTTTCAGCGATAACCCCGGTGGTGGCGGCACCGTCGACCCCCAATCACTTACTGGCACAATCGATGCCAATCGCACGCTTCCCGACCTGGGACTGCCTATCGACTATATTGTAGAGTCCTGGGTGAGCCTCGAGGGCAACGCCTGCTTGACGATTGAACCCGGTGTGACGATTGCCTTTGCAACTGTGGGTGGCGAGATTCTCGTTGGCGAGAATGCAGGCCTGAAAATGGTAGGTACCCCCGACAAACACATCGTTCTGCGTGGACCTTCCACCTCTACGGGTGTAGGCTCATGGACAGGCGTTACCTATACTTCTGTCCGCACCGACAACCAGATGGCTTATGTCGACTTTATCAATGGTGGCCATGAGGATGCCGTGGTCAACATCAATGGTGGCAAGGTGGCTATGGACAACTGCACCATTGACGGCTCTGCCGCTAATGGTGTGCTGGCAGGAGGAAGTAGAGACTGCTTCTATTCTTTCAACAACAATACCATCCGCCGCTGCCAGCAATATCCTATTCAACTGGGAGAAATAATGCTGGTCAACCAGATTGGCACGGGTAATGTTTTTGAGTCCAATACGAATAATTATGTGAACGTTAATTATTTGTATGTTGAAGAAGATCAAGAGGTCACCTTCTCCAATATTTCCATTCCTTATTATCTGTCCGACGGGCTATTCGTTCCCAATAATGCTAAATTCATCGTTAATGCAGGTGTTACCATTCTGATGGCAATGAACAGCACAATGTACATCGCCGAGCAGGGATATTTTCAAATTAACGGAACTGCTGACAATCCGGTAATAATCAGAGGATTGGAGGATGAACCTGCCTATTGGCTAGGCATTAGTTTCCGTAGCGACAGGAACAATCATGGCGGCAACTACATTCGCAACGCCCGCATAGAAGGCTGTGGGGGCAGCTCTGACCTGCCAGCATTGAATTTGGAATACGATTTTGATATCAATCTGGAGAATGTTGCTTTCGGCAGCACCACTTGGGGTATAGGACTTACCGTTCCCAGCGAATGGAATGACGATACTGAGACGTATGAACTGCAATGGGATGAGCTGAATATGTCCGCCACAGGCCTCACATTCCAATGCGACCTTGGCGAGGTCTTTGACTATGGCACCCAAACTGTGTATGATGCCAGCAACCTCCCCACGAGCCACTAAGTCTTGATTGAATAATGTGAAGTGTACAATGGCCGCCCAGGCGGTTGTTGTACACTTTTTTTCTAAGGTCTACTCTCGGCACCCCACCTATTTCAGGCTATTAACCACCCTCTAGGTTCCTTTCTGCTCTTATGACTTTTGGCCATGGATAGGCGCGTTGTTCAGACAAATACATGCTTCGGCTCAGCGTGTGGGAATAATACATTTTTTTTACATCTATATATAATAAACCTTGACTTTGTGCGTTACATAAACATTAGATTGAGGAGGAGAAACGGGTGTTGGGGTTATAATTATCTGGTAAATAACGCTTCGCACACCAGCGAGGTTTAAATAGTATACAATGAAACTGTCTTATTACAATTTCAATCTCCCGAAGGAGTTGATTGCTGAGAAACCGGCCAAACAGCGTGATGAGGCCCGCATGATGGTTCTGCACCGCGACACGAAAACCATCGAACACCGCATCTTCAAAGATCTGATTGAGTATTTGAACCCTGGCGATGCCGTGGTGGCCAACAACACCAAGGTCTTTCCAGCATTGCTCTATGGTGAGAAAGAGAAGACCGGTGCCAGCATCACGGTGTTTCTGCAACGCGAGCTGAACCGCGATATGCGTCTGTGGGATGTCATTGTCGACCCCGCACGTAAAATACGTATTGGCAACAAGCTCTATTTCGGACCCAACGAGTCGCTCGTGGCCGAGGTAATCGACAATACCACTTCGCGCGGCCGCACGGTGCGTTTCCTTTTCGATGGCACCCACGAGGAGTTTATCAAGCATATCCGCAGCCTGGGGCATACCCCGTTGCCCGACGAGTTGCGTGCGATGCGCAATATAGAGAATTACGATGCCGAGCGCTACCAGACCATCTATGCCAAGCACGAGGGTGCCGTGGCCGCTCCCATCGCCGGATTCCATTTCAGCCGCGAGCTGCTCAAGCGTTTCGAAATCAACGATGTGCAGTGGCTCGAACTAACATTGCATTGCGGCATGGGCAATTTCAAGAGCATCGATGTCGAAGACCTCTCCAAGCACCGTATGGATGCCGAAGAGATGAGCATCTCGCAGGAGGTGTGCGATGCCATTATGGACACCAAGAAGGCCGAACACAGGGTGTGTGCCGTGGGTACCGACGTGATGCGTGCCTTGGAAAGTGCCGTCACCATCCTCGGCAAAATCAGTGCCTACGATGGTTGGACCAATAAGTTCATCTATCCCCCTTACAACTTCTCCATAGCAGACATGATGGTCACCAACTTCCACCACCCCAAGTCTTCTCATTACATCATGGTGTGCGCCTTTGGCGGTCCTGAATTTGTCAGCTATGCCTACGATATCGCTATCCGCGAGAAGTACAAGTTCTCCACCTACGGCGATGCCATGCTCATCCTATGATACCTTTAGCTGAGATTTTAAGACCCAAGGGTCTTGACGAATATATAGGGCAACAGCACCTGGTTGGACCAGGTGCTGTTTTGCGCACTTTGATAGAGAGCGGTAATATCCCGTCCATGATTTTTTGGGGACCTCCGGGAATCGGCAAAACCACGTTGGCAATGGTCATCAGCCAGACCCTCAACCGGCCCTTCCATACCCTCAGCGCCATCAGCAGTGGCGTCAAAGAGGTGCGCGAGGTCATCGAGAAGGCCAAGAGCGAAGAGGGCGCCATCCTCTTTATCGATGAGATTCATCGCTTTTCCAAGAGCCAGCAAGACTCTCTGCTGGGGGCTGTCGAGCGGGGTATTGTAACCCTGATAGGCGCCACCACCGAAAATCCCTCCTTCGAGGTCATCTCGGCTCTGCTCTCCCGCTGCCAAGTATATGTGCTGAAAGAGTTTGGCGAGGCCGAGATGCGGCAGCTGCTCGCCAGTGCCATCAAATACTATGCCTCCCAAGGCCGTGAGGTTTCTGCCCCCGAGGTAGAGGCTCTGTTCCGCATCTCGGGAGGCGATGCCCGCAAACTCCTCAACGCCATCGAACTGGTGGTCAACAACAGCCCCGCCGGCCCTGTGGTCATAGACAATGCCCACACCACGCAGGTCATCCAGCAGAACCTGGCGTTATACGACAAAAAAGGCGAAATGCACTACGACATCATCAGTGCCTTTATCAAGTCGATGCGGGGCAGCGACCCCAATGCCGCCGTCTATTGGCTGGCGCGTATGATAGAGGGGGGAGAGGACCCTGTCTTCATAGCCCGCCGCATGCTGATTTTTGCCTCTGAGGATATCGGCAACAGCAACCCCAACGCCTTGCTGCTGGCCAATGCCTGTTTCGATGCCGTCACCAAGATCGGCTACCCCGAATGCCGCCTCACCCTGTCGCAGTGCTGTGTCTACCTTGCCTCCTCGGTGAAGAGCAACAGCACCTATGTGGCTCTCCAGAATGCCCAGCAGATGGTGCACCAGACCGGCGACCTGCCCGTGCCGCTGCATATCCGCAATGCCCCCACCAAACTGATGAAGCAGATGGGCTATGGCGACGGGTATAAATATGCCCACGACTATCAGGGCAATTTCGTCGACCAGGAATTTTTGCCCGATGCTCTCCGCGGCATGAAATTCTACGAGCCCGGCCAGAATCCTAGAGAGGAGGAGACCCGCAGGCAACTAAGAGAGCGATGGAAGACAAAGTACAACTATTAGAGGATTCATTGAAGAAGTATGTCCGACGCGCTGTTAACAGTAGAAAATTTATCCAAGTCCTTTGGTGACAAACTGCTTTTTGACGACATCTCGTTCGGTATCAATGCCGGACAGAAAACCGCCCTCATCGCCCGCAACGGCTATGGCAAGTCCACCCTGATGAATATCCTGACAGGTAAGACCCTGCAGGACAGCGGCAAGGTGACTTTTCGCGGCGATGTCCGCATGGCCTACCTGCCTCAGCAGCCCGAGTTGTTGCCGCATCAGTCGGTCCGCAGCTTTGTCTATTCTGCCCAACGACCCGAGCACGAGGATGAGTGGACTTTCGATCAGCGTATCGAAGAAATCCTCAGTCGCCTCAAGCTGGACGACAAACTCGACCAACCCATGCAGCTCCTCAGTGGTGGCGAGCAAAAGAAAGTGGCCCTCAGCCGCATATTGATTGACGACACCAACCTGTTGCTGCTCGACGAGCCTACCAACCACTTGGACATTCAGATGATTGAATGGCTCGAAGATTTCCTCAGCAGGCAGAAGCTGGCCATCCTGATGGTGACGCACGACCGCTATTTCCTGGACCATGTCTGTCAGGACATCTATGAGATAGACAATAGTCAGCTGTATCATTATCGCGGCAACTACGACTATTATCTGCGCAAGAAAGCCGAACGCCAGTATAACGAACGTGTGGAAGTGGAAAAGGCCAAAAGCCTCTATCGTACCGAGCTCGATTGGATGCGTCGAATGCCACAGGCCCGTGGTACCAAGGCCCAGGCCCGCATCGATGCCTTCTATGAGTTGGAGGAGAAGGCGCACACCCGCTTCGACGAGTCGCGCCCTCAGTTGACAGTCAAAACTGAGCGCATCGGTGGCAAGATTCTGGAATTGTACAACGTTACCAAGAGTTTCGACGGCGTGAAGATGGTGGACGACTTCAGCTATGTGTTCAAGAGAGGGGAGAAGATAGGCATCGTTGGTCCCAATGGCGTCGGCAAATCCACCTTCCTTCACCTGCTCACCGAACAGCTCCGCCCCGACAGCGGACGGGTGGTGGTTGGGCAGACCATCCAGTTCGGCTTCTACACCCAGGGGGGAATGACGGCACGGCCCGATATGCGTGTGATAGACATCGTGAAGGATGTGGCCGAACGCATTGAGCTAGACAATGGTAAGGAGATGTCTGCCCATCAGTTTCTGAGCTATTTCGGCTTTGAGGACATGACGCAGTACAACTATTTCGGCAACCTGAGTGGCGGGGAGAAACGCCGTCTCTATTTGCTGAAGGTGCTGATGGCCAATCCCAATTTCCTGATTTTGGACGAGCCCACCAACGACCTGGACATCTATACGCTGGAAATCCTAGAGCAGTTTCTGAAGGACTATAAAGGCTGTTTGGTCATCGTCAGCCACGACCGTAGCTTTATGGACCATATCGTCGACCATATCTTTGTCTTTGAAGGCGAAGGTAAGATACGCGACTACCACAGCAACTACACGGAGTATTTGGCGGAGAAGAATGCCAAGAAGCGTTCCGAAACCCTTCAGAAACGCGACGAAAAACCCAAATATGAGCGCACACGCTCCGACAAGCCTCGGGCCACCTACAAGCAGCAAAAAGAATATGAAAGTCTCTCTCAAGAGATTGAGGCTCTGACGCTGGAAAAGCAACAGCTAGAAGCCCTCTTAAGCGGCGGTACCGAGACCGATGTGGACAAACTCACCACGGCTTCTCAACGCATCGGACAAATTATAGAAGCTTTAGACGAGAAAGAACTGCGCTGGTTGGAATTGGATGAGATAGTTTCGGCGTAGTGGCTGGTCCAAAGAGCAGTCGTTTTCTGGCATGGGAGAAACCTCATGGATAAACCACGCCCGACACAAACACTAGGTTCCTTTTGGTTGTGCCTGGCGTTGAATAAGAAACTGGGCGATTTCCGCACAGCTGTTTTAGTCAACCCTCAACAGTTGCCCTGAAAGGGCAAGGACAGATATAGCTGTAGGCAACGCCTACAGAAGACCGTCACGATACAAAATCGCTCTGTAAGGGCAAAACATAATACAAACGCTCCTTTATTTGTTCTCATGCTGTCAAAAATAACATTTGGGGGTCCTTTATAACATGCTTCTGAGCGACGATTGATAGAGGACCCCTTCACCTTTTGGCGGTATCGGAGCATACATCTGTCTATTCCACGGTCAGTTTGCGGGTCAGACGGCCAAGTGGGGTGTCGGCATGCACGATGTAGCTGCCCGTGGCCAGCGTGCTCAGGCTCAGGGTTACCGTGTGGCCGTGGGTCTGCTTTTCCAGCACTAGGTGTCCCTGCATGTCGTAGAGGGCCACGTGTGTGATGTCGGTCTCGGCCGAGAGGGTCACCTCGGCATGAGCAGGGTTGGGCACCAGGCTGAGCCCGTCCGTCTCCACTTCGTCCACTCCTTGGGGGGCAAGGCAAAATTCCACGGTGTCGCTCCAGGGGCTGCGCATCACCGTGTCGTGGATATGGCAGCGGTGGTTGCACACCGCCTGCACTCGCAGCCAGTAACGCGCTGCGGGATCTAAGCTGTTGCGCAGTACCGTGTTGTTCTCAGAGGTGTAGTCCACCCTGCGCCAGTTGTCACTGCCTGCGCTGGCCATCTGCACCTCGTAGAAGTTATGTCCCGAGCAGCGGCCCCACTCAAATTTGGGGTATCCGCCCCACAGACCCACATAGCGCAAGCTGTCTACGCGCAGGCAGGCCAGCGGTACCGTGTCGGGAGTCCCTACGCCGGTGTGGAAGTACACCTCCCGGCTCCAATCGCCGTATACCAAGGTGTCGTGTATGTCGCACAGATGGCGGCTGCGAGCGCGGCAACGTGCCTTGTACATCACCGTAGAGTCGAAGTTCATCCACAGCGTGGCCTCGCCAGCCCTAGCCCCCAGCGTGTCGGCCTCGTCGTACTCCTGCATGTAGGGGGCGTAGTTAATCTGGTAGCGGTCGGCATTCACCCCTATTACGGGGCCCCAGTCGCTCGGCGGGAGGAGGTCCCAGGCGAAGGCGGCGTGTGCCGAGTCTAGCTCCGTCAGGCGGAAGTTCTGCACCGCCTGCGCCCGCAGGGGATGGATGTGGGGAAGGTTGACGCGCGAGCTGTCCACTGGCGGACGCACGATGGGGAAAAAGGATAAGCAAGTATATTTGTCTGGGGCTGAGGAATCGCCTATGCATGAGTAGCAGGCCCAATCCACTAGGCCCTGATGAAAGCGTCTACGGTATCCCCACACGCTATCCAAACCGTCCCCATATAGGCTATTGGCTCCTGCAACCGAACCACATACCGCTTCAAAATTATTGGTGGGTGATGGGTCCATGTAATTGAATGATACACCCTTCAGTTGAAAATTATAAGGCCAATAATTGGTATCGGGCCGAACATGGTTCCACACACTGTAAGGCGAAAAGCTAAAGCCCACAAAGAAACGCTGATTTGCTGGAATCACTATGGGTTCGGCAAAATAAAATTCATAAAATGGGACGGTGCAGGTATCAGGGTAATACTCGGGCGAAGAAGGATACATTGGATTTTTGTTTGTCCTCACAAATTGGAAACTGGCATAGTGCACTGGTGGTTTTTCCATGAAACAATACAGCTCCGACCTCACTGTGTCTACCTCGGCGCAGAGGGAGGTGCTGTCCAAACGTCGTTCCGCAAATAATTGGATGAAAAAATATGGTATATATTCCAAATCCCATGCGGCCACTGCGACACCATAAACCGTGGTTACATTGGGAGTGCGATAAGCTGTCCCCTTAAAATCATTAGGGGAGTAAATGGCCCAATTACTCCGGTTATGAATAACCACTCCCTCCTGACTAGGGGGCGGCGTAAAGAGGTATCCAGGGGCACCAGCTTGAAAGACAGGATAGACGGTGGGTTGTGCCATCATATTTAATCCAGCAACCATCAACAACAAAACAAACCACAAACGTTTCATATTCGTTTTTTTTAATTATTTATCTTAGTGACGATTACGAGCGTGGAACATTCCCAGCTCATGACTCTATATTATTCCCTACAGATAATCTTATAATTAATAAGTTCAGGCACGGCAACCTTCTCCCATGAGTTACTTGTTGGCATAAATTGGTCGTACCTAAAAAAAGAAGTTCTGGGATCTATTGTGGTAGACTTTTTCAAAAGATAATCAACCCCTTCATGGCATTTGTCAGCATTCCCCATAATGCTGGTTTTACTCACCATACCAAATTTCCTCCCTGTTGTTATAAAACTTTTGGGCATTGCATCTATCGAGTTCAAAGGTATTGGGGTCATTTTGTCGACAATGCAGGGCTGATAATAATAGGTCTGTGTACTACTGGCATCTACTTTGCATACCATATCTCTGAAAACGTTACTTGGAAGGTACTTATCATTATAAAGCACCAAAATGCTGTCCCCATTGAGAGCCAGAGCAACATCAATCACATGTGGTTTTTCACTACCAACAAAATCTTGTGAAGCGAACATCGTTTGCGTATTCAAATCGATGGCTCTTATGTATAACTGATCAGGTGAGGTTGGATCCTCACTGTCAGCCACTATCGCTATTCGGTCACCATTTAGTGCGCATGCATGATAGAAAGGATTAGCATTATTAGAACTCAGTGGGTACGAATAGTAATTGATGAAATCGGCTGGAAGGGAAGGTATAAAATTACGCAAAACATTGTCATCTTTGTTACATATATGTAGCGTTATGGCTTTGCTAGAGACACCTTCAAGTCCAATAAAAGCCACATAATTTTCCGTCACAACCACATCGTGTATGATCTCAGGGTGGATGTCGGGATTGACTGCCCGCAACACAATCTGATTAGTCGTTGCGGCCGAAGGACTACCGTAAGAAAAAGGATATGATACTTCCCAAACTGAATTTACCACACATCTTCCGTCCTCGCTGGCGGTAGAATACGTATAATTATTACCATCATTAATATTAAATAGTGAAAAGACCCTAGGGAAAGGTTCGGTAGTGTCACAGGCGAAATAGATATCGCCTACTAGCAAAAATTTTGCGTACTTTCTTTCATCACCGGGAATCGTATATTCGTACCCTTTGATACGTTTAAAATTACAATGGATCCAATAGGATGGGTCGAAGTATATTGGTGTTGCCATACCAGAGTTCAACTCATTAATGTCAATGGCGACAATACAGCCCGCCATCCCAGAGGAAATTTCATCCCTGCCGCATAGAAAGACAGTATCTTTCAGAATGCACATGTCATTCATAAAGATTCCTGTATCCAACTTGATTCTATATCCTTGATCATTTATAAGATCAACCAAGGATACGTATCCAAAACCACCTATTTCGTAGTAGACAATGGCTTTTGTGTCATTGTATCTGCGCACAATCGAATTCTCAAAGCTTATTCCTTCTGCATACTTGAAATTAAACGGCAGTTGGGCAGTAGCCTGATTCCCTATCATATCAAAAACAATGATAAGTAATAGGGAAATAACTTTTGGAGAGAAAGTTGTATGTGTTTTCATATTACGTATTTTTTTTGCAAAGATACTTTTTTTTTTTAAAATGGCAAGCAAATTCGTTATTTTTAACTTTTTCCGCATTGATGTTCATGTTATGCACCGGCCTATTCCATGGTCAGTTTGCAGTTCGGCTGGTTCTGAGAGGTTGGCGTGCCGTCATCTGATCCCATCCTTCTATGAAGATGTATGAGAGCATTCGTTAGATTTGTACGATTCATGCTCATGTCAAACAGCAGATAACAACCATCATTTTTTGGTAAGATAGTGTAAAGGTATTATGCAAATATCAACCGAGATATTCCTCAGGCAAAGAAATGGCTATGCCAAGGTTCGGAAGGTGTATGACTGACGGTTGGTTTTCAGCCTAAGTATAGAAACCATTTATTAAGTCCAAGGTGTAACAAAAGACCATAGGGGCTTACCAAAAAGTTGTAGAATCGTGTTCTTGTTCTACTGGCAAGAGGTGACCGTCCATGGCTATAGACATTTTGCCCTCTGCCGGCCCTCCCTCAGAACTCATTGGTTCAAGAATGTGTGGATGTCTTCGAGCTGTATGGCATCCTTTAGGGTGTATTTGCCCACCTGCTCACGGCGGAGGGCGGAAAGAAAAGCACCGCTGTCGAGGGCCAGACCGAGGTCGCGGGCGAGGCTGCGGATGTAGGTGCCTTTGCCACAACGGATGCGAAAGTCGGCTTGGGGGAGGTGTTGTGGAATGGTGCCAAGCGGATTGTTGTAGAGGTGGGTGAGAGGGTTGCGAGAGAGTGTTGTGAGGGTGTTTTCTTCTGCTGACACTGTCGAGAGATGGTCAGGAGTTTCTGTGAATTGCTCGTTTTCGGGGATGGGCCTCCCGGGTCGAAAGCTTGTTATTTCGAGCTCTTCGATGATTACTTTTTTCGGGGTGGGGGAGGGGATTTCTTCCCCTTCTTTGGCTTGGCGGGCATAGGAGTAGGCTCGTTGTCCGCCAATTTTTACGGCACTGAATACAGGTGGCACTTGGTCGATCTGTCCCACGAATTGCTGTGCCCTCTCATTGAGGAGGGTGTGGGTGATATGTTGATAGGGGTAGTATTGGTCGATGGCGCGTTCTAAATCGTAGCAAGGGGTGGTGGCACCAAAGACCATGGTGCCGCTGTATACTTTTTCGCCCTGTTGCAGTTCTTCGATGTGCTTGGTGGCTTTGCCGATGCAGATGATAAGCACACCTGTTGCCAAAGGGTCGAGAGTGCCGGCATGTCCGATTTTGAATTTCTTGATGTTGAACGTTTGGCGGATGGCCGACTTGATTTTGTTGACCACCTGGAAGGAGGTCCATTGGTAGGGTTTGTCGACGGCGATGATGGTCCCTTCGAGGAGTTGCTCTTGTGTCATGGTTGGCTATTGGTGGATATGCGAAGGGCTGGCAGCCTTCCTTTCCAAGCCGTGCCAGCCCTAGTATGCGGTGTGATTAAAAGAGAGGCAAAACGATGGCCAGGATTCCCACTATGGCACAGTAGAGTGCAAACCAGATGAGTTTCCCTTTCTTGACGATGTTGATCATCCATTTGCAGGCAAAGCAGCCACTAATGAAGGCAGCTACGAATCCGATGAGAAGGGAACTGGCGGAGAGGCCGCCCATGGCTGCACTGACCCCTTGCTCGGCCATGTCCTTCACATCCAGCAGGGCTTCGCCTAAGATGGGAGGTATGACCATGAGAAAAGAGAACTGGGCCAGTTTCTCCTTGCTGTTGCCGAGGAGCAGGCCTGTGGCGATGGTGCTGCCCGAGCGGGAAAGTCCCGGCAGCACGGCCATGGCCTGGGCAATGCCGATGACAAAGGCGTGCCAGGGAGATATATTCTCGCGCTGGCGCGGTTTGGCCCAGTAGGAAAAGGCCAGTAGCGACGCAGTGACCAGCAGGCAGATGCCCACCACGAGAAGTCCGCTGCCAAAGATGGCCTCGACCTGGTCCTTGAAAAAGAGCCCCACGATGCCTACGGGAATCATGGAGACGATGATGTTGAAGATGTATTTAGTTCCTTCGTTCCACTTGAATTTGAAGAGGTCTTGAAAAAGCCATACAATCTCTTTCCATAGGATGACGATGGTGCTGAGCACGGTGGCCACATGCACCATGACGGTGAAGGCTAGGTTCTCTTCGCCGTTGAGCCCAAAGAGGTTGGCTCCGATGGTGAGATGGCCGCTGCTGCTCACGGGCAGGTATTCGGTAAGGCCTTGGATGATACCCAAGATAAGTGATTCAAACCATTCCATTTCTGTGTCTTGCTATTTTTGAGGTTTCCTCGTTAGTTTATAGTAGGAGACCCTTATTCGTCATTTTTCTTCCCTTTGTACATGATGGCGACAATCTCTGTTACCAGGCCTAGGATAATAAGGATGGGAGCCAGGTAGAGGCGGCGTCCATCGAACATGGCCTCGTTAAAGACATTGGGGTCGTCGCTACCACCTCCGGTAAGGAAGATGTAGCCAAGTGCCAGCAGCACGACACCCACAATCATGATAATATAGTTGCTTTTCTCGAAAACAAAAGTGAACTGCTTTTGGTTCTCTTCGGTGCTTTTAATTTCTTTTGCCATAGTGCGTTTTTTTTATGTGGCGGGTGGCGCCATTAATATATTAATACTTTTTTATTTGTTGTTGCGAAGATAACGGTGGACAGCAAAGATGGTGGACATATAGGAGAGGAAGATGCCCAGGATGATGATGATTACGGCAATGCTGCCATACCAGACAAGGTGCGACTGGTCGAGCAGTTCCAGCCCGGTAAAGGACTGGTTGATGGCCCCCAGGGCAACGGCTAGGATAAGGATGGTGATTAAAGCCCCCAACAGTCCGTACCAGATGCTGCGCCCCACAAACGGACGGGCGATGAAGCCGCTCTTGGCCCCGACCAACTGCATGGTGCGGATGGTGTTGCGTTGGGCATACAGGGCTATGCGTATGGTACTGCTGATGAGTAGGATGCTTACAATGATCAACAACCCCATGAAGATGATGAGAAACCACGTGATTTTGTAGAACACGTCGTTCAACTCGTTGACCACATTCTCCTGATAGGTAACGCCGGTGACATACTCCATGTTCCCCACCGTTTCAGTAAACTTTCGAATGCCTTCCGAACGGCCTTCTTGGCGCACATCGGGTATGTAGTTGGCCTTTAGGTTCACCATCATGGATGGGTAGAGCGGGTTGTAGCCTATGAAGCTGACAAAGTCATCGTTGAGGTCTTCTGTGAATATCTCGGCAGCTTTCTCCTTGGAGATATAGTCGACATGTTTCACTTCCGGCATCGCCTCTATCTGCAGCTGGATGAGGTGGGCGAGGTCGTCGGTAACTTCCGGTGCCAGGTCCACCTTCAGCGTGATGCGCTCCTGCATGTCGTGGGTGATGCGGTAGGAGTGGTATTCCACCAGTAGGCACATCCCCAACAGAAACAACACCAGAGTGATGCTGAGGATTGTCGAAGAATGAGTCTCCCAAAGATTTACTTTACTTTTCAAAACAGTAGGGTGCTATTTATTGATAGATTAGTTGGCCAACATCACGGGCATGACGAGCATAAGGATGTCCTCGGGGCTCTCGCCCTCGTCCTCGCGTATGGGGAAGATGATGCCGGCGCGGCTGGGATGCGACATCTCGATGAGGATTTGTTCGGTGTCGATGTTGGAGACCATCTCGGCTAGGAACTTGGCGTTGAAGCCGATCTCCATGGGCTCGCCCTCGTACTGGCAGGGGAGCTTCTCGCTGGCGTCGTTGGAGAATTCCAGGTCTTCGGCGCTGACCACCAGTTCGCGCTCTTGGATGGAGAGGCGCACTTGGTGTGATGCTTGGTTGGCAAAAAGGCCTACGCGGCGGAGGGTGTTGAGGAACGAATTGCGGTCGACAGTCAGCTTGTTGGGATTCTCCTTGGGAATGGCGGCGTCGTAGTTGGGGTATTTGCCGTCCACCAGGCGGCAGATGATGTAGAAGTTGTCGAAAGTGAAGAAGGCATTGGTGTTGTTGAACTCCAGTTTCACTTCCTGCTCTTCTTTCTGGTTGGCCAGGATGTTGCGGAGCATGGTGACCGGTTTGCGGGGCAGGATGAAGCTGGTGGGGTTGTCGGAGTGGATGTCGCTGCGGCGGTAGCGGACCAGCTTGTGGGCATCGGTGGCCACGAACGTGGTGTTCTCCGGGGTGATGTCGCAAAAGATGCCGCCCATCTGGGGACGCATCTCGTCGGTGGAGGCGGCAAAGGAGGTGCGTGTGATGGCGTTGACCAAGGCACTGCCCGGCACGGTCATGACCTCGGTTTCGCGCGCTTCGGGCATGTTGGGGAACGTCTCTGGGTTCTTACCGGCCAAGCGGTATTTGCCTTCGCCGGAAGTGATATTGATGCCGTAGGTGGCATCGTCGACGCTGAAGGTCAGCGGCACGTCGTCGAGGTTCTTTAGCGTGTCTAATATCAGTTTGGAGGGTACGGCAATGTCGGTGAGACCCTCCATGCGGCCAGACTCCACTTCGATTTTGGTGACCAAGGTGGTTTCTAGGTCTGTGGCACGAATGGTGAGGAGATTTTCGTCGAGGTGGAACAAGAAGCAGTTGATGATGGGCACGGTGTTGTTGTTGGTGATGACACCGCTGATGGACTGGATTTGCTTGGAAAACAGCTGGCTGTTGATGATGAACTTCATATTTTTGTCTCTTTTAATTTCCTATTTATAGATTTATTTACAAAATGCAAAAATAACAACTATTTTTCAAATAAGCATAGTCTTGCCGTTTTTTTTATCAACAATTTGTTGTTACACGGCTTTGCCCCCTGTCGTAGAAGGGGGACAGTGCTATACTTAGCGCAATTGCATAGGGTCGCTGGCAGCAAGGAGGACCATACGCGCGAATGGGCCCACCACGGGCGCGGGATGGGCCGCTGGCGGTGTGCGGGACCTTAGTCCAGGGTGTAGCAGACTCCCTCAGGAATGCCTAAGTGGAAGTGGTACTGGCAGTAGGCTTTCGAGTAGCTGTCATCCAAATACATGGTGCCGCTGATGGTTTCGCCTTCACCGTATCGGGCCCGAGTGCGGTAGAGCAGGATGGCGTTCTTATAGGTGACACCGTCGGAAATGTATTCGCCCCCGACAGAGTCGGGCGTGTCGAGGTTCACCACATAGCCAAAGTCCATCTCTGAAATGCTGGCACTGTTGAGCGTGCAGTTGTAGTAGCCAATGACCGTGCCGGAGAAGGCAAAGGTGTCGGTGCGCTTTCCGCAACTAACCATCAGAAGGGTCAGGGCTGCCAATAAGATTGTAAGTCTTTTCATCTTGTATTATCTCTTTGTTTATGCTCCGGAAGTGCCGCCGCCCATACGATTTTGGCGACAGCCCCAAGAAGAGTCTATTTCTTTGCTCCCAAGGAAGGTCATACGCTTACCCCAAAGTCGCGCAGGGCATCGTTGAGCGAGGTTTTCTTGTCGGTGCTCTGGCTGCGGTGGCCGATGATGAGGGCGCAGCTGACTTGGTAGTCGCCAGCAGGATAGTGACGAGTGTAGCTGCCGGGGATGACAATGCTGCGGGCCGGTACGCGGCCTTTGTAGGTGACGGGTTCGGGTTGGGTGACGTCGATGATGTGGGTGCTGGCCGTGATGACGGTGTTGGCCCCAATGACAGCCTCTTCCTCCACGAGTGCACCCTCCACGATGATGCTTCGGCTGCCTATGAAGCAGTGATCCTCAATGATTACCGGGGCCGCCTGGACGGGTTCGAGCACGCCGCCGATGCCTACGCCTCCGCTGAGGTGGACATTCTTGCCTATCTGGGCGCAGCTGCCCACCGTTGCCCAGGTGTCGACCATGGTGCCGCTGTCAACATAGGCTCCGATGTTCACATAGGAGGGCATCATCACTACTCCGGGGGCGAGAAAGGCCCCGTGGCGGGCGATGGCGTGGGGCACCACACGGACTTGCTGCTCGGCATAGTGGTGCTTGAGCGGTATTTTGTCGTGGAACTCAAAGGGGCCTGCCTCCACGGTCTCCATGCTGTTGATGGGGAAATAGAGGATGACGGCCTTTTTGAGCCATTCGTTCACGTGCCACTGGCCGTTGACCTTCTCGGCAATGCGCAACTCGCCGTGGTCGAGGTTGTCCACCACAGACCGTACGACATCCTGTACGGTACTGTCTTTTAGCATGTCGCGGTTGTCCCACGCACGCTCTATAATGTCTTGTCTTTCGTCTGTCATAATTTTCTATAACGCCACATCGCCTTTTTTATTGCCCTCATGTCTGTTATAAGATGCTCTTTTTTTCTACCCTTTTTTGCGCCTATTTCCAGTACTCATGTCCGTTATAATATGCTTTTTTTTCCCCACCCATTGTTGCTCCGGTTTCCAGTATATAAATAATATGCTCTTTTTTTTCTACCCATTGTTGCGCCTGTTTCCAGTACGGAGGACTCTCCCGCAACTCAGTGCTGCGCTAGTGTCAGGAATGGCTGGCCTCCTTTGCACTTCCCGGTGTTACTATTGTGGCTGGCGTTGGGGACCACTGTCGCACCCCTAACCGGAATTTGTTTGCCCGTTCGCCCTGCCCATGGTGGTGCTGGTGTCCCGCCTTGGATTTCCTAATAACGATGGTGCTGTGTGGGGCAAGGGAACGGCAGAAAGTCGCGTCCCTACGGGACGCGTTTTCAAACGAATAGGAAGAATCTAACTTTTTTTATCAAGATATTTTTTTTCTAATCGGAAAATAGTTGTATATTTGTCGCCCGAAAGCAAATAACCTGTATGATATAACTTCGCTGTGGCTCAATGTTTTTAATTACATTTATATTACATTTATATTAGCTATTCGCTATTCCTTCTGATAGAAACATTAGTATAACAAAATCTAAAACAAATCAAATTATGGCACGGACAGAAAAGAAATCGTTTATTATCAAGGGGAGGATTCCCAGCCTTGGTATAACCTATTATGAGCGCGGGGGCAAAGTATATGCACGTTCCTGCACGCGCAAATCGCCCTCCAAACAGACCTTCGGCCAGTTTGCCGCTCGTTGTAAAATGCGTCATTCCATCGCTTTGTGGAGGTGTTTCGATCCCGACCACAAGCCACTGATGCAGGTTCAGGAGGGTCTGATCCCATACAATGTTTTTCTGCGGGCAAACGCCAGCCTGCCTACCGTCTTCTTGACCAAGCCGATAACCAATCTGGGCGGAGCCCTGCTGATGCCCCAAATGGTGGTTTCGACAGGCCATTTGCCCCAGGTGGAGTACCGGTTTGAGACACTTGAAGACGGCAGCCGCGTGGTGCTGACAAACTTGGCCACTCGGATTCCGGCAGAAGAAACCCGAGTGCTGACTCCCGCTACCAATGAGGACTGGTTCAATTTGCTGTGTCTTGGAAGTGTCAACCCCAACTTGATGTCGGGCTACATGATTCGTTTCTACCGCTTTGAGCAACTTATGGATGACAGCTGTCCAAGAATGAGGGTCAACTGCTTGGAATTGCAGCTGAACCACAACATCACACCTTTGAGGGGGTTGCTTGGATGGCGGTTTTTGTCGGTTGGCGGACATGTGGCCATCGCCGATGCCAACGACGAGAACATGGGATGGGCTGTGGTGCTGTATGACGAAAATAGCCATAGCGCATCGCCGCAGCAGGTGCTTACCACCTGTCGTTTCTATGAGCAGTACACTACCGACGAGGCTAGTGCTGCCGCTGCCGACAGTTTCGGCAATGTGGCTTTGCCGCCTTTCCTCACGCCCAATACCAAGAGCCGCGGATAACGCTTGCCTTTGGCCGCTTGCCTTGCATAGTGGGCACCCTGCCTCCCCAGCCTTGGATGAGGCTGAGTGGAGGCAGGGTGGTGCGCGTGATGTATGGCGGAGTGGCCGGGACCTGCGGGAGTGCTGTGGGCGAGGGGGCATCTGTAGGGGCGGAATAATGTGCGGGTGATGGTAGGAGGGAGGCAGCGTGGGCCTGCGGGCATGTCGTGGCTGATGGATAGCCCGTTATGGCATGGCTGTGGGTGAATCCGCCTGCAGGTAGGCAGTTGCCATCGGGGCGCAGGGGGTGCGGCGGGTGAGTTTTTTTTTGCTGTGGGTATAATAAACGTGGGATTGTTGCGTTAAATATAGATAATGTATAGTAGAATGCGAAAGATAATCGTCATATTGGCTTTGTTTGTTCTTTGGGTATCTGGGGCTTGTGCTCAGGATAAGGCGCTGATGGCCGACTACCAGTCGCAGCTCCAAGCACTCTTCGAACAGGTCTATACCGCGCCCACCGACAATGAGCGCTACCATGCCAACGAGTCTGCCTTGCAGCTTCTTAGTGAGGCTTTGGGACAGGAAGACTCCTTTAAATGGCAGTGGGACTTTGGCTCTCGTGTGTCGGTGCTGACGGCTCCCGATAAGAAATTCCGTATCTTCACCTGGCCAGTGGTCAACGACGAAGGCGAGTATGAGTGCTTCGGCTTTGTGCAGTCCTTGGACGAGAAGAAAGATGAGTACGACGTATATCCACTTTACGACAAGTCGCAGGAGATTGTCAACCGCCAGGAGGACCTGCTTACTTATGACAATTGGTTCGGCTCGGTTTATCAGGAACTTATTACAACCAGTTATGAGGGCAAGACCTACTATACATTGCTGGGATGGTGTGGCGTGGATGCCCTCACCCAACGCAAGGTGATTGAGCCCATCTGCTTCAAGTCTACCCGCAGCCAGCCCCAGTTCGGTCAGAACCTTTTCCGCAAGGAACGCAATATCCGCCGTGTGGTGTTGGAATATACCAACAAGGCCATGGTCTCGCTTCGTTATGAGGAACAGTTTATCCGTACCGTCGAACGCATCCGTGCCAAGCGCAGGGGCGGCGGCCGAGGCGGACTATTCCGCCCCAAGAGTCCGTACCGTGGACGTGCTGCTGCCACGGCGGCACGCACTTCGCGGGCGCAAAACGAGCGTGTCACCTCTGGCCCTACCACCAAGACCACCGACAAGAAGTACAGGATGATTATCTTTGACGAGGTGGCCCCCCAGATTAGCGGCATGGAAGGGCTGTACCAGTATTATGTCCCTTCGGGTGTCGAGCTGGCCTATATCTTCGTCAACGGCCGTTGGGAGCTGTGCGAAGGCGCCCAGGGCCGTGTGAACAACAAGCGGCTGAATCAGGATTTTGACAAGCCCATGGAAAAGAAATCCCCGGCCTATCAGCTGGGGGCCAGAGAAAGAAACTGACAGTTGACAAAACACTACATAGCACTACAGAGCAAACTTAAAGCATGACTGGCGTTATATTAGATAGCATCGACCATATCGATGACCTACGCAAACTCTCAATTGACGACTTGAAAGAGTTGTCCATTGAGTTGCGCCATTATATTATCGACACACTTTCGCAGCATCCGGGACACCTGGCTTCTAGCCTGGGGGTTGTGGAGCTGACCCTTGCACTACATTACGTTTTCAACACTCCCGACGACAAACTCATCTGGGATGTGGGCCATCAGGCCTATGCCCATAAGATTATCACCGGTCGGCGCGACCAGTTCCCCACCATCCGCACCTATGGCGGGCTGAGCGGTTTCCCGCGGATGGACGAGTCGCCCTTCGATGCCTTTGGCACCGGACATAGCTCTACCTCCATCAGTGCGGCCCTGGGCATGGCCACGGCTTCTGCCCTGCAGAACAACACCAAGCGGCAGCATATTGCGGTCATTGGCGACGGTGCCATGACGGGGGGCGAGGCCTTCGAGGCCCTGAACAATGCCGGCGTTTCCAAGGCCAATATTTTAGTCGTGCTCAACGACAACGGCATCAGCATCGACAAGGCCGTTGGCGGTCTGAACAAGTACCTCACCCGCATCACCGCCTCGCCCAAGTATAACGAGTTGAAAGAAAAGCTATGGGTGAAGCTGGGCGGCAATTCGGCCAAGCCAGACAAGTATGCCAAGCACTCGCTCAATTTCTTCCAACATCTCACCTTTCTGGCCAAGACGGCGGCCTTGGGGGCTCCGAATCTGTTTGAGTCGCTGGGCTTCCGTTATTTCGGCCCCATCGATGGGCACGATGTCGAGGGGTTGGTAGAGGTGCTCTCGCAGTTGAAGCAAATCAAGGGCCCGCGATTGCTCCATATCGTCACCAAAAAAGGCAAGGGCCTCCGGTCAGCCGAACGCCACCCCGTGGCCTACCACGCCCCCGGCAGGTTCAATGCCGAAACGGGCGACCAGATTAAGTCGGACTCCACTGGAAAACCGCTTAAATATCAGGATGTTTTTGGCCGAACAATCATCGAGTTGGCAGAGAAAAATCCTGCCATCGTGGGCATCACTCCGGCTATGCCCACGGGCAGTTCGCTCAACCTGATGATGGCGCAGATGCCCACCCGCGCTTTTGACGTGGGCATCGCCGAACAACATGCCGTCACCTTTGCCGCCGGCCTGGCTGCGCAGGGTATGCTCCCCTTCTGCAATATCTATTCCTCGTTCATGCAGCGTGCCTATGACCAGATTATCCACGACGTGGCATTGCAGCGGCTTCCCGTGGTGTTGTGCCTCGACCGCGCTGGGCTGGTGGGCGACGACGGCCCCACCCATCATGGTGCTTTCGACCTCGCCTGCCTGCGCCCCATTCCACAGCTGACCATCTGCGCTCCGATGGACGAGCACGAGTTGCGCAACATGATGTACACCGCCCAGCTCCCTGACCAGGGAGCCGTGGTCATCCGCTACCCTAGGGGGTTGAGCGTGCATGCCGATTGGAAATCACCGTTCCAGAAACTTGCCGTAGGCAAAGGGCGTTGTGTGAGAGAGGGCTCTGAGGTGGCAATCATCACCTTAGGCCATATCGGCAATTCGGCTTTGGAAGCCGCCGACCGGTTGCAACAAAAGGGGGTAAGCGTGGCGGTCTACGACATGCGCTACCTCAAGCCCTTAGACACCGAATTGCTTGACGAGATAGCCTCTAGAGGTTTCCGCCGCATAGTCACCCTAGAGGACGGGGTAAAGAAAGGTGGCCTCGGAAGTGCCGTGCTGGAATATTACGCCTCCGTCGGCAAATTGTTGCCTGTCACCTTATTGGGACTGCCCGACACCTTCGTCACCCACGGTCCTGTGCCCCAGCTGCAAAAGGACTGCGGCATCGACGTGGACGGCATCATCAGTGCCTGCTGTGGCTAAGTTTTTTTTTGTTGTAAGAGTTGCTGGCTTGTCGTCAAAGCCTCGTCGCCATTCCCTGCTTTGATGGTGTTGGAACTGTACCATAGAGCCAAATGCCAATAGTGGATGGATTCGGCGAAACTACTGGCTCTTTACTTTTTTTGTTGATGGCTCAAATATAAGTATTTAGACGTTGGCTGTAATACGTCTAGTCCCCTTTTTAACATTGGCTGTTAGAAACTTTTTTTGCTATATTATTTTTTTTTTGTATTTTTGTATTTTCCGAGCAAAATGTTTTTGTTCTGAATTATAGTATATTAGGAGTAATAAATTATTAAAAACATATTATAAACAATTAAATTTTTTCAAAATGACCCCTTCGCATATTGAACACATCGCTATTGCAGTGACTGACCTGGACGAAGCTCTCCAGTACTGGGAGAATGTCATGGGCCTGAAATGCTACGCCATTGAAGAAGTTACTGACCAGAAAGTTAAGACCGCTTTCCTGAAATGCGGCGAGACCAAAATCGAGCTGCTGCTCCCCACTTGCCCTGAGAGCACTGTGGCTAAATTTATCGAGAAGAATGGCGGCCGTGGCGGTATGCACCACATCGCTTTCGCAGTTGAGAACACCGACCAGGCATTGGCCGATGCCAAGGCCAAAGGCTGCCGCCTGATTGACGAGCAGAGCCGCCTCGGAGCCGAGAAACTCCACATCGGTTTCCTCCACCCCAAGAGCACCTTGGGCGTGCTGACCGAGTACTGCTGCAAATAAGCTGATGGATAGTGGAATGTGGCGTGGCCTTGGCCACACCACATTCTGCCTGTTTATTCTCAAGTCTAAAGAATTTTCCGGGAGGAGGTAATGGCCGCTAAGGCCAAGTCCGATCCCCACAATAATAACCAAAAAAACTTTCAAATAATGGCATTTGAAGAAAAGATAAAAGAACTTCTAGACAAAAGAAGTGAAGCCAAAATGGGCGGTGGCCAAAAGCGCATCGACAAACAGCACGAACAGGGCAAACTGACTGCCCGCGAGCGTATCGCCCTCCTCCTCGACGAGGGTTCTTTCGAGGAGTTTGACATGTTCCTCACCCATCGTTGCACCAATTTCGACATGCAGAAGCAGTCCTTCTTGGGCGATGGCGTTGTTACCGGCTACGGCACCATCGACGGTCGTCCCGTCTATGTCTTTGCACAGGATTTCACCGTTTTCGCTGGTAGTTTGAGCGAGACCATGTCCCTCAAGATTTGCAAAATCATGGACCAGGCCATGAAGACTGGTGCCCCCGTTATCGGTATGAACGACTCCGGCGGTGCCCGTATTCAGGAAGGTTGCAACGCCCTGGCTGGTTATGCCGAGATTTTCGAGCGTAACATCCTTGCCAGCGGTGTGGTGCCCCAGATCAGTGCTATCTTCGGTCCCTGCGCCGGTGGTGCTGTGTACAGCCCCGCTCTCACCGACTTCATCCTCATGACCAAGCAGAACAGCTACATGTTCCTCACCGGTCCTAAGGTGGTGAAGACCGTTACCGGCGAAGATGTCAGCGTCGACAAACTGGGCGGTGCCATGGTGCATGCCTCTAAGAGCGGTGTGGCCCATTTCGTGGGTGAGACCGAGGAAGAGACCATCGCTATGATTCGCGACCTGGTCAGCTACATCCCCTCCAACAACTTTGAGGAGGCTCCCTATATGGAGACTCAGGACCCCGTGGACCGTTTGGAAGACAGCCTCAACGAGATTATCCCCGAGAACCCCAACGAGCCCTACGACGTGAAGGAGATCATCCATGCTATCGTGGACGACGGCAAGTTCCTCGAAGTGCACGAGAAGTTCGCCCCCAACCTGGTGGTGGGCTTTGCCCGCATGGGCGGCATGAGCGTGGGCGTGGTGGCCAACCAGCCCAAGGCCATGGCCGGTGTGCTGGACTGCAACGCTTCGCGCAAGGGCGGCCGTTTTGTCCGCTTCTGCGATGCCTTCAATATTCCTTTGGTGACGTTGGTTGACGTACCTGGCTTCCTCCCCGGCACGGGTCAGGAGTATGCCGGTGTCATCGCACACGGTGCCAAGTTCCTCTATGCCTATGGCGAGGCCACGGTGCCCAAGGTCACTGTCACCCTGCGCAAGTCCTACGGCGGTGCCCACATCGTCATGAGCTGCAAACAGCTGCGTAGCGACATGAACTACGCATGGCCTACAGCACAGATTGCTGTGATGGGTGCCAGCGGCGCTACCGAGGTGCTTCACGGCCGTGCTCTCAAAGAAACCACCGATCCCGAGAAGAAGGCTAAGTTCATCGCTGAAAAAGAAAAAGAATATAACGATCAGTTTGCCAACCCCTACAATGCTGCTAAGTATGGCTACATCGACGACGTCATCGAGCCCCGCAACACTCGTTTCCGCGTCATCCGTGCCCTCCAGGTCCTGCAGACCAAGAAGGACAGCCTGCCCATCAAGAAGCATGGTAACATCCCGCTGTAATAGACTGGTGCGAGATTTCTTTTAGTCTTGCATCATTTATTGTATCAATTATTATATTAACCAGGGGTTCTTCACCCCATAAAAAAAACAACAACAAAATGAAGAAAGTTTTCTTAACTGCTTTCATCGCCGCTGCCTTCGCTTTCGGTATGGCTGCTTGCAACAACAACGCCGCTACTGAGGAGGTCGCTGACACCACCCCCGTCTGCACAGAGAATCACGAGTGCTGCGAACATCAGCATCAGTGCGCCTGCGCCGACACCACTTGCGCTCTCAACAACTGCGCTAACTGCACCGACACCAATTGCTGCAAGAAAGAATGCTGCAAGAAAGACGGCGCATGCTGCCAGAAGGAAGGTGCCAAGGAAGGTGAGTGCTGCAACAAGGCCAAGTAAGCACTAAGAGTATGAGAAAAGGGGATTGGCCATGGCCCGTCCCCTTCATCCCATCGTCCAAACTAACATTTTGATCGTTATATTTGAAATAAAATGAATAAAATAGCTAAACAATTAGTTGCAATATTCGTTGGCGTGCTGTTTTTTGCCGGCAGTGTTGTGGCTCAACCCGGCCAGCCCGGCCCTGCCCCCCAAGGTACAGCCCCTGAGGGTCAGCCCGGTGCCCCCGTGGGATGCCCCTTCAGCGCCGCTTCGCTGAACATCACCCCCACCGAGGTTTGCTACCTGCCTGGCCTGGAGGCTTTCGTGGTGGTCGACAGTATCGACTGTGCCGTCGATTTGTTGATCCGCGATGCCGACTCCATGTGCCGCATTGGTCGTTTTGTTACTGATGACATCTACAAACGTCACGACCTTAAGAATATTGTCCGTCCTAAGTCGGTCTCCGTCATGGATGGCAAAATCATTGTGTTGGCCAGTTCGCAGAAGGATTCCTCCTACATCGCTGTCCTCAACATGAACCCCAATGAGAATGGCGAGTTTCAGGTTCTTAAAACCGTTGGTTTCCACAGCAATGCCTTTGCTTTCTCCGCCAACCATATCGCCGATGAGATTATCGTTGTCGGCAAGAACCCTGTCGGCTATGACATCCATATCCTCGACATCAGTGGTGGACTGGAGAATGTCGTTTCAAAGACCGACTTCCACTACCATGTCCCCATGCAGTCCGAGCGTATCCTGGCTTCCGACCCCCACGGTTTCGGCCTGGCCATCGTCGCTATCTGCGTCGTCTTTATCGCTCTCATCTGCATCTGGCTGATTATGATGCTCTTTAGCTCTATCATCCGCAAGTCTACCGAGAAGAATGCCGGCAAGCCTGCTGTTGCCAAAGGGCCCTCCATTGGTGCCATTGCCAGCGGCGTTGATGGCGAGGTGTATGCTGCCATTGCTGCCGCCATCTATGCTTATGAGCAGGATCTCCACGATGAGGAGGACACCATCATCACCATCCAGAAAGTGGAGCGTGCATGGACTCCTTGGAATGCCAAGTTCTACAATATGAACCACTATTTCTCCAACAGATAGTATTGGTTTTCAACTCAAATACCTTTTAAAAACGAACAAATACAATGAAAGAATATAAATTCAAAATCAACGGCGCAGACTATAAGGTTAATATTAACGAAGTCGAAGGCCAAGAAATCAAATTGGATGTCAATGGTACCTCCTACACCGTGACTGTTGACAAAGAGATGCGTGCCCAGAAACCGCGCACCAGTGTTGTCAAGACCCAGGCCGCTCCCCGCGTTGCTGCCGCAGCTTCCGGCAATGTCCAGCGCGCTTCAGCCCCCTCAACAGGCAGCAAGGTCACCACGCCTCTGCCCGGCACCATCCTTGACGTTTTCGTCAATGTGGGCGACCAGGTGAAGGCTGGCCAGCGTGTGGTGCTGCTTGAGGCCATGAAGATGGAGAACAACATCGAGGCCGACACCGACGGTACCGTCACCGCTGTCGAAGTCCGCAAGGGCGACGCAGTCCTCGAAGGGCAGACTCTTGTAGTCATTGGTTAATTAATGTTGAATTGTGAATGTGGCAGTTCTTATCCTTCCGCATTCAGTATAAAAAAGTATAAACAATGTTTAGCTTATTAGCAACAGGTGGTTTCACTGACTTCTTGTCCACCCAGATGGTGCAGTTTTTGCAGTACACTGGATACGCCAATGTCACGCTGGGCCACATCATCATGATTCTTATCGGCTTGACGTTCATCTTCCTGGGCATCAAGTTCGAGTTTGAACCTCTGCTTCTTGTGCCCATTGGATTTGGTATGCTGGTGGGTAACATCCCTTTCTATCCGGGTTTGAAGATAGGCATATATGAGCAGGGGTCGGTTCTGAATATTTTGTACCACGGTGTCCAGAACGGTTGGTACCCGCCGCTAATCTTCCTAGGTATCGGTGCCATGACCGATTTCTCAGCGCTGCTGTCCAACCCCAAGCTCTTCTTGATTGGCGCAGCAGCACAGTTCGGCATTTTTGGCGCCTATATGTTGGCATTGCTCCTCGGCTTTGCTCCCAATGAGGCCGGTGCTATTGGCATCATTGGCGGTGCCGACGGTCCTACCGCCATTTTTATCTCCTCCCAGTTGGCTCCTGACCTGATGGGTGCCATCGCCGTGTCGGCATACTCCTACATGGCACTCGTACCCGTCATCCAGCCCCCCATCATGCGTCTCTGCACCACCGACAAGGAACGCCGTATCCGCATGAAACCTCCTCGTCAGGTCTCTCAGCTGGAGAAGATCATCTTCCCCATCGTCGGTTTCCTGTTCTGTGCCTTTGTGGTGCCTTCGGGTCTGCCGCTGCTGGGTATGCTCTTCTTTGGTAACCTCCTCAAAGAGAGTGGTGTCACCAAGCGTCTGAGCGATGTGGCCAGCAATGCCGTCGTCAACATCTGCACCCTTCTCATCGGTCTCACCGTGGGTGCTTCTACTCAGGCAACCACCTTCCTCACAGGTCGTTCCGTCTTGATTTTTGCGCTGGGTGCTCTGTCGTTCATCATCGCTACCTTCTGCGGTGTTCTGTTCGTCAAGTTCCTCAACCTCTTCCTCAAGGAAGGCAGCAAAATCAATCCCCTTATCGGTAACTCCGGTGTCAGCGCCGTGCCCGACGCTGCCCGAGTTTCCAACAACGTGGGTCTGGAATATGACAAGACCAACTACCTGCTGCAACACGCCATGGGTCCCAATGTGGCCGGTGTGGTCGGCTCTGCCGTCGCAGCTGGTATCCTGCTTGCTTTCTTGCACTAATAATAGAGCTGTAAGCAGTTAATAGTAGGGCGGGAGCCGTCAAAAAAGTTTTTTTTGAACGGCTCCCGCCTTTTCTTATCAGACCTGATGCTCTCCGAAGCTGATCCTCAACAGCATCGAAGATGCTGAACATTAATAAACCCACACAAGCCATCAGGGGCAGTGTGGGGTCGACGGAACCGCCCTATATAGCGTCTCGATGAGACGCGACTATAGCGACTATAAGTGCTGCAACTAGCTGCAATCCCGAATTCTATGGTCTTTCAGGTAGCATCCTTACCGCACAAAAACTTGTCAAACTTCAGTAAAAAGTAGGCCTTATACAATAATTGAACTCTAGATACGTTATCTTTAATGATTACGCTCTAGTACAACATATGACTGATTTTTGCCAAACGGTCTCAATGTCGCGTCCCTTCGGGACGCTAGGAGTGAGTTTATTCCGTCACCGCACTGCGCTACGCTTGTACGGTGTTACTGAGATTCAGCCTCTTCGAGGCTGTAAAAATCAGTCTTATATTAAACTAGAGCCAATGATTAATGAGCAGTATATCCGTTTCGGCTGCGCCGACAAGTGCATGCTGCGAGACCAAGCCTATGACGTTGTTCAAGAAAGACAGAAGTCCGTCCTTTTGATGAGAAAGTGACCACAGAGTGAATAGTAGTCCGTAATGGCAAACAGAAATCTGATAAGGTTTCTTTGCTTATCGGCCTCTTCCTGACTCGAATGAATATGTCGGTGCCGTATCACAGACACCTTCGAAGGCCTGCAGCCACCTTATCGCAATCACATTTAGTAATATATTTTTAAATGACCATCCGCATTGCACCGAAGAAGCCTCGGAGAGGCTTAATCTCAATAACGTTGCGAAAGGTTGAGCGCAAAGAAAGCTTGCTTGCTTTGCCGAGACCTAGCAACGTCTCGCAGAAACCCCATACAAGAAAATCTCCGATTTTCGCAGTGTGGGGATTGGATGCAACCCCATAGAGGCGTCTCGAAGAGACGCGACTTCGTCTTCTCGGTTATTTGCGGATAACCAATAGTTTTATTATAAACAGTTAAATACAAATACATTATGAATATTTTGATTTTACAAGCTTCTCCTAGAGCCAATGGCAGCACCGCTTGGATGGCAGAAGAGTACAAGAAAGCAGCCGAGGCCGCTGGTCATCAGGTGACATTGGTCAACGTCTCGAAGAAAAAAAACGCTGGCTGTCTGGCTTGCGAATATTGCCACACCAAAGGTAACGGTGCCTGCATCCAGAAGGATGATATGCAGGAACTCTATCCTTTGATGGCCGAGGCCGAGGTGCTGGTACTGGCCTCACCGATCTATTACTTTACCATGAACGCCCAGATGCAGGCTCCTATCCAGCGCATGTATTGTGTCGGTTCCCCCGCCAAGGTGAAGAAGATGGCCCTGCTGGTCTCTTCCTATTCTCCCGGAGTCTATACTGGCGCAATGGCCGAGTACCACGACATCTGCAATTATTGGCATGCCGAAGACAGCGGCATCGTCACTGCCATGAACGACGAGCAGAAAACGGATGAAACCAAGCAGAAGATTCAGGCTATTGTGAATAACTTATAGTCTGCTGACAGCTGTAGAACCTAAGCAGCACCCATGCAAAGGGTGCTGCTTTTTTGCATCTGCTTTTGTACCGTAGCACGTCTCGCCGTAGCAACGGAAGATGGCTGCTTCTCGGTCCAACCCAGATGGGGGTTGAGGGATAAATCCACGGCGTCATTGCCTCCTTTTGCCGTAGGGATCAAGGCTTATATTTATTATGCTTGTGTACAATAAAATGTGCAGGTGTACGTTACTGTATGAGATATGATTACAAAGAGAGCTGCCTTGCGTTCGTTGCTTTTGCTTGCCTTGCTGATGGCTTTTCAGGTTGCGCAGGCCCAGATTACCCCCCGCTGTACCATTTCCTTCACGGTGGAGGATACGTTGTTGCTGCCCGGCGTAACGCCTGAAACCGACTCGGTGCGCTACCATCTGCGGGCCTCCACGGGGGCCGACAGTATCTATTGGTGGCCGGCGGCCATGTTTGCCGACCCTTCTGCCACCGAACAGTGGATAACCCTGGGCTGTTCCGACACACTTATGGTTGGTCTTACGGGCTATTTCCACAACGTCAATCTCTTCCACTGGCAGCAGCCGGACTTTGTCCGCACACATACGGGTTACCATTATATCGGAACCCCTGCGGATGGCAGCCAGTGCCAACCTCGCAGCATCACCACCGAGGCCAATCTCTCGGCCCTCTGCCCAGAGGTGACCATGAACAACTACCAGAACGCCATAGTCCTGCGTACCGATACGTTACGCCCCTATGGCGATTCGGTGCCCGTCTTCTTCGACTACGACTCCACCCGACGCACCGAGACCACTGTCGCTCTCATGAATAGCCTTCGCCAGCTGCCCACGGACAGCAATTATGTCCCTTTCTATGTCGACACCATCGAGATGTGGAACCCCTTGCGCAACCACACGTTCGTGATGAACATGAACTACTACCGGTTGCAAGACTTTGCCGATACCCTGGCAGCTTTGCCCTCTCTCTGCTACTCGTGGGAGATAGACGACACGGCAAGAATCTTCTTCTCGGTAGGTAACACTGTCCGCATGTGCGACACCACTTTTTTCTATTCCAATGTGGAGCTGCCCCGAACAGGTATCCGTCCCTCGCAAAGCCTCATGCATACACACGGCTTCAACACAACTCCACGACCCCATGGCACTGCGGTCTTCCGTTTCTACGAAACGCCCACACCCTACTACCGCACCACCCCCTACATCTGCATCAATCGGTTGGAGATGTTGGGCGACTGCTGGGCCGCCGACAGCCTCCTGCTCACCGGTCCCGGCTGTGGCTGTCAGGTGCGCGACACCCTTTCCCGTTCTGTCTGCCGCTCGCAGCTGCCCTACCAGTGGCACGGCATCACCTTTGCAGCTCCCGGCACCGACTCTGTGCTCATCACCGCCATCGCCTGCGACACCTTCCGGGTCCTACAACTCATGCTGCTGCCCGACGATACGCTCAGCTTCTCCGACACCATTGTCCAGAACTCCCTCCCTTGGACATTCCATGGCGAAACCTATATGGCTTCGGGTCTGGACACATTGTTGCTGGCAGGTTCCCTGCCAGCCTGCGACACGCTGCTGTATTATCAGCTTACCGTCATCGACAATGTCTTCGACACTACCCTTGTCTATATCTGCCCCGACGAGCTGCCCTACAGCCTCAATGGAGTGACCGTAACCGGCGACACTGTTGTGGATTTCGTTCTGCAAGGCAGCCATGGGCAAGATAGCACCGTAACAACCATCCTTTATGTCAACCACAGCAGCGACACCGCCATCTACGACACCATTACCGACGACCAGCTGCCATGGAACTTCCAAGACGTCCTCTTCAACGACACGGCAGACAACTATCCCATACACCTCACCAACGAGAGGGGTTGCGACAGTACCATCTACTACAACCTATACATTTTCTGGAATGGCGACCATTGCGACAGTTCCTTGACCTTTCCAAATATGGTCACCCCCAATGGCGACGGCATCAACGACCGCTTCGTCATTGGCGGTCTTGTCGAGAATCAGTGCTATCCCTATAATTCCCTTGTCATCTACGACCGTACCGGAAGGCTTGTCTTTCAAGCTTATAATATCACCCGCGAAGACCAGTTCTGGGACCCCGCGGCCCGGCGTATGCCTGCCGGCACCTACTTCTATCGTTTCGTGGGTCGCGGCGTAGAACACACCACCCAGCACCAAGGCTGTATAGAACTACTGAAATGAAAACACTTGTCAATATCTTCGATCCCCAGGAGCCCACGGCGGCCTATCTTTTCTTAAAACAGTACTATCAGGAGGGCGACCGCCTGCTCTTCATCTCCACGCGCGAGGACCGTGAGGATGTCGCTCCCTATGCCTCGCTCTTCAATATTCCCGAAGAGCAGATCACCATCATCTCCTTCCATCGTAGCGAGGACAGCTACATCTATGAACGCATCTGCCGTCGGCTGCGTGCCCAGCTGTCCAGCCAGCAGGAGTATTGGGTCAACCTGGCGGGCGGCACGCGCTACTCCGCCTTGGCCATCCAACATGTTTTCGAGAACTTCAATGCCCGTTTTTTCTATGTGCAGACGCGGGAGAACCTCATCGTCAGTTCCTTCTTCGACAACAGCATCTACGACAACGACGACACCATCGACCCCATCCGCTATCGGATGACCATAGGCGAGTACCTGCAGCTGCATGGTCTCAACCACGATGTCGACTCCCGTCCCCACACGCCCATACGCAGTTTCGACGATGCCCGCCGCATCTTCGATTGTTTCAAGGCCCGCCGCCTTACCGATCCGGCCTACCACACCCTCGAACTGCTACGCCTCCACTACCGCGGCTCGCGCCGTCCCGTGCCCTTGGCCACCATCGCCCGTGGAGCCTCCCGCACCAAAGAGGCTGCACCTGCCATCTTCTCGCTGCTACAACAGCTGGGATTCGTCCCACAGGACCCCGACCGCCTTACTCCGGCCGAACTCGACTACCTCACTGGCGGTTGGTTCGAGGAGTATGTCTACTATATCCTCTCCCGCCATGTCCGTCCCAATCAGATAGCCATCGGTGTCCGCATCTCGCGCCCGGGTAGCCGCCAGCACAACAACGAGCTCGATGTGGTTTTCATCAAGTCTAACACCCTCTTCGTCGTCGAGTGCAAGACCGGCGTGGCCACAGACCATCTCTTCAATGAAATAGTCTACAAAGCCCGTGCCCTCAAAGAGACCTTCCTCGGACTCTCCTCCCGCTCCTACATCTTCACCCTCAAGAACGACTACGACCACCATCTGGCTCAGGTGGCCGACATCATGGGTGTCACCCTCTGCCCCAAAGGCACCCTCACCAGCCCCGCCAAGATGCGCAAAGTCTACGATGCCATCATCCGACAGTCACACGAGGTGAAAATTTGTGATAAGGTAAAAGGTAAAAACTAAAAACTAAAAAGGTGGGCGAGGTTGAGAATTGAGAGTTGAGAGTTGAGAGTTGAGAGTTGAGAGTTGAGAGTTGAGAGATGAGAGTTGAGAGATGAGAGTTGAGAGTTGAGAGTTGAGAGATGAGAGATGAGAGATGAGAGATGAGAGATGAGAGATGAGAGTTGTACACGATCACCACTAATCTATAAATCTATTTAATCTATAAAATCTATCTAATCTATTCAATCTATCTAATCTATAAAATCTATTCTCCTTCCATTATGAGACAGTTTTTGTTACTATTTTCCTTTCTCTGTCTTTTTTTCTTGCCTGTGATGGCCAACGACGGCGTCTACTACACCTCTGGCAACCAGCTGGTGCCTATGCAGGAAACTGACATCAGCGTGCGTAAGGAGGTCCTCACCATCACTCTCTTGGATAGTTCGGTTGCCTTGGTGGATGTCTACTATGAGTTTTTCAACCCCAATGCTACTGCCAAGACGGTCCTCATGGGCTTTGAGGCCGACCCGCCGTCGGGCGATTACCCACAATTCAGCTGGGGTGGGGGACACCCGTTCATCGGCGGTTTCACCGTCGAGATGAATGGTCGCACACTCTCTTTCCGCAACGGCATCTGCCTGCTAGGCAGCCGTAAACTAGACACCATCACCTTGGGCGATAAATATCAACTTGACGAGAGTGGTTTTATTTTTGAGAAAGCCACATACCGATACCCCGAGGTTGCCTTTGTCTACTACTTCGATGCCATCTTCCAGCCGGGGCTCAACCGTGTGCACCATACCTACACTTTTCGTCCCGCCAATAGCAACGCCAGTAGCTTTTCCGTAGACTACAAGCTCACCCCGGCAGCCCGCTGGGCCAATGGGCAGATAGACGACTTCACCCTCGTGGTGCGGGCCCACCATACGGCCAAGCATTTTGTCATTGCCGACAGCATCTTCCCCAATCCTCAGTTCACCCTCACCGAAGGCACTGGCAAACACCGCCACACGGCCACCTGCTTCTGGCAGCAACCTGGCCACGAGTTCTCCTTACGCAATGGTTCGTACACACTCCACGTGCGCCATTTTAAACCCTGCAGGGAGCTGAGTATCGTCTCCGCCGACAACTGCCTTACCTTTCAAGACTTTTATGCCGACCACATCGACCTGCCTTTCGGCTTTTTCTACGACCGCACCAGCCTCCTCGGCCTCGGGTATCAGGCCTATATGCTCCCTCGTGACGAGGCCTTTCGCCGCCGCATCGCCCGCAACCTGCCCTATGCCCACCGTGGCCGCGTGTTCAAGAGCCCAGAACTCCAAAAGTATTTCGAGTCGCTCTGGTGGTATATGCCCGACCCCGACTATGTCGACGACCCTTCCGACTTCACCGAATGCGACCGCGAATATATCAAGTGGGGCAAAGGTGAGTGATTGTCTCTTTTGAGCAGAGAGACCAAATACCCAAATCGCAGATGTTCTTTGAAAAAATGTCTGGTTGAATCCTGTGGCCACACCCCAACCACTTGGTACAAGTACCCTTGGGTGTGTCGTACCTGTGGCTTTTTGTCGTTTTGTACCTGTTGCCATTGCAAGAAGCGATTAAATAACAAGGTTTAGCGATACAGGCTCGGCTTGCCGTGCTCACAATCGACTTGCCAAAGTTGGGCGCAAAGAAAGCCTGCCTGCTTTGCTGAGACATACCTACAACCCAAATAACCCCATCACATAGTGTGGGGTTATTGGTTGACATTCGTTTATCAATACATCTCTAACGGAACGTTTTTGTTAAGCCGAACGCAGAGGGCAAATCACGAAGTGTTTGCACTATGCTGAGGCGAGAAAACGACTCATGAAATGGAACGTTTTTGTTAAGCCGAAAGCAGAGGGCAAATCACGAAGTGTTCGCACTATGCTGAGGCGAGAAAAACGACTCATGAAATGAAATGTTTTGATAGCGTAGGTGAGAACTCTGCGCTCTCATTTCTTGTCATTTGTTTACCTTATTGTTTAATTCCACTTATTCCATTCGGACATAGCTTTTACCCTTTGCCAAATAGATTACACTATATAATACGTAATCCAAAAGCAAAAAACTACAGAATGGTGAATTTTTTTCGATAATAGTTTTTCTGTGCCTTTATGTTATATCTCTGTCCTGCATAATACTCAATCCTTCTGGGGTAGAGCTATCAAAGACTTCGATCATATTGCGTGAGGTTTAATAATCGAATATGTTAACAAAGACATTGGGTGCATTAGCCAAGTGTTTACTCTCGCCCGACACGTTGGGCAAGTGCTTCAGTATCCTTCTGCAACTAGCTCGCAAATTGCTATCATCAGCACCGGCATGTAAGAAGCATGGCAACTCCACACAAATTCCCTGTTAATAGGCACCAGTTGTTCTGCATACTTGTCGAAACAGGAGCTATATATAGCATTAAATCAGATGTGTCACCTTTATCTTCTTCCAACTCGGCCCCAATCCCAATTCTGCCAGCGAGTTGTCGCGAGTGATCAGTTCTCCCTTCTGCAGGTTGGTGATGGCTTGTTTCAGTTCTTGCAGCTGACTTCCGCTCACACCAAACAGGTCCTTCAGCACGGAATCGTTCTGCTGTTGCTGTTTCATAATGAGCGGATACTGTGCGTTGGCGTAGAAATCGAATCCTTTGCTCTTGAAGTCCTCCATATTCTGAGTGGCCAGAATGATGCTCATACCTTTGTTTCTTCCGACGGCAATTAGGTTTTGCAATGGTTTATTCTCAAACCCAAGCATATAGTGAGCCTCGTCGATGATGGTAAAATGGCGTATCTCCACACGTTCGTCGTTGGTGGCCTGTTTGGGAAGTTCCTCGTAGATATTGTTCAGTTTCGAGATAACGAAGTACACTATGGCCTTTGCAATGATTCCGTTCTTCTCGAATTTGCCGAGGTTGATGATATTGCAGGTGTGCACCAGGTCGACTTTATCCTCGTTGGCGAAGATGTTGTTATTCACCAATTGGTTGAGTACCGACTTCACACTATCCATCTCACTTTGTTTCTTCTCGGGGAGCAGACGGCTGTAGTGGTCGAAAATCATTTTGAAATTGACCGGACGCATCTGGTTGGCTTTGTATGCGTTCACGATGGCCTCACTCAACCGGTTGTCCATATTGGCACTGATTTTCGCTCCTGAGGATATAGCCAGCAATGCCGTCGCCATTGTGGTGGAATAGAGGTTCAGCTCGTTGACAGGTTTTCCTGTGAAGTCCTTGAACGGGGTGAACGGCAGCGGATGTTCCATCGGGTTGAGGATACAGCTGCTGTCGGTGTCGAAATGCGAAAGCCAGGCGGCATTGGCAGGGTCGGAGAACTCGCCCTTGTAGTCGAAGAGCAGGAAATTGACCGGATAGTGGGTGTCGCTCGATGCCGACCGCAACTGTTGCAGCAGCACGGCCAGCAGGTTGCTCTTGCCGCTGCCCGTGGTGCCAGCCACCAGTATCTGCGTGTTGGCGATAGAGCGGCTATTGATGTCGAGTGTGGCAGGCATATCGTCGCCATAACTGCCGATGCAGAGGTTCAGCACGGGTATGTCGCTCGTGCTTGCACCACCACGTAGAGGCGAGAATCGCAGCCAGTCGTCGATGCCACCTTCTTTCATCAGCAGGTCGCGTCCACGAAGAATCTCGTGTCCAATCACCTGACTGATGAACCTTGCCGAATTCCAGTCGGCATCCACATCATGATAACGCATCTTTAGCAAGGCTTCAATAACCTGTCCTATTTTCTGCTTGGTGAAGAATGTCGTAGGATACGGAGTTCCTGATGATTGCAGATTATTCTGTTCTATTTCCTTTGCAGTACGTGGCGTTTTGTCTGCCAATCCAGCAAGCAGACACATTCGCATCACCACGCTCTGCGAGAGAACTACGGGTCTTTCGTCGCTAGCATAAGAATGAAGGTTGATGCGTTGCTCTAATGCATTTTTGAGATCAACAGTCATCTCATTCATATCCTTAATCGATGTTATCGAGTTATCTATTACCAAATTATCTACTGTCATAATCCTCAATCGTTAATGGTGATTTTTATGGTCGTTCACTCAAATGCTTTCGTGTTCGACTCCGAAATAGTCGTTTGTGATGTTGGTGCACTGAGCCTCTTTGTCGCGATGCAGGGTGTATGTCTTTGCCAAAAAGGGAGCTATCTTCTTGAAGTCGCGCTCGGTGGTGATTTCGGTGTCGGTGCTGAGCAGGATGGTTTGGTGCGCTAGGTCTGGGAAGTAGTGTTCCAGTATCACCTCGCGGCTCTCCTTGTCCAACACGCCCATTACCGTGTCGATCATCACAGGAGGGTTGTAGTCGCCCAGTTCGTAGAGTACTTTCAGCAGCACCTGCATTACCGTCTGCTTGGCACCGGCGTTCAGCTGGCTCAGGTATATCTCGTTGCCGTTCTGATGGTATATCTTGAAGCTCATTTCCTCGCCGTTGTCGCTTGCGAGGTCTACACGGCCGATGACACCGGCATACACCACCAAGTTTAGGTTCAGCTGCTCCTTCATCATCTGCTCGATGCTTTTTCGCTTGGCGGCAAGCAGTTTGGCCGACAGGGTCTTGAAAAATCCTGGCAGTTTGCACAGCATGTCGTATTGCGGATCGGGAATCTGCGGTATGTCGTAGTCGTAGCTGGCTATGCGGTCGGTGAGGCGCTGTATCTCGCGTTCCGTTTCGGAAATTTTGCCTTTCAGTTCCACCATCCGTTTCTCGTTGTCCTCATAGAGGGTGATGAGGTTGTAATCCAACCCGCTCAGCTCGCGCTCGAAGCTCTGCAACTGTTCGCGTTTGCGTGGCAGGTCGGCCACATCCATATCAATGCTCTCGCGTTCGTTGTCCAGTTGCAGGAACTGGTTGACGTAGGCATCGGTGATGAGTTTCTCCAGTACCTCCACGTTGGCGTCGCTCAGGTAGGGGTATTTCTCGGACAGCACGTCGCCGTGCTTGCGTCCTTTCTGCATGTGGCGCACTATGTCGTCCACCTTCACGCCCTGCAGTTCCTGGTAACTCTCGGTCAGGTAGTCGACAATATCGCGCGTGATGCGCGTCAGTTGCTCGTCGCTGATTTCTTCGTTGCGTTCCTGTGCCAGACGCTTGCGCTCGTTGACAATCAGCTCCACCTCGGGACGTATGCGGTGGGCCAATGCGGGAAAGAGCACGTTCAGCTCCAGATCCTTCACCACCTTGTCCACGCTGTCGCGATAGTCGGCGGCTTTCTTCTCCACCTGCTTTATGCTTTCCTTCTGCTTGGCTATGCGGTCGCGCGTCACGTTGTCGGCCGAGCGTCCTTGCTTCAGTTGCTCGTAGTGCTCGCGGTTCTCGCTCGAGTAGGCCAACGCCTTGTCGTAGTCTTCGCGCAGTTGCTTCAATTCGGCTTCCCTGAGCTGCCGTTGGTGTCCCAGCTGCTCGTATTCCTGCCGTTGCTTCTCGTTCTCCAGCTTGGCGGCTTTCTTCTCGGCCAGCAGCTGCTCGGCGGCTTCGTTCAGTTGGTAGTATTTGTTGAAGCCCATCACCGAGTTGATGTTTTTCATTATCAGACGGCTGATTTGCTCTTCCTTCACCAGCTCGCTGGTCTTCATGGCGTCGAAGAGGAAGTAGTTGCTCAGTTCCGACGGCAGGTTGGCGGCGATGATTTTCTTCACCACCTCCTCGTTGGCCACACGTTGGGCGTTGGGGGTGGCGATGCCATAGCTGTAGCGGTTGCCGTTCATGTTGAGGTCCACATTCCAGCGCACCTTGCCGTCGATGAACTGGTAGGTGCGGCGCAGCTTGTAAGGTGTCTCGTTGCCCAGCACCAATCCGCTGAACGATATCTCCAGCACGATGCTCTTGTTTTCAATGCCCTGTTCCAGTTTCACACCGGCGTTGAAATATTCGTCGAACTGGCGTGCCGTCTTTATCTCCAATCCGTAGAGGGCGTGGTATATGGCGTCGAAGAGGGTCGTCTTGCCGCATCCGTTGCCGCCACCGATGAGGATGATGGGGTGTTCTTCTTCGGCCGCCAAATCCAGATCCAAACGACGGTAGGTCTTGTAGTTCTCTGCGTAGATATGCGTTATCTTCATGCTTGGCCCTCCTTTATCTCTTTGAGTGCTTTGTTCAATATCTTGCGCAGCTTCTTGTCGTCTACAGCCTCTTCGTTGCGCGCCTCGTTGTAGGGCTTCAGTATGTATTCCTTCAGCCAGTCGGCGTCGATGTCGGCATCGCGGGCGGCATCCTCGATGATGTTCATGTCCTCCTGACGGATGCCATAGTGCAGGAAGGTGCGGTCGAGTCCTTTTTTCATGTCTTTCTTTATTCCGTAGCTGTAGAACGCCAGGTTCTCCAGCATTTTTCTTCTTTTGTCTTTCATATTGTGGCCAGGTCGAGGCGGCTCCAGCCGTCGGTGGTTTTGTCGTCGTCAATGAGCCCTGCGGGGTAGTACCATCCGTCGCCCACCTGCACCAGCACGCCACCAGTCATATTCTTCCCTTTGGCGCGATGCTCTTCAACATATTGCCACAGGGCGTTGTTCTTCTCTGGCGTGTCGGGGTCGCAGCCCGGGGTCTTGGTGTCGAAGAGGCCTATGGTGCCATTTTTCAGGCGCACGATGAAGTCGACATAGAAGCACCGTTGTCCTCCGTCGGAACCTGTGTATGGCACCGCGAAGTGTTGCTTGCCTTCGTCGCCATTCTTGTACCACCAGTCGACCCATTCTGTCCTTTGGTCTATCCATCGGGCAAAATCGCGCTCGGGCTTCGAGGCGTTGTTTTGCTCGAAATATGGTTTTAACGCGTGGTTGAAGATGTCCTCCGCCGGATGCACCACAGCGCTGTTGTATGGTCGCGTGGCGGGAATTTCGAAGTGTTCCGTGCTGTAGGCTTTCACGATGGTCGTCTGCCGCAGGGTGTTGCGATAGCGGGCCAAAGCGCCGGCAATGGCGTCTTCGAAGAAAGCACGATTGTTATAAGGTGCGTGGTTGTAGAGTATCACCTTTGGAGCTTCCGTTTCGGGTATGCCGAACAGATTCTCCATCGCGTCGAGCAGGGCACCTTGCAGTATGGGGGCGCTGTCGTATTTGCCGAAGCTGCCCACGTGATCGCGGCAGTAGCGCTCCAATGCGGCGCGCATCTCGCCAACGTTGATGGCTATGCGCGCTTTCTCCACCACTTCCACCTCGCCGTCGGCTCCCGTCAGGCGCATATCCTTGGGCAGTTCCACAAAGATATTCTTCACGTCGAGGTTCAACCTGCTCTTGTTTGCCAATGTGCGGTTGCGACGCACCTCCGCATCGAATAGCGTGGCCTCTTCTCCCGCCTGGCGTGTCCACTCGGCATCGTTCTGTGCGGGAAAATCAAGCTCCAGCGTCGCCTGCGCAACTTTTAGCCTTTCCTTTAATACGTCATTTAATATTCTGCGAAATCCGCTGCCCAAGCGGTTGCGCTGCTGGTGGTGGTCCATATACACGCTCCGCAGGTCGATATTTTGCAGTCCTTCGCGCCTGTTGGCGAATACGGTGCCGAGGTAGCCCATATCGTCCTGGCTCACCTGCACCATGTCGGCCGAGAGGTTGGTGTATACGTAGCCATAGTTCAGCCGGTCGTCGGTGTAGAAGTGCTGTTGTGGCATACGCAGTATGCGTCCCACCGTCTGGGTGGTGAAGACGATGCTCTTCAGGTCGCGGAAGATGAGCAGCACAGCGGCTCTTGGGCAGTCCCACCCCAGGGCTATGGCCTGCTTGAAGAGTAGCACGCGCGTCGGGTCGTCTGGGTGGACGATGTCGGCCAGGTTGGGGCTCTTCTCTTTCGAGAGCCACACCGCCAAGCGTCCGTTCTCCTCGCTGATGTCTATGGCGGGGTCGGCCAGGTAGGCCTTCACCTCGTCGGCTATCTTGCGCTCGTCGTCGCCCAGGGCCTCCTTGGTGTCGTTGGGCAACTGCACCAGCAGCAGGGGGTTGATGCCGTATTCCTGCCAGGCGGCGGCCAGCTCGTCGCGCTTGCGCAAGGCACGTTGCAGCAAGCGCTGGTTCACCGTCAGGGCGTGCTGCTCGGTGTCGCTCCGCACGCCGGGGTTCAGCTGCACACCTTTCTTGATCATCTCCTCGCCTATCACCTCCTGGCGACGCACCACAACGTTGTAGTCGCTCCGCGACGTGGGTGTAGCACTGATGCGCAGCTCTATCTTGGGCTTTATCACCTCGCGCAGCAGGCGTTCGCTCTTCTCGGCGTTGCGACCGGCGAACATATGTTCCTCGTCGATAACGGCCACCACGGGGCGTTCTTCGCGCGTGCGCTGCAGCAGGGCACCAAGTGTGCGGTTCTGCTCGTTGTCGCGGATCAGCAGGTTGTTGTCCTTGTTGACGCTCTCCCAGTTGAGGAAGAGCACCTCGCCGGGACGCAGCCCTTCCGTCACCTCGGCCTCGTCGAACCAGATGGGGCGCAGCGAGCGCGTCTCGCTGAAGAAGTTGCGCATCGAGCGGTAGCTCTGCTGATGCAGTTTGTTGGGTGCCAGCCACACCCACGCCACGCTGCTGTAGTTGCATTCCGCCGCTCCAGCAGCCAGCTCGCGCGTCAGCTCGTCCATCGCCGTGCTGGCCATCACCGTCTTGCCGCTGCCCGTGGGGGCCTTCAGCACCAGGCGCTGCCGCTGCTCGTCGTAGCCCAGCATCTGCACTAACCGCCCTTTTAGCTCATTCACGGCGTTGCGTTGGTAGGTCTTCAGTTCTATCATTCGTTGTCCTCCTTTCTTGCTTCCAGTTCCGCCACCGTGCGGTCCACCACCTCCTGCAGCTGGTAGGTGGCTACTCCCAGGGGTTTCTGGATGTCCTGCAGCGACCACTCGACAACGGTTTTCTTGGCTGTCTTGCAAATCAGTAAACCAACAGAGGGGTTGTCATCTTCGCCACGAAGCAGTTTGTCAGCAGCCGTAACATAAAAATTCAGCTTACCGGCAAACTCGGGCATGAACTTCACGGCTTTCAGCTCCACGATGACGTATCGTCGTTGTGGAATGTGATAGAACAACAAGTCGGGGAAGAAAACAGTTTCTTCGTCTATCTGCAATTCCTTTTGACGGCCAAGATAAGCAAAGCCCTTACCTAGCTCCAATAGGAATTCTGTCACGTTCTTAGCCAATGCGTTCTCCAGATCTTTTTCTTCCTTGACAGCCTCTTCTGTGACGAACCTCAGGTCGTATTCTTTCTTCAACAATTGTTTTGCCTCCTCTATCTGAGAGGCTGGCAGCGCCCGGTCGAAATTGGTGATAGCCGAGCCTTGCGATTGGAAGAGGTGAGCAGCTACATTATGTTCCAATTGTGCACGGCTCCAGCCCTCCGTTGCCACTTTGTTGATATAGAAGAGGGCTTCGTCGAGTGACTTACTTTTGGTGAAAATATGCACATGGTGTTTCCATGGAATAACGCCAAATATTTGAGGCATCCTTAATTCTTCACCAGCTTGGTGAAATAATTCGTCACCAGCTTGGTGACGAATTACCGTTTCATTTTTTTCAACAGGCTGTAGATTCAATTCGTCACCAACTTGGTGACGAATTGCAAAGTATTCATAATAAAATAAATACCAACGCTTCATATATTTGAGGTTGGTTACAGAAAACCCCTTCTCTCCAGGAAACATCGCCCTCATATCGAGGCTCAGCTGATTGAAGAATCCGCTGCCCCACTTACTCTCTGCTTTTTTGGCCACAATATCTCGTCCAAGATTCCAGCAAAACTCCAAAGCCTCGCTATTTGCCTTGACGGCAGCCCTCAGCTGACTCTGCCTATAACGGCGTTTCAAATCCGCCAGCCATTCTACGTATTCCTTGTCGGCCAGCATACCATCGCGGTTTACAAATGTGGGTTTGTCGCTCATTCCTCGCCTCCTTTCGGTGATGTTTCGGCGGTGGTTCTTTGTGCTCTCTTCTTGGGCAGCACATTTTTGTAGGCCTGGTAGATGGCCTCCGGCAGGGCGCAGAGTTCCACGCGGTCGAGCACCGGGCCGAAGTCGTCGTCCCAGGCGTAGGCGCCTGGGCTGAAGACATAGGTCTTCAGTTTAGAGTTTAGAGTTAAAAGGTTAGAGTTAGCCTGCGCCGTCTGCAGCCAGTCGACGATGTCGGGGATGGCCTCCTCATTGTAGACGACCATCATCGCCCGCTCGCCGTCCGAGAAAAGGCGTACGTCTTTTGGTGTCAGTCCAACTTTCAACGCTAAACTTTCAACTTTCAACTCCTCAAAGACACCCTCCTTGATGCACAGCAAGTCGGTGGCGGCGCCGACCAGGGCGCGCATATTGCGGTTGGTGCGCTCGCGGGGCAGCAGCTGCGTGCGGTAGTAGCGCAGGTTGTTGTCGCGGAGACCTTCCACCTGCCCCCCCTTGGGCGTGGTGTAGCCCTCTATCACCCGCTTGTTGCGCTCGTAGGTCACCTCGCGACAGATGTTGTTCTCGTTGTTCGTCACCAGTATGCATTGCCTCTTGCCCCCATCCTCCTTGTTCAGCTGCATCACCGCGTGAAGCGTCGTACCGCTGCCGGCAAAGAAGTCGAGGATGATGGAGGATTTGTGTGTTCTAACTATTGTAGTCAAAAGGTACTTTATCAGGTTTGATGGCTTGGGGAAATCAAACACTCTAATACCGAATATTGAGGTTATTTCTGCTGTACCTTGTGCTGTGTTAAATAAATCTGATGTTATAAGATTTCTAAAAGGTGTAGTCCTGTCAATAGTTTTTCCTGTATTATCTATCCTTGAATATCTTTTGTTATAAATATTCCAACCATCCTTGCCATTTTTGAAGACAATAAAATCGTTTTCCTGCCCCCACTTAACTTTGGTGGCGCTCCATAGATAATTCCATCCTTCATCAGACCTTTCATTACCACCGCCCGGCCATCTCATAGTACCATCTGGACATTGTATGGGGAAATTAAGTGCTTCTGAATAATGTCCCCCAACACGCCTTCTGTCCATTTTATCCAATGCATATTTACCTCTTGTTTCTTCGTATTCATCCGAATAAGGGAAAGCGTCTTCTGATATTTCTTGTCCGTCAAATATAACCGAATTTCGATTTTTGCAATACAGCATCACATATTCGGTAACAGTAATTATATCTGTTCCTGTATTTGAACCAGCGGTTGATTGCCAAACAAAGTTGGTTACAAAATTCCTTTCCCCGAACACCTGGTCACAGAGGAGTTTGAGGTTGGCTTGTTCGTTGTCGTCGATGGAGATAAAGATAACGCCGCGGTCGCTCAGCAGGCGTTTAGCTATGCGTAGGCGTTTGCTCATAAACGAGAGCCACTTGCTATGGCGGTAGCTGTCCTCGCTGTCCACAAAGGTGTCGTTATAGACGAAGTCTTTGTTGCCGGTGTTGTAGGGCGGGTCGATATAGATGACATCCACCTTGCCCTCGTGGGTGTAGCTCAGGGCTGTCAGGGCCTCCAAGTTGTCGCCCTCAATGAGGATATGGTTCGGAGCCTCCTGGCCGCCGTTGGTCAGCGCCAGTTCCTTGTCCTCCACCAGCACAGGCAGCTTCTCGCGCAGGCGCTCCTCCACGTCCTCCACACGTTCTTCCCACACTAGGCCGTAGCTGCGGCCCTCGGCGGCCAGCTGCAGCAGCGCCGCCCGCTCGTCGTCGGTCAATCCTGTAAGGTTTTGTATCTTTTGCCGCAACGCGGCACGGTCTATCCTTGCCATAAATAAATATAATATGCGAACGCAAATATACGTATTTTTTCAAAACTTAGGTATTTCAAAAGAAGGTTCTTTGTGAATTTGCCAAAAATCAATAAATTAGCTGTGAAATATATTTGCTAAAAAAGCACTCTTTTCTACCTATTTATAACTAGAGAAATCTATTTTTAGTAACGATTAAAAATAAAATGATACGATACGGAAGGAGGGTTGATGTGGTTCCAATTGTGGAGAGAATCGTCGAAGATGACCTCTCTGGCGAGTCTGTCTAGGAAAGGCTCATTCACTTTCCTTCTGGTTTCATACTCCTTCTGATACGGTATCGTGTCGGTCCGACGGAAGTTTGCCTGAGCTTTTGTCCTTTTAGGGTGTCAATTATGTTTCATCACTTTACCCATGGCGTTATCGGAGGATTTTTTTTGTATTGGCTTTTCTGGTCGTCTGTGCAAATTCGCCAAATCGGTAATACAGGCTCTGCGGCTAAAAGACATGGATGGTTATTGATGGAGTCTATTTTGCGGTTTGCATACCTGAATCTCTTTATGTTGTGGATTGCAGACTGGCCGCAATAGGTTGCCGTTCAGGTGGTCGCGAATGTCGCGTCTCTACGAGATGCTGGATGGGTCGGTACCATTAACCCCACACTGCGCCTGGCGGCTTGTGTGGGGTTATTAAAATTCAGCCTCTACGAGGCTGTTGAAATATCGGACTGTACTATTACCCCACACTGCGCCTTGCGGCTTGTGTGGGGTTTCTTCGAGACGTTGCTTGGTCTCGGCAAAGGGAACAAGCTCCCTTTGCACTCGACTTTGCAACGTTATTAAGATTCAGCATCTTCGATGCCGTAGAGGTATCCCGTTGTAAATTGAATATAGGTCAGGTTAGGGGGTGGGCTGTTTTTGCAGCCAGCGGTGGACTTCTTGGATGCGTTGGCGGGCTTGCTGGCTGTATTCGTCGTCGGGGGCGAGGATAGGGGCTAGGTAATCTTGCCACTGGTCGGACTGGAAGTATTGGCGCTGGCGGTCGATGTATTCTTTCAGTTTGATTTTGGTTCCGTCGAAGTCGGAGATGACCCAGGTGCCGTTTAGTTTCATTAGGCACAGCGTGTGCCTGATGCTTACGCCAAAGTTGGTGATGGTGAATGTGGCTTCGGCTCCGTCGCCTTGGGCGATGATGTTCTCTATACTGATGGTTCGGTTGGGGTCTCTGCCGCCGTTGCCACTGACGAAGTAGTAGAGCCATTCGTCGGAGCCTATCTCGCCGATGCCGTCGCTGGGCACTGCCCAGGCTCGTTGCAAGAGTTCGAAGTATTCGGGAGCAAAAGCACTTTCGCTACCAGCGATGATTTCGTGGTCGGGGAGAAACTCGATGAGTTGGGCAACGCGCTGCTGGGTGGGTGGGTCGTTGTCGGCATTTTCAAAAGGAATGATTTCTTCTGTTGCTTTGTCAAAATTTCCGGTGCAGGATATGTTACACAGGACCATCAGCGCGGTGAGTGTGAGCGGTAGCAAGCGTTTCATGGGTTAGTGGGTTTTGAGGATATGGGAGATGGACTGGTAGTTGATGCCTTGGAACGAGTCCAGCACATGGCTGCAGCGGGACGCTATGGCGTGGCGAGGGTGGGTAGTGGCCATGCCGAAGGTGAACATGCCGGCCGTCATGGCTGCCTGCAGTCCGCTGAAGGCATCTTCGAAGACGATGCACTCGGCGGGGGTGCATGCAAGCCTTTCGGCGGCACGCAGGTAGCAGTCGGGGTGGGGTTTGGAATGGGCGAAGTCTTCGGCCGTGAGGATTTGGTCGAAGAGCTGTGGGAAGTGGGGCATCTGCATTTGGACGTGCCTCATCTTGTCGCGGTTGGAGCTGGTGACGAGAGCCAATAGCAGGCCGTGGTTCCGAAGGTCATGTAGCATCTCTTCGGCCCCGGGGAAGAAGTGGTAGTGCACGTTGCGCTCGGCCTCGTAGAGCTGGCGGATGAGGTCCTGCTGCATTTCCTTGTCGGGGAAGTAACGCTGCATGATGTCGGAAAGGGTGGTGCCTTTGATGAGCTGGGCGAAATCGTTTATCTCGGGGTGGTACCGTTGTCCCACCTTGCTCCAGAATTGGGAGTAATGCCCTTCGGTGTCGAAGAGGGTTCCGTCGAGGTCGAAAAGGGCCGCTTTGAGTGTTGTCATATTGGGGGGCTGGTCGATAGATGCTTCAGACTTCGATGGCTTTGATAAACTTGGCGGGAACGCCACCCACGATGGTGTTGGCCGCCACGTCTTTGGTGACCACTGCGCCGGCTGCCACCACGGCATTGTCGCCTATGGTAACGCCTTGCAGGGTGGTTGCGTGAGCCCCAATCCACACATTGTTGCCCACATGGATGGGCTTGTGGTAGAGGCTCTGCCTATCGCTGGGGGCAAAGCCGTGGTTGAGGGTGGCGAACACTACTTGTGGGCCGATGAGGCATCCCTCGCCAATCCAGATGCCTCCCTGGTCTTGGAATTGGCACCCGGCGTTGACGAACACCTTGGGGCCGATGTGGATGTTTTTCCCGAAGTCGGTGCTGAAAGGTGGGTTTATGATTACAGTCTCATCGAGCTGGTAGCCGAACAATTGGCTGAGCATCTGCCGGCGTTCTTCGGGTTCGTGGAATCCGGTGTTGTAGACACAGGTGATACGTTGTGCTTCGACAGTCTGCTGCCGCATAAAGGCAACGATGTCGGGACGGTTGAGGGGTTGTCCGTCGGCTATGAGCTGCTGGAATTCTTTGATGGTCATTTTTTAAACTATAAAGTAAAAACTAAAAACTAAAAAGAGATTATGCAACCTCAAATAAGATTTCTTACTACGAATAGCACGAATCTGACGTTTTCGTTAAGCCGAACGCAGACAAGCTTGCGATTGTTCTCCGCTTCGCTAT
>CAMVMF010000018.1 GCA_947168515.1 uncultured Bacteroidales bacterium
ACCAAACCGATTTCCAAGAACAATCCTCTGCGATTTTCGAGGTCTGCCTTTTGGGTTTTCTTTGCTTCCATGTTATTTATTTTTAATTTGTTATCTGCACTTTACCATGCCCTTTGGGCATCATTTTTCAAGTCCAAAGATAGCAATTTTTCTTGAATTATCAACAATTCGATGTAAAAAAAATTTCGGCGAGAGCCTCAGAGGGGCCACGGAAGAGCCCTTAATGGAGCGAGAAACTGACCGGCACCGTGTAGGAGGTTCTCACTGGACGGCCATTCTGACGGCCGGGAGACCACTTGGGCATCATCTTGATGACACGGACAGCCTCAGCGCCACAGCCACCGCCAATCTCACGAGCCACCTTCACATGTCCAATGCTGCCATCTTTCTCCACCACGAAAGTGATGAACACCTTGCCAGTGATGCCGCCCTCCTTAGCCAGCTGGGGGTACTTGATGTTCTCCGACAGAAATTTCATCAGAGCACCATAGCCACCAGGGTATTCGGCTTCTACTTCGGGAGCCACCTGTATCACATCCTCTTCTACCTCCTCCTCGACAGGCACCTCCACTCGTATCAGCTCGGGGGCAGCCCTATTGAAGGCATCGCCGTAGTCCACCGGCAGTACCTCGTTGGCGGGAGTTTTGTCATCTTCAACCACCACCAGGTCGGTCATAGGTATCTCTATTTCCGCCGGAGGTTCAGGGGGTGCTTCTTCGGTGTTGGGGATAATGGGTTCGTCTGGGATTTCAAAGCGATCGCTACGACTGAGTCCCTCAAAGGCCTTGTTGTCGTAGGACTTGACATTGAAAGCGGCCAAGACAGCGGCCAGCGATACTACCATTCCGATTTCAGCAAACAGAACCTTGTTTCTTTCAAGGTCTGCCTTTTTGCTTTTCTTACTTTCCATAACTTTGGGTTTTAAAGGGTTAGTACTAACAATTCGAAATCTGGTAGTAGTCTGTCATGTATGATGATTTAAAAGTTTAAGGTTATATTAATGTTATTTTTCTATATTAACGCACACAACCGTTTTTTATTGTATACGTTAATAGAAAATTTTTAATACCAATACCATTCATATACAAGACACGTTAATACAGCAACTTAGCCACACCTCATCCGCTTCTGTAGCGTGCGAGGTGTGGCAAGGTTTTGGGTTGGAGATGGGTTGGGAAGGGTGTGGTGGCGTAGTCAAGGCTACTTTTGGCCGCCGGTGCGGGCTTTGTCCTCCAGCTCCATCTTGCCCAACCGAAGGGTGAGGCCCAGGGAGACATAGCGCGAGCTGTTGCGCTGGGTGGAGGCAGAGGCTAGATAGGGGTTGAGGCCGGTAGTGGTGCTGACATAGCTGCCGAAGAGGTCCTTGGCGTTGAGGTAGAGCGAGAGCCGGCGGTCCAACAGGTCGGCGCTGACCCCGAGGTCGGCCACGAAGGTGGGGTCGGAAAAGTACATGAAGGTGAGCTGCCGCGTATTGTAGCGGATGTTGCCAAAGAGCTGCAATTTGTTCCACAGTTTGGCCCAGACGTTGAGCCGGACCGAGGCGTTCCATTGGGAGCGGTCGTTCCATTGGTCGGGACGGAAAAGCACGTGGTAGGCATAGTTGTTAAGAGACAATTCGAGGCGGGCGTTGAAGAAGGCGGTGGGACGGTAGGTGAGGTTGAGCATGGCCCCGGCAGTGTGGGAGCGACCAATGTTGGCGGGCACGGAGAAGGAAACAGCACGTCCATAGACGGGGTGGTAGACCACGTCATTGAGGGTGCCTATCTGGTTGGTGGAGGCGCGGTAATAGAAGTTGAGCCCGAGAGAGCCAAAGCCGTCCCAGTACTTCTGCCAACTGCCTTCGACATTATGGGTGTGGGCGGGGACCAACTGGGGGTTGCCGGTCGTGAAACTCCATTCGCCGTACTCGATAAAGTCGCTCAGGCTGACGGCTCCGGGGCGCGAGGAGCGGTGGGTGTAGCTGAGTGCGTAGTTGTGCATGTTGTCGGTGTGATAGGAAAGATGGAGGGACGGCACCCAAAAGGGGAAGCGGGCTTGGGTTTCGACGGAGCGGTAGCCACTATAAGAGGTGGAGGAATGGTCTTGCCCCAGCTGTAGGCCTGCCTTGGCGGTGAAGTGGCCCAGGCGGCGCTGGAGGGTGGCGAAGGCGTGGTAGCTCAGCTCGGTGTTGGAGCGGGAAAAGCTGCGGAGGGTGTCGCGACGGAGGCCAGGAAGGCTGTCGCGGGTGTAATGGTAGTGGCTGGGGAAGTTGTAGTTGAAACTGCCACCCACCTCGGCCTCCCAATCGTTGGCGAAAGGGAGGGCGTAGCCGCCGTCGAGGTTGGTCATGGCCCAGTTGTCGAAGCGCATCACCTCCCACAGCTGGCGGTCGAGGGTGGGCTGCTCGGCATACTGGCGCACCATGGTGGCGGTGCTTTGGTAGCCATAGCCGTTGATGCCGCCTCGCAGCCACAGCTTGCGCCCCTTGTCGTCGAAACGGCGGGTGTAGTCAGCACCCGCGAAATAACCACCCTGCGGCACGGTGCCGTCGTTGGTGGCGTGAAAGCTGTAGTTGCCGGGGGCATAGATGTACTCACGCCAGTCCTGCTCGACCACGGTGGCACTGCGGTAGAAGGAGGGGTAGCCGCCGGCCCAGAAGGTGAGCGTTCGCTGGGTGTCGAAGTCGTAGGTGCCGCTGAAGTGGAGGTAGCCGCCGTGGCGGTAATAGTCGTGGCGCGAGGTGGCAGACTGGGTGGCAGTGAGGTCGCCCGAGGGGGTGAGGAGGGTGATTGAGCCCTGTCCGTTGCTCCAAGTGTGGCTGTAGTCGTATTCGACGTAGGCGTTGAAAGAGAATTTCTTGCCTCCATAGACATAGGAGAGCCAAGGGGAGACCTGGGGGCGCTGGTTGCCACTGGCTCCGAGAGCCAGGAACTCGTTGCGCTGAATCCGCTTGATGGTGACGATGTTCACCACAGGCCCTCCGCCACCGTAACGGGCAGAGGGATTGGAGATGACCTCGATGCGCTCGATGCTGTTGGCGGGCAGGAGTTTGAGGTACTCTTTGAGGTTCTCACCGCTGAGGTGCGAGGGGCGGTCGTTGAGCCACACCTCTACGCTTTGCGAGCCGCGCAGGGTGATGTTGCCTTCGGCATCGACCTCTATGCCAGGGGTGTTCTGCAAGGCGTCGGTGGCCGAGCCGTTCTGGACGGAAGGGTCTTCGGCAACGTTGTAGAGCTGCTTCTCGCCATCGACGGCAAAGAGGGGCCGCTGGGCAATGACCTGCACCTCCTCCAGGGCCTTGGCCGAAGGGGAGAGGTAGATGGAGTCGGTCTGCGAGGTGGCCAGGGTGTCAGTATTTTGGGCGTAGGTCGCGCCCGCTGCTGTCAGGAGCAACAGCAGCAACATGAGTTGCTTTTTCATGGGAATTAGGTATTTACTATTCGGTGAGCTGTTTGGATTATTGCCTAGAGCATTTTCAACAGTTGCCCTTCGATTTCGGCCTCCATGTCCTTCGAGTAGCCTACGTACACCTGCATTATCTTGCCTTTGCGGTTGACAAGGAACAGGGTGGGATAGCCCGAGACATGATAGGTCTCGGCTAGTTCACGGTCGGCGAAAGCCACGGTGTAGTTGACACCCCGTTTGGAGAGGAAGTCGGCCATCGCGTCTTCGTCGGGGTCGTCAAAGGGGTCGATGCCCACCATGACGAAGCCACGGTCCTTGTACTTCTCGTGGAGGCGTTGCAGCGCAGGCAGGGCCGCACAACAAGGGGCACAGGACTTGTAGAAGAAGTCTATCAGCACCACCTTGCCCCGCAGGTCGGAGAGGCTGAGGGTGTCGCCCGACAGCGTGGGCAGCGCCCAGCCGGGCGCCACCGACCGCTTGCGGAGTGGCTTGGGGGCTTCGTAGGGAACGTAGTTGGAGAGCTTCACGTTGGCGGGAACGGCATTGAGGGTCAGCAGCGACTCGTCGACGGTAGGCTCAAAAGAGAGCAGGCGACACTCTTCATACTGATACATTGTGTCCAGCCCTTCCACAATGTCATAGGCGTTGGAGTATCTGACCTGCACATAGTCCTCCTTGTCAATCCACAGGGTGGTTTCGTTACGGATAATCTTCATGCCGAAGTTAGCATCAGGCTCATCAGACGTGGGTCCGTTGATGACAACCTGATAGCAGGGCCTTCCGTCGATTGTTGTTTCCTGCATGTCGTAAGTATAATTGCTGTCGGCCAGCAATTCATCACTCATCAGCACAAAAGTACTTTGCTCTGTAAGTGGTTCATAGAATTCATAATTGCGGCGGGAATGAATGATTTCATTCGCCCACTCCACAGTCGGCATGGTGGTTCCCGTACCGTCATTGAAATCCACCAATTCGTTGCCTGTGTACAGTGAGTTCCAATCCGAACCGTCAGGATTTCCCATCAGAAAGTATTTCCCAAAGATGGTGTCGGTTGGCACTTTCTTGAAGTGGCAATACATACGTTCCACCGTGGTGTCCTTATCGCTCATGTACTTCATTCTGCGTTCCATCTCGTAATGGCCGCACTGGACGGACTGGCACTTTTGGCGCGACTGGCGAATGATGCTTTTTGCATCTGGGGTTTGGGCCGTAGCACCGGCACAGAAGGCCACGAGCGCAGCGGTCACTAAAAGAATCTTTTTCATAGACTTTTAAATTGATGGTGAGCACTCTTTATTAGCGATTCATCAGAGAACCGACCTTCTTGACACGCCGCAGGGTGACCTGTAGGATGAAGCGGTCGCCCTCCATGCGGGGGTTGAAATAGCCAGTGGTGTCGTAGCGTTGGCGGGCATCGGGCACGAGGGCATTGTTCTGGAATTCCCAGAGGGTGCCTGTTTCCACTTTGGTCTCGCCCAGAGCTGTCCGCACCTGGCTACCATAGGTGGTTTGGCCGTCGGTGGCAGCGCCCAACAGACGGTTGCCGGTGCTGTAGGTGTAGAGGCTGTCCTTGGGGCTGGGCACCACTACGTGGGCAAAGGTGGTGTCGACCTGCTTGCCTTCGTATACCTCGATGATTTCATCGCCATTGGTTCTGGTGGTGGAGGAGACCTCGACGGTGTCTATGCGGTAGCTGCCGTCAGAAAGACCCGTGAGCATCTTGCCCAGCCCGCCCAGTGGGTCGGCATCAACGAAGCGCAGAACGATGCTGTCACCGTCGCAGTGGAGAGTTTCCAACATCATGTTGAGCCATGGGTTACCATTGCTGTCGTAGAGGTGCAGGCCATCGTCGTCGATGCGGTAGGAAGCCAGTTCTTTTTGGTCTAAGTCATTGCGGAGGAAGATATGCAGCTGTCCGTCGCGGTGGAAAGCGAAGATGCGGTTTTCCAGTCCTATGAACTCGCTGCAATGGAGGGTGGGTTCCTCGGGATTGTCGGACTGCAGAGCCATGCCGGTCACCTGGTAGAAGCCTTTGAGCGTATTGGTCGAGGCGCATCCGGCCAGCAGCATCACGGCCACGATGGGCAGGGCCACCAGCGGCAGCATCCAGCCCCGACGGGAACGGCGGCGCGCCATCATGGCTATGCGGCTGCGGCTCATGCTGTAGTCAAAGGTGTTGGCCAGTGGGCTGTAGGGTCTGCCACTTACCTGATGGTAGAAAAGTTGGGCATAATCAGCCCCTTGTTCTGAGCCCAGCATCGTGCTGTCGGCAATAAACTCATGCACCCGTTTCAACTCACGGACATAGAGCCATGCAAAAGGATTGAACCAGAGCATTACTTTGACCAGTTGGCCGAAGAGGATGTCAAGGCTGTGAAGGCCGCGCACATGCACCCGCTCGTGCCCCACCAATTGCCGCACCTCCAGCGGGGTGAATCCCTTGGTGCCCACCACGATATGCCTGCCGAAGGAGAAGGCTGGCGTGTCGTCGGGCAAGAGGCTGACACGGATTCCCTTTTCCACTTCAAAGGGCAGCTGGCGCAGATGGCTCCGCAACCGCAGCAGCCGCACAACCAGCAGCACCAGCATCACGGCAAAGCCTACCCAGTAAACTATGCCTAGGCCCGTAAACAGATAGGTCCACCCGCTGGGCGAGGCATATTCTTCGCCGAAGGCAGAGGGTAATTCTTTATAATAGGTAGCCGTTTGGCTTTGTGTGGTGGATGGAGTGCCCAAAGGTAAAGCGGATTCCTCCACTGGAGTAAGCTCTTCGGCAGGCATCAGCCGTTGGGCAACGGGGGTGCCTAAAGGAATGGAGAGCGGCAGATGCACCAAGGGCAGCAGCAAGGAGAGCAGCAGGGTACCCAAGAGATAGAACCGCCGCATGGCAAAGCGGGTTTCGCGCCGCATCAGCAGCCAATAGGCCCCAAAGAAAAGCACCGTGGCCATGGTGGAAAGCAGCAGGTATCTCATTGCTTGTCCTCCTTTCCTTCTGCTTGGCTGCGACGTTTCTCCTCTATGATGCGGCTCAGCGTTGCCAGCTCCTCCTCGCCCACAGCGTCTCCATTGACAAAATAGGAGACCAGCGAAGCGTAGGAGGCATCAAAATAGTTCTGCACCAGCGACCCCAGCATCTTGCCAGAGTAAGCTTCCTTGCTCACCAGTGGATAATACTGGTTGTTTCCATTAAATTCTTTGTGACCCACGAAGCCCTTTTGCTCTAGGATGCGAATCTCGGTCAGCACCGTGCGATAGGCGGGTTTGGGTTCCTCCACGGCGGCAGCTATATCGCCTGCAAACCCTTTGCCCAAACGCCAGACAGCCTGCATGACTTGCTCTTCGGCTTTGGTCAGCGTGGTGGTCAGTTCTTTTTTCTTTCTTACCATAATTATTAAGATTTTAAATTTAACCTATGGACTAAATATTTAATCACCCTATCAAAACGGAAAAAGAAAAATAATATTGTCCCATTTGGATTATTTTTTTAATCCAAAGAAGAAATGTGACTTCAAACATCTAGTATACAAATATTTAATGAATGAAATTTTTTTCAAAAAAAGTGTTGGAAAAGGGTCTTTTTCATTGGTAGAAAGGGGCTCGGCACACCACTTTCGGTAAAAAAAAGATTTTGTGGGGTCAGAAAAAAAGCGTACTTTTGCATTCTGATATGGATAGCAGTCGTTTCATCATTTGCCGTGCTGCAGCTGGGTCGGGCAAAACCTACACCCTTGTGCGCCAATATCTGCAGTTGGCTTTCTCGGCTGAGGAGAAAGACCTCCGCAGCCGCTTCACCCGCATTTTGGCCATCACCTTCACCAACAAGGCCGCCAACGAAATGAAGGAGCGCATCTTGCGCGAGCTGGACAAGATGGCTGCCAAAGGCACTGCCGAAGCTATGGGTGCCGACATAGCCCAGTCGATGCAACTGGACGACAGCACCCTCCGCCGCTATGCCGCCATCGTGCGCAAAGCCATTCTGCACAACTACTCTGACTTCGCCGTCTGCACCATCGACAGTTTCATGCATCGTCTGGTGCGCACATTCGCTCACGACCTGAACCTGCCGATGGGTTTCGACGTCTATATCGACAACACCGACCTCATCCAGAATGCCGTGGACGACCTGATGGCCCTAGTGGGCACCGAGGGTCAGGAGGAACTCACCCAGGTGATGTGCGAATTTGCCGAAAGCCGCATGACCGATGGGAAAAGCTATATGATTGAGAACGAGCTTGCCAAGCTCTCCGCCGAACTCTTCAAAGAACAAACCCCTGTATACCTTCACGACCTGGCCCACCTCGACATGGCACGGTTTCGACAAATCAACATTGAAATGCGACAGGACAACCGCGCCTATGAGCAGCAAATGAAAAGTCTCGGCAAGGAAGGCATGCAGGTCATAGCCGACGCCGGCCTCGACCCCGCAGACTTCTACCACGGAAGCACTGGCGCAAGCACCTACTTTCGCAAACTGGCCGACGGCATCCTCACCGAGCCCAACAGCTACGTCCTAGCCTATCTCGAAGGCGACAAACTTGGCGCGGCCAAATGCCCGGCAGCTACCAAGGAGGCCTTGGCCACCGTCAAACCGCATCTGCAAGAAATCTTTCAACGTATCCGTTCCTATAGCGAGACCGAAGGCACTCGCTACAACACCCGCCGCCTGCTACTTAAGAACCTCTACTCCCTAGCCCTCATAAACAAACTGGGCGAGCTGGTGGGGGCCTACTCCAAGGACAACGAGATTGTCCACATCTCCGAGTTCAACAAACGCATAGCCCAAGTGGTGCAGGACGAGCCCACCCCCTTCATCTACGAGCGCATTGGCAACCGCTACTACAACTACCTCATCGATGAGTTTCAGGACACCTCGCGCATGCAATGGCAGAACCTGGTGCCGCTGGTCGAAAACGGAGTTGGGGCCGGACACACCTCGCTAGTGGTGGGCGACGGCAAACAGGCCATCTATCGTTTCCGTCAGGGCGATGTGGACCAGTTTATAGACCTGCCACGGGTGGACAATCCGGTTCACGGCAGGCTGTTGGAGTCGCCCGGCATCAGCGTGAACGAACGACTAGAACGCAATTTCCGCTCTGCCAGAACGGTGGTGGACTTCAACAACGACTTTTTTGAATGGGCCATCCGCAACCGCTTTGCCGACAACAACGAGCTACAGAACATCTATATAGGTGAGCGCAACGAAGAGCCCGACCTACGCCAGCAACCCACCAAGGAGGGCGGGTACGTGCAGGTGGGCTTTTATGACTTGGATAAGGACCGCACCCCATTGTGGGAAGAGATGCTGGAAGATATAAGTACCCTGGTCAACGAGAAAGGATACGAGCTACGCGACATGACCATCCTGGCACGCGACAACCACACCCTGGCCGAAATATCCACCTTTCTGACCTCCAGGGGCGTTCCGGTGGTCTCCAGCGAGTCTTTCCTGCTCACCCAGAGTCGGGTAGTCATGCTGATGCGCAGCCTGCTGCAATATCTGCTCGACGACAGCGACCGCGTGGCCGCCATGCGCATCTTGCAATACCTGCATGCGTTGGGCCGAATCCAGAGTCTCCACGAAGAGGCCTTTATGCATGTCCGCTCAGCCGTGAACCTAGACCAACTGCTGCAGGAGGAGGGGTTGACCCTCGACAGCCACCTACTGAGAAACCTTGGCCTCTACGACTGCTGCGAGGAGGCCCTGCGGATGTTGCAGCTAGCAGGCATCGAGACCGCCTACACTGCCACATGGCTCAACGTGGTGGCCCGATATGCCAGCAACCACCGGCAGGACCTGGGCGAGTTTTTGGAGTGGTTCGACAAACAAAAAGACCGCCTCTCCACCAGCACCGCCAGCGACCTGAATGCCGTGCAGCTTATGACCATTCACAAAGCCAAGGGTCTTGAAAAGCCCATCGTCCTCTACCCCATCCTCACCAAACGCGACCAGCAGGACAGTATCTGGGTGCACATTCCACAGGAAGCAGGACTGCCGCTGTCCTCTAGTCTCATACGTCCCACACAGAAAGAGCATACCCTTTTCGACCAAGAATACCAAGAGGAGCTGCAGAAATCGGACATGGACCGCATCAACGTGCTATACGTTGCCCTCACTCGTCCAAAAGAAAAGCTACTGGTCTACTGCCAGTCCAACAACAAAGAGGCCGGCACAGACTACAGCTCACTGCTGCAGGACTACCTCGCTCAGCGCAACGACCTGCATGAAATCCGCCCAGGGGTGGCAGCCTTGGGAGAAAACAGCCCCAAAGAGTCGGTGTCCCAGGCAGAAAACACCTCGAAGAAAAAAGAGGAGCAAGAATCCAAAGAAGACATCATGGCCAACGTGCAACTGACCTCCGTCAGCTTCCCCGACTGGACCGACCGTATCGCCATCGCCGAACAGTCTGCCAAAATATTCAATCAGTTCGACGAAAGCTCCATCCGCTGGGGAAATCAAATGCACGAGGTCCTGGCCCTCATACACAGTACCGCCGATGCCGAGGAGGCACTGAGCACCTATCAATTGCGCCACAAGCCATCCGTCGAAGACACCGACGAGAGCGTTGCGGCCCTGCGCATTTCTCTCTCCCACATGCTGAGCCAGCCCAACGTGCGTCGTTTCTTCCGCCCAGAGGACCAGTGCAAAAACGAGTGCAACCTGATATGGCATGGCGAGGTGCTGCGTCCCGATCGCATCGTCTTTGCCTCCAAAGAGAATGAAGTGTGGGTTGTGGACTTCAAGACAGGAGCCCCACAGACCGACCACCATGCCCAGGTAATTCATTATTGCGATGCCCTCCGCGCCATGGGACACCCTACCGTCAAAGGCTACCTCCTCTACATAGGCACCGACCACACCCAAGTCCTCCCCTGCGAGTAAAGCCCCCGCACCAGCAAGAGGCACCGACATCACCCAACCCCTCCCCTGCCACCAGAGTCCCCGCGCCAGCAAGAGGCACCGACATCACCCAACCCCTCCCCTGCCACCAGAGTCCCCGCGCCAGCAAGAGGCACCAACTTCACCCAACCCCTCCCCTACCACCAGAGTCCCCGCGTCAGCAAAAAGCACGAATGTCAATCCAGCAAACGAGACAGGTCCTTGGGCAATGCCGGACACCGCACTACGCAAAGTACACCGCCAGCCCCACAAGGGAGGTATAGAGATAACACATTTCCCCCTCAATGAGCACCACCCTGTTCAACACCAAACCTCCTTTCCCCACCCCGTCCCATTCATCCCATCACCTGAACCGTCAGCGCCGACTAGCGGCAGCCAGCTCGGGTGGGAAAACCGTCTCACCTGCATTTTCTATAGCCTCAAAAATAAAATTGACCTCTCGAAAACAAGTTGGAAGAGAGGACGCTATTTATATTACATTTAACTTATGCTTAGATTAGGTTTAATTTATCATGTTAAATTAAAAATAAATAAACCGTAACAGAAAGATTATCTAAATAAGCCCCCCTTTTTGTCGGCTTGAACCCCATTGGCGGGAGCGATGGACATACTTGATATGTTTTTCAGAGGGCACGGTGGCTAATGGACAGAAGGAAAGCACTTGAGAAACTATAGTAACAACAAAATCAAGATTTAACGCCTGCGCGACCACGCCAGCGCGACCCATACTTTTGCCCATTACGGATCGGGATTGCGCGTAGACAAAATACGGCAATGAAATACGAACAACATATAAAATATTTTTTATTTAAAAAAAAGTTGTATCTTTGCTTGATTGTTGACTTGATATACAAAATAATTAATATAATGGAAAACAATAAATTATTCACCGAGTTTCCTCCCATCTCCACCGAAAAATGGGAAGAAGTCATCAACAAGGACCTCAAAGGTGCCGATTACGAGAAGAAACTGGTCTGGAAGACCATTGAAGGCTTCAAGGTCAAACCCTACTATCGCGCCGAGGACCTTGAGAACCTCGAATACCTCAATAGTAATCCTAATCAAGCTCCCTATACCCGTGGCAAACATGCCGACAACAATGTGTGGGACATTCGCGAGGACATTATGCCCGACACCCTCGAGAAGATGAACGCAACCGCCCTCGAAGCCCTCAATCGCGGAGCCAACGCCCTCGGCCTAAGAGCCGGCAAGGTGGACAGTCAGGAGAAAATGGAAATCCTGCTGAAAGGCATTGTTCCCGAAGCCTGCAAGATTAATTTCCTCTGCAGCAAGGATATGCTCCAGACGTTGAAATACTTTGTCGAGTTCATCAAAGCCCACGGCGGCAACCCCGAGAACGTGGAAGGCAGCTGCAATTTCGACCCCTATGAGCACGCCCTGCTGAAAGGTGAGTACAAAGGCGGTGAGGCAGAGACCTTTGCAGAGGCCAAGGCCCTGATAGAATACGCCAAAGTCAATCTTCCCAAGTTCCATGTGCTGACAGTCAACGGCAAGAATATCCACAACGCCGGTTCGAACATCGTGCAGGAGCTCGGCTTCACGCTGGCTGCAGCCAACGACATCCTGGCCCACCTCACCGACCTGGGACTGGCCGTGGAGGACATCGCCCCCCGCATGGTCTTCAACTTTGGCATTGGCAGCACCTACTTCATGGAGATTGCCAAAATACGTGCTGCCCGTCTGCTGTGGAGCAAGATAGTCGAGCAGTACAAACCCAGCTGCGACTGCTGCTACAAAGTGTACATCAACGCCACCACCTCCACATGGAACACCACGGTCTTCGACCCCTACGTCAACATGTTGCGTTCTACCACCGAGACCATGTCGGCCTGTATTGCCGGAGCCGACAGCATCACTACCAACCCGTTTGACATAGCCTTTGAGGACCCCGACAGCTTCAGCTACCGCATCGGCCGCAACCAGCAGATTCTGCTGAAGGAGGAGAGCTATATGGACAAGATTGTCGACCCCGCCGCCGGCAGCTACTATATCGAGAACCTCACCGACAGCATTGCCCAGTATGCATGGCAGCAGTTCCTGAGCGTCGAAGAGAAGGGCGGTTTTGCCAAGGCCATCGCTGAAGGCTATGTGCAGGACGAAGTGGCCCGCGTAGCCCAGCAGCGCGATATGGACATCGCCACCCGCAAGACCACCATCCTCGGCACCAACCAGTATCCCAACCTCAACGACAAGGGTCTGGAGAGACTGAAGAAAGAGAGTGCCTACGGCTGCTGCTGCAACTGCGAGTGCAAAGACACCCCCATCAAGCCTCTGCGCCTCTACCGCGGAGCCGAAGCTTTCGAGCATCTGCGTCTGGCCACCGAAAAGAGTGGCAAGCGTCCCAAGGTATTCCTGCTGACCTACGGCAACTTGGCCATGCGCAAAGCCCGCAGCGGTTTCAGCACCAATTTCTTCGGTGTTGCCGGCTACGAAATCATCGACAACGTTGGCTTCGAGAGTGCCGAGCAAGGCGTGAAAGCCGCCCTGGAGGCCAAGGCAGACATCGTGGTGCTGTGTTCTTCGGACGAGGAGTATGCCGACATTACCGAGGCCGCATGCAAAGGGCTTAAAGGTAAGGTAAAGAGCATCGTGGTGGCAGGTAACCCGAAGGAGATGATAGAGACCTTCAAAGGTTACGGCGTGGACGAGTTCATCCACGTGAAGACCAATGTCTTAGACTGCCTTACGAAGTATCAGAAACTCTTTGGTATCGAATAGTAAGTGAGATCGTTACAAAAACTTGACCAGTACCTTCTATTCAAGTACCTGAAGACATTCTTACTGGCGATGGCATTGATTATTGTCATTGTCATCACCTTTGATATATCGGAAAAACTCGACGATTTCCTGGGCGGACATGCTCCGTTCCAGGAAATTGTTTTTGACTACTACCTGAATTTCATCCCCGGATTTGTCAACCTCTATAGTCCGTTGTTCATCTTCATCAGCGTGATATTCTTCACCTCCAAGATGGCAGGGAACACAGAGGTGATAGCCATTTTGGGCAGCGGCATCAGCTACAAACGGATGTTGCGCCCCTATATGTACGGGGCCACCATCGTGAGCCTAATCGTACTGGCCTTTGGCAACTTTCTTATACCGGTGAACAACCGCACGCTGGACGAATTTGACAACAAGTACATCCACGTCCACAGAGCCAAATACTTCAACAACGTGCATTTCCAGGTGAAGCCCGGTGTGCAGGTATATGCCGAAAGCTACGATGCCAACCTAATGAGGGTGAACAATTTCCACCGAGACGAGTACGACAAGAACTACCGCTTGGTAGACCGTATCTCGTGCAGCAAAATCAGCTACGACACCGTGAGCGGCAAATGGGAGTGCGACAACTTTGTCCACCGCACCATCAATGGGCATCAAGAGCATCTGACGCGCGACGAGCACTCGCTGCGGCAACTGGATGTGACGCCTGAAGACTTCAACTCGTCGTCGGTGAACATCACCACGATGAACTCCATCGACCTGTACAAATACATTGTGCGGGAAAGGATGCGGGGCTCTTCCACCGTCATCGCCGCCAAGATAGAGCTGTACCAACGGCTGCTCAATCCGCTTTCCATCTTCATCATGACGCTGATAGGCGTGGGGGTGTCGAGCCGGAAGAGCCGTGGAGGCATCGGCATGCATCTGGCCATAGGCATCTCACTGGCCTTCGGCTACATCGTCTTCATGAAAGTGTCGACGGTCTTCGCCGTCTTTGGTACTCTCAATCCGTTCCTATCCGTTCTGCTGCCTCAGATAGTCTTTGGTGCAGTGGCCGCGTATGTGGTAAAGACGGCACCAAAGTAGCGTACAACGAGGCCTAAGAACCGCACTTACGAGCAAACCCTGCTACAAACAACAAATAGCCAGAGACCTCCTCTAACACGAAAACCTGATAACTAAGAATCATGACTATAGAAGAAATTTCGAACAGTATTGTTGATGAATTTGCCAGTTTTGACGAGTGGCTGGACAAATATGCCTACATTATCGAGCTGGGCAAAGACTGCCCGGTGATTGATGAGAAAGACAAAACCGAGAGCAACCTAATCAAAGGCTGCCAAAGCCGGGTGTGGCTCAGTTGCGAACACCACGACGGCAAGTTGTGGTTTAAGGCCGACAGCGACGCCGTCATCACCAAAGGCATCATATGCCTGCTGATACGAGCACTGAACGGACAGACCGCCAAGGATATACTCGACGCCGACTTGCATTTTATCGATGCCATCGGACTGAAGGAGCACCTCTCCCCCACCCGTTCCAACGGCCTGACTGCCATGGTGAAGCAAATGAAGATGTATGCCCTGGCATACAGCGTTGCAGAATAGTCGGCCTGCTTATTTATATAAAGGAATAATACTTATGGAACCCACGAAAGAAACCCTCAACTCGGCCATTGTCAACTGTCTTAGAAATATATACGACCCCGAGATACCGGTCAACATCTACGACCTTGGACTGATATACAATATTGATATTGACAACGATTTCAATGTCAAAATACTGATGACCATGACAGCACCCGACTGTCCCGAGGCCGAATATATGTACCAAGAGGTCAAACAAATGGTTGGATACATTCAAGGAATAAAGTCTGTGGAGGTAGAACTCACATTCAATCCCCCATGGGATTTCAACAACCTGAGCGACGAGGTGAAAATAGAGCTTGGACTGATGTAGTGTAACTGCCAGTAGAGCACTAAGTAGTGAGCCACTGTATAGCCCAAACAAGCAAGTTTATAGCACAGAAAAGGGTTGATGCAAATGAACTTTCAAGCGGTATTCAGCAAGAAGCACAAACAATTTGTGAAAGAGACGGCGCCAACACGAAGCACTTCGCTCTCACGTATGGCATGGCGTCGTTTTGCACAGAACAAGTTGTCGGTGGTCAGCCTAGGGGTCATAGGGCTGTTTGTAGTGATAGCCCTTCTGGGATACCTTATCACCCCAGATGGCACCCCCTACTGCAATCAGCAGTATTTGGAGTTGGCCACCCTGAAGCCGATGAGCCGAGTGGAGTTCACTTATGTTGACGAAGGGCAGCCGCAACCCACCCCAGGGTGGCTGCACAAAATGCTATATGGACAAGAACTAGCCTACACAGCCATACCCACCTTCCGCACAGCCGAAGTGGGCGACAGCGTAGAGATAGAAAGCTATACCGGCAGTACCCCCAACGACGGAGAAATACACCGCGTGAGCAAGTCGCAAATTGTAGGCAGCGAGACCCGCACCTTTGTCCTAGGCACCGACAGCTATGGGCGCGACGTGTTAAGTATGATCATGATAGGGAGCCGTGTAAGTCTTTCGGTGGGGCTTATTGCCGTGCTTATCGCACTTATCATTGGAATCACCCTGGGATCCTTGGCGGCATATTTTGGGGGTTGGGTGGACAATGTGATTACGTGGCTAATCAACGTAGTGTGGTCCATACCCACAGTGCTGTTAGTTATCGCCATAACCTTTGCATTGGGCAAAGGTTTCTGGCAAGTATTTATAGCCGTAGGTTTAACCATGTGGGTGGACATAGCGCGAGTGGTGCGCGGACAGGTATACAGCATCAAAGAGAAAGAATATGTAGAGGCGGCACGAGCCCTAGGATACAGCACCTTCCGCACAATTTTCCGCCACATCCTGCCCAACATCACAGGGGCCATCATTGTGGTCACCGCTTCCAACTTTGCCAGTGCCATCCTTTTAGAGGCCGGCCTCAGTTTCCTCGGCATCGGAGTGCAGCCGCCCATGCCGTCGTGGGGGACCATGGTAAAGGAAAACTACAGCTACATCCTGCTGGACAGTGCCTACCTGGCATTGCTCCCTGGTTTGGCTATAATGATTCTGGTATTGGCCTTTATGCTTATAGGCAATGGGATGCGCGATGCGTTGGACATCAAAAAGAACTAAGCCAAGCAGCCAGTCCGGCACCTGCCACAACAGCACTATTGAAAAAAAAGGAAACAAATCAGCACCCCAAAATCGTAAAAAAAACTAAAAAAAATTGCAATAAGAAAAAAAGTCGTATCTTTGCAAATTAATAAACGGAAAAGAAACAATAAACACAATTTATAAACATTTAAAAATCAACACAAAAGATGAAAAACATTTTCAAATTTTTCGGTATTGCATTTGTTGCAAGCACACTGATGGTTGCATGCGATCCCAACGAACAACCCACCACCCCCACCACCCCCCAGTACACCATTACCGTGTCTGCTAACAACCCCAACTACGGTACCGTTTCCGGCGGCGGCGTCTATGATTCCGCAGCTACCGCTACCCTTACCGCTACCGCCAATGAAGGCTACCGTTTCGTCGGTTGGGCCGACGGCAACAACAACAATCCCCGCATCGTGACCGTCACTGCCGATGCTAGCTTCACCGCCAACTTCGAAGAGAACGCTGGTGTCAACGTCACCTTCGGCGAAACCAGTTGGACTGCCCAGTACACCAACGTACAGTACCTCAACCAGGGTGGCATGGGTGCCATTTTAGTTGCTGCTTCCCAGACTGCTACTACTAACCAGGCTCCTATCATCCAGCTCGTCAACATTTGGCAAGGTGCTCCCACCACCGGCTCCTACACTGGTTCACACGATTTTACCGATGGCGTTTCCCGCGAAGGTGCATACCTTTACTACTATGAGGTTCTCGAAGACGCAATTCAACTCCGATACGAAGACGGTAGCACAGAAACCATTGGCGACTGGTGGAACCACACCCTTGACATGAACATCACCGCTCTCGATGCTGACGCCATGACCATCAGTCTCGTGGTCAACGCCAACATGGTCCACGCCCACGAACTCCTCGAAGGCCAAACATCACTGGACAACTGCACTCACCGCACCCTGACTCTCAACGTCATCAATCAGAGCATGACTCCCTACTCTGGCAAAGCCGCTCTGAAAGCAAACAAAGGTGTTGCCAAGATCGCCCGCTAAATCAGTCTCACAAACATAAAGATAAAAACAAATGAAAAAGACTGTTAAAGTTTTAGCATTGGCCCTCGTTGCCATGTCACTAAGCGTGGCCTGCAACAACAACAATACCACCGAGGAGGTTATCGACACCGTGGTTCCTGTGGACACCACCGTCATCGAGGAAGTCGTTGACACTGTTCCTACCGAGGAAGTTGTAGCAGAAGAGCCCGTTAAGAAGGCAACTCCCGCCAAGAAAAAAGCTGCTAAGAAAGAAGAGCCCAAAACCGAAGTCAAAGTAGATGCCAGCAAGATGACCATCAGCACCAAGAAAGGCTCGGCCACCATCTCCAACAATGGCGTATCTACCAAAGGCAAAAACAGTGAAGGTTCTGTCGATGCCAGCAAAATGACCATCAAGACCAACAATGGTGGTTCAATATCTGCCGGCAACGGTGGCATCACCATCAAGCAGTAATTGACATTGTTTAACAAAACACACAATAAGAGTCTGGACCCTGTGTCTAGACTCTTATTTATTCTAACAAAAAAAATGAAACACCTAAAAAACACTTCAATAGCAGTCCTGCTGCTTGTCCTTGCCGCATGTAGCAGCGACAAAAAAGAAATCGAAACCAACGCAATGGGTTATCTCCAAGCCACCGGCAACTATCTAATAGACGAAGCCATGCCTTATGCCACACAGGAAACCCGCGAAACCACCCTCACCTTCCTGCGCGACAAACTTATCCCCTACACACCCCAAGCATACATCAAATCAAACACCCCAGCCACCATAGTCATAAACGACATCACTATTCAAGACGACACCGCGAGAGTACAATATACCAAGACCACACCCATCAAAACCCTTGAAAACGAAATCATGCTGGTACAAGAGAACGGCCAATGGCTGGTATACGTGCCCCTTGCGCTGCCCGACACCATCAATGCCCAAGTCAGCCCCGCACAAATAGCTCCCCTACCGGACTCTACGGGAAAATAAAAACCTGACCGACCGGCCACCGACCTCATGAACTATTCAAGATGAAAAAAAACATAGCATTAATCGCCATCGCTGTCTCAATATGTGCTCTTACAAGCTGCAACAACAGCGAAGGACAGATTAGAAAAAGTGCCCAAGGGTACCTTGATGCCTTGGCCAACTACAAGCCCGCTGAGGCCCGCCCCTATGCCACCGAGGCAACCTGCAACACCACGCTGGACTTCTATGAAAAAATCGTAGCCGTCACCGACCAAGCAGTCTACGCCGACAACATCCCCGCCACAGTTACCCTGGGTGACATCACCATCGACGATACTGCCGCCATTGTGTCCTACCACAAGCACACCCCCTCCACTGAGCAGGACGGCTTCATTCATTGCGTCAAACGAGATGGACATTGGCTAGTAAACGAGGTCATACAAGTACCAGGACTCACATTGCCGGAGAAAGCACCTAGGAACAACGAAGAGACAGTGAGTAAATAGGGAAGACCGACGTCCCTAGCCATAGAGGCTACTCTTCGGGGGTAAGGCGTAACATGACAGAGTCTTGAACCCGGGCAAAGATGTCGGGATGTCGGGTATACCACAGAACAGTAGAGTCGAAAATGGCCTGCGAAATACCATATCGGGCAAGGAGTGAGTCATAGGAGGCAATCATTTCGGGTTTTAGCGTGTCGAAATGATAGTTAGACTGGAAGGCATAGAAACCCTCCAGCAGATAGGCATCGGTCAGTAAGTCCACAAAGCGTGCCTCCTCTAATACAGGGGGCTCGGGCTGTGGCTCGGATTTGCAAGAAGTGAAACATGGCACCACAGACAGCATCAAGATTGAAAAGACTGAAAGCGAAAGGATTCTAACTATTCTCATAACAATAATAGACTTATCATTTAAAGTGCAAAAATACACATTTTTCTCGATATAGATGAGTGCAAAAAGATAGAAAAAAGTACTTTTTATCTGGCTGTAAAAAGAAAAAAAGATAAAAATACATTTTTTTCTCATTATATCAGAAAAAAGTCGTATCTTTGCAAACGAATTTGAGAGACAAAAATTTGCCAACAAAGCGCATAAGGGAGTATAGCTCAGTCGGTTCAGAGCATCTGCCTTACAAGCAGAGGGTCATTGGTTCGAATCCAATTACTCCCACAAAAGAGCCAACAAGTGAATAACTTGTTGGTTTTTTTAGCTAGTAAAAAAAACGTGTCTACTGATGGGAAACACCTCCACTTCCAAAAAACATCAACAATGGCAAATAGCCAGTACACCTTTATATACATTTTCCATTTTTAACATTTTATTTGCAGCAAAGTAACCCCAATAGTGTCCTAATAGTGAAAATAAAATTCTTATGGGTCTATCAAACAGCTCAAATAAGAGAAGATAGATAATATAATATAAATACTAACATTATGAATACCAATAGTTTTTTCAAGCAACTGACTGCTATAAGTACTGTCCTATTGCTTTCAATAAGTTCTATGGGCCAAGGATCAGACTATTGTAAAGGTCTTAAGAACCCTACAAGCTTTGTGATTACCGGTGCTGGCAATTCAGCCAACGCCGTGTGGTATGGCTACGAAGGATCTAAAGATGCCTTCACCAGCGTATGCGGCAATTGGGGAATGCGAACCTGGGGAGATCAAATTCCCGCCAGCCAATTGGCTTCCCGTGCTTCTGGCTCAAACTGCACAAATGCATCACCCGCCTCAACCAACATCAATGGCCAAGGCGACCAGATGAACCGATTCGTTATTAAAGGACCCGGCTATGACGCCCTTACATACAACCGCCTAAGCTACTTACCTCCAGACCCAACATATACCAGTTCTATACGTTTGGGCAACAACTGTGGCGGTACCCACGAAGCCGAAATGCTTTGTTACCAATTGGATGTTCGCCCACAGAACTCACTTATCTTTATTTGGTATGCCCTGTCTTTGCAAAACGGTCAGCACAGCATCCCACAAAACCCTGAATTTGCCATCGAGATTGAGAAACGCGTTAGCGGTTCGGGAACCAATGGCACCTGGGAGCGCATCGGACACGACACACTGTGCTACATTCGACCCACCCCGGCCGGTACGGGTTCGGACGTGTCTCCTTTCTATGTTGGCAGCACCGGACTGCACAACTCAGGAGCTTCCAATGGTTGCAACATCTATCTGCCTTGGAACAAAGTAGCTATCAACCTGAACAAATACCTATACGAAACCATCCGCATTAAGATTGGTTCGGGAGATTGTAGCATGTCCGTACACTATGGATGCGCCTATATTGCCGGAGAGTGTCAGCCAATGGAAATTAAGACATCGGGATGCCCCGCTGGCTCCACCCAGATGGTGCAGGAGCTGACCGCTCCTCCTGGTTTGGAAAACTACGTATGGTACAAATGCAACTCCGGTACTGAAGGTATATCAAGTCTCTACAATGTGCCCAGCACTATCAATTTCACTCAGATAACTCCCAACACCAGCACCGACAACGTGTACCGTTGCCAAATTGAGGATTTCCTCCTAACCGAAGGCTCTATGGCTGGCCGATACACCAACGAACAGGTCTTCCGCTGCGACATGACATCACGCATGAATGAGAATATTCCATTCACATCCAAAGTCTATGTGCGTGTAAGGAACACCAAACCTACCATGGACATTGACACACTCAAGTCTTGCGACGGAGACATTTATCTGACCAACAAGAGTTATGTGCCCAACGATATCAACGGTTGCGACACCAGCATCACTAAATGGTGGTTCTATGGCAGCAGCGACACCCTCACGCCAGTCATTGACAGTGCTGTAGGTGCCGAGGTCAACCATCGTTATGACGAGCCCGGTCAGTACGCTGTAAAGGTACGTTCCTACAACAGTGTGGACAGCACATGCTATACTGATAGTACTTACGTCATCCAGGTGTTAGGCCGCCCACATGCCGGTTTCACCATTTATCCGGGCCGCGACGTCTGTGTTGCCGAGACCGTCGTCCTCCAAGACACCACCGCCAACAGCGTCCGACGCGACTGGATTTTATACGAATACGACGAAAATGACCAACTTGTACCGGTCGAAACCATTACCCAAAGAGGTACAGGAACCGACAACAGCCTCAGCCGTGTCTTCTCCGAATACCGCAATCCTATCGAAATGGTGGCTTACAACGGCCTCTTCACACGCGACAGCATCAACACCTACGACACCATCTGGTGTACATCCAGTGCCTTCGACCAAGTAGTGGTGTTCCAGCACCCCGAATTGGAAGTTTCCGGCGACACCGTGGTATGCAACGGACAGCAGACCGACATCACCGTCAACACCGAAACCGAAGGATGCCGTTATCTGTGGTATCTCGACACCCTTGGCAACGGCTTCATCTCCGAAGGCCAGAACCTCCGCACTATGCCCTATGGCGACACCTGCAGATACTATGTGAAAGTGGTTAGCCCCATGCAGTGCGAAGCTTGGGACAGCGTTAACGCCTACCGTGTCAACCCCACCCTCTCCATCTCGCGCCACGACATGTGCGAGGGTGATGCCGTCACCCTGACGGCCAGCAACGCCTACAACTACAGCTGGACTGCCTCCCCAGCAGACTCCACACTCGACATGCTGCTCGATGCCGATGGATATGGTCCTGACACTATCACTGTAAGACCCTCCAAGACCACCGTCTACACTCTGGTGGGCCACGGCACCAACGACTGCAACGCCGATGCCCTCACCGAAAAAATAACTGTGCACCCCGTGCCTGTTGCCACTGTGGAGACCTCTCCTAAATTCGTCGACTCCGACAATCCCGTGGTGACCCTTACCGATGCTTCGCCTTACAGCGTGCGCCGCGTATGGCACTTCGAGGACGGAGTGGCCGAGGAGTACACCTCACCTTGCAGCCACAACTTTGGCGAGGTCTCTTCAGACTCCTCTGCCGTCACCCTGGTAGCATACAACGACCTCGACTGCTCTGACACCCTCAACTTCAAACTGCCCGTCACCCAGTTCACGTTCTTTGCCCCCAACGCCTTCACCCCTGAGCGTCCCGACAACAACACCTTCAGCATCTACACCGCCAACGCACAGGAGAACTTCTCTGTATACATCTACGACCGCATGGGCCGCCAGGTATACACCAGCCAAGACCTACACTTTGCCTGGGACGGTACTTACGAAGGCCAGAAACTGCCACAGGGATCCTACACCTACGTTATCCGCTACCGCAGACCCGGCACCGAGGATATCGTCACACAGAAGGGTACGGTGACCCTGATTAGATAGTCTATCGTTATTCACAACGAATGTTGTGGGGTGGCGGCCAAGTTAGTGTATCATGCACAGTAATTAGCAGCCACCCCATTACTTATAATTAGTTAATGATTATCCGCTATCGTCCGAAATATGAAATCGCGTCTCTCCGAGACGCACTTATGGGGTTGATTCCAATCCCCACACTGCGAAAATCGGAGATTTTCTTGTATGGGGTTATTAAGATTAAGCCTCTCCGAGGCTTCTTCGGTGCAATGCAGATAGTCATTATTAGTTATAACAAAAAGAGGTAGTCATTGATAACCATCCGGAAATCCATACATTCCACACACATTGTGAGATAATGCTGGGATTGGATTTATAGAATGCTGCTTCCCCAAATTCCTTTTTTTTCACCTTTAAGCGGTAATATCATGCCCAATAAAAAACCTATAGAGCTGTTGAAGAAATACTGGGGGTACGATGCCTTCAGACCTTTACAAGAAGAGATTATTGAATCCGTGTCGCAGGGCAATGACACATTGGTGCTGATGCCTACGGGAGGTGGAAAATCAATCTGCTATCAGATACCCGCACTATTGAAAGACGGACTTTGCTTAGTGGTGTCGCCCCTAATATCACTGATGAAAGACCAAGTGCAGCAGCTTCGCGAACGAGGCATCAAGGCTGCCTGTCTAGTATCGGGTACCCGCGGAATAGAACAAGAAATCATCTTCAACAACTGCATCCATGGGAACATCAAACTGCTTTATGTGTCGCCTGAACGGTTGCGCCAAAGGGTCTTCATAGAGCATTTTCGACAGATGAACATTTCGATGATTGCAGTAGACGAAGCCCACTGCATATCGCAGTGGGGCTATGACTTTCGCCCCAGCTATTTGGAAATTGCACGCATCAGGGTCTATTTTCCACCTGTCCCCATCATTGCCCTGACCGCGACAGCCACGAAAGAAGTAGTAGCTGACATACAAAAGCAGCTATTGTTTAGACCGCAGAGCCGCTTATACCAGACGACCTTCCGACGGGACAACCTTTCCTATATGGTGTTCCACGAGATGGACAAAGAGGGTCGCATGCTGCGCGTGATAAGAAAGACCGGTGGGTGCGGTATCGTTTATGTACGGAACCGACGTCGGACCCGCGAAGTGGCTGAACTACTAACCCACAACGGCATTACGGCAGCCTACTATCATGCGGGATTGGAACCCAAAGAACGCGACGTAGCGCAAGGGCGCTGGATGAAGGGTGAAGTGTCGGTCATCGTGGCCACCAATGCTTTTGGCATGGGGATTGACAAACCTGACGTACGGTATGTTATCCATATGGACATTCCTTCGTCTGTCGAAGCCTATTTCCAAGAAGCAGGACGCGCCGGCCGCGACGGTAAGAAGTCCTATGCCGTAATGCTATACAATGACGCCGACCTAGATGGCCTCCAACAGAACTTTGAGCAGAGTTTCCCCTCACGACAGAAAATTGCCAACATATACCGTGCCATCTGCAACTACTATCAGCTTCCCATAGGTGCCGGCGAGAACTGCCAGTTCGACTTCGACCTAGAAGGACTCTGTAACACCTATCATTTCAACGTGCTTGAGCTTTTCAACGCCACCCGTTTCCTGGAACGTGAGGGGCTCTTACTCCTGCCCGAAAGGGAAGAGAGCGAGTCGAAGGTATATGTTCCCATCAGTCGCGAAGAGCTCTACAGATACCAACTTGACCAGCCCAAATACAGCGACCTTCTACTGCTGATGCTCCGGCTATATGGAGGCCTGTTCACCGACTTTACCCCCATCTCCGAGCGACTCCTTGCACGCCGAATGTACATGGATGTGGAACAGATTACCAATATGCTGCTGCACATGGACGCTCAAAAAGTAATTATCTACCAACCCAAAAAGAAGAAACCGCAAATCATCTTCGTCTCCCCCCGCATCGATGCCAAAGACCTTTACCTGAGCGAAAGCAACTACGCGATGTTGAAAGAACACGCCGACCAACGGAAAGAGGCCATGCGGGAATATGTAACTGCCCAAGAGGGATGCCGAAGCAGGTTGTTGCTAAACTATTTTGGCGAAAAAAGCACCGACGCTTGCGGCATCTGCGACTTGTGCATTACCCAAAAGAGTCGAACGAAGAGCTTATCCCTGGAAAAACAAATCATGGAAGAACTAAAGATAAAACCACTCAGATGCGACCAATTGCTGGAGCAGTTGCCCGAAGTGGACGAAGAAAAAGTAAAGAACGTGCTTCGACAATTAGTCGACGAGGGATTCGTTGCCATTGACGAAAGCCTGCAATTCGCGATAAAGTCGAGCCAGAGGTAAGCCCATCACATTGTAGAAACAGCCTTCGAGGCGTTCTATTCCAACCATGCCAATCCATTCCTGTATGCCATAAGCCCCTGCTTTGTCAAAAGGACGGTAGTGGTCGACATAATAGTCTATTTCGCGCATCGACAACGGGCGGAAATGGACTTGTGTACACTCTGTAAAACTGACCGAACGTTGATTGCTCCTTAGGCTAACCCCTGTGTAGACCTGATGCACATCACCAGAAAGCAACTGAAGCATGGAGACTGCCTCTTGACGGGTATGGGGCTTGCCCAAAACTTGCTCCTGATGCACGACGACGGTATCGGCCGTGACCAATACTTCACCGTCAGCCATAGCAGCGGTATATGCCCCCGCCTTGAGCATTGCCAACGCCTCAGCTACCTGAGCTGCAGGAAGCGCAGCGTCGACATGCTCTTCGACATCGACATTGACGATAGAGAAAGAGATACCTAACTGCGCCAACAACTCGCGGCGGCGCGGAGATTTGGAAGCCAACAAAAGGTGCATCAGCGTCTGCGGGAGTCTTTTGAATCCTGTTTGGAAGCAGTTTTGTCCTCCATGGAGGTCATAAAGCCGTCCTTGAACATGGATATGATACCCTCGTTGCCATACTTGTCATACCAAATCCACTTGCCCTGCTTGCGTCCTTTGACAAAGGTGCCTTTCTCCTCGGGATAGCCACCTTCATTGTAGCGTTCGTACTTGCCGTCACGTTCGCCATTGACATAGTTTTCGGCAATTTCCACTTTGCCATTGGGATGATAACGTACCGTCTTTCCGTGCTGCAGGTCATTGTGGTAGTTCATTTCGTATCGAACGCTGCCGTCCTCATACACGCCGCGCCATAGTCCCTCTTTGAGACCTTTGTGGAAACTACCCGTGTAGTCTACTTTGCCATCCTCATACCATGCAGTCCAAACGCCTTCTTCTTTATCATTGACATACTGGCCTTCGTGAAGCTTTTGACCACTTTCGTACCATGTGGTCCATAAACCTTGTTTATAGCCATTGTTATACTGGCCTTCGCGCCACTTTTCGCCAGTCTCATAATAGTAGGTCCAAACGCCTGTTTCATTGCCGTTGGTATAATGGCCGCGGATGCCCACATTGCCGTTGGTACGCCAATAGAAAACCCACTCGCCATCCTGTTCGCCCTGAACAAGACGGCCCTCCTGGTCTTTCTTGCCATCGGGCAACCACCAAGTGGCGGGTCCTTCAAGCTCGCCGTCGACATAAGTCCCTTCAAACTTTAGTTTTCCATTCTCGTGCCATTCGTGTGTCTTGCCCTCTCGGACGCCATCAACATAAGGCACCTCGTCTTTCTGTTTACCATTGGTATACCAAGAGACAAACAGGCCTTGTTTCTTGCCGTCCACTACGGGTACCTCGCTCTGTTTGGCACCGTTGGGATACCAAGTGCGAGAGGTACCAGAACCACTCATGACGGTCTCCTCATGTTTGGTACCGTCGTTGTAGAAAGTGCGCCAGACACCAACCTTGCGGCCCTGACTGTCGTATTTACCCTGACGGAAGACCTGTCCGTTGGGGTGCCACCACGTCCAGTTGCCTATATGCACACTGTCATCGTTGAGCGTACCGGAGACATACATTTGGTCGGGATGGGTAGCATATGCCTCTTCATAATGAATTTGAGCACTGGCAGCAAGTGTCACCAGGCACCCGAAAACAAAAATGAGCGTTTTTTTCATATATCAAAAAAATTATTCGGAATAAACAAAATCTATACGGATGGGGTTGTCTGTAGCTGTGCCATTTATAACGGTACGAAAAGCAGACGAACGGCGGGAATCGATAATCAACTCAGTTCCGTAGTCCTTGCCGGAACGCATCAGCTCCTGCAGATGACGAGTGACACGAAGGCGGTACTGTTTTTTCTGACGATCGTAATAGCCGTCGAAGCCGCCGAAAGTATACGCATTAGTGAGCACATTGGCATCGGTGACATAGGTAGACGTTCCGTCAGCATGGTTCTTCAGAGCAAGGATACGTACAGGCATAGAAGTGTCATTCAAGCCCTCTGCCACGGGAAGCAATAACTCGGCATAATGTATCACAGCCGAGGGATGTTTCTTGCGGAAACGGTCTAGAAAAGACTGGAAACCAAGCCGTACACGGGTACCTCCGAGAGGTTCAAGATACAGCCTGTCGGTACCATTGATGGAATCCTTGCGGTTAGTGGCGAACGGGGCCAAAGCTGTGCCCGTATAGTCGTGAGCAAAATACATAGAGTGGCCTGCGCTGCCATTAATTGTAAAAATAAACTGGAGTGTGCTGTCAACGTTGTCGGTATGATAGTAGAGTCGCAGAGTGGTATTGGAAGCAGATAAGTCCACGGTGATGGCCGTTTGGGAATTGTCAGCCAGTTTGATAGCTATACCCTTGGAATAGTCGAAGAAATCCTCATAGGTACACGACTGCCTGAGAACAGGATAGATGGTCTCTCGCATGCGCAGGCGGAGACTATCAGCATAGTATGTCACCTCATCGTCGAAGAAACAGACATTGCTCTCGGGAATCATTTTAGTGGAGATACAGCTGCTATCCGGCTTAAAGGTCTCGGCCAATTGGTTGACTATCACATGAAAGGTACGCGGTGTCGAATCAGGCATGACGGGATAGATGGTGTCAACGACAAGAGTCATCACCACAGAGTCGATAACAACGGCATCGGAGATATTGATACCCTCTCCAGGGGCGGCAATCTGAGAATAAAGGATGGCCTTCATGTTGCCAAAAATGGGGTCGGAATAGTCACCAATAATACCCGAAGAATAGCCCACCGTGGAGAGCGAGTCGTCCAAGATGGTAAAAGCCGTCAACGAAATGGTGTCACGTGTTCCACTATAGAGAGTGAATGGGTCCTGTAAAGACATGCCAAGGTCTGTCTCGTCCTCAGTACATGCACAGGGCAACAACATCAAGAACAGACCCAGAGAGAAAAAAAGTTTCTTCAAAAACATTGCTAGAGAAATAAGATTCAAAAAGTTCTAATTGTTGAGAGCACTCCCGCAGAGCGTCTCATAAAGTTTATTGATTTTTGTGTAGAATTCAGTGGCATCGGGATTGTAGTCTAACACATAACGCTTGCTCTCCTTAGCATACTGAACCAATTCGGGATTGACATTGGGTGACGAGATGACGATGCCGTTGGCATAAGTGATGGCGGCCTTCATCAAGGTCATGTAATCAAGGTTCTGGTACAGGCGCAAATCCTTAGCCGTGGCCCCATCGGCTCGCATTTTTTTCTCCAAATCGGTGGAGAAAGAGCCCTCAAAATCATCATCAGTGAGGGAAAGCACGGTGCGGGCACCGCTGAAGAAAGCATTCTCCTTGTTGATTCGGCGGAGATAGAACGGGACCATGCAGCTGAACCATCCCGTAAAATGAATCAAATGAGGTTGCCAAGCAAGCTTGCGGACCGCCTCAAGAGTGCCGCGGCCAAAAAATAGAATGCGCTCATCATTTTCAGGTCTGAGCACCCCCTTTTCGTCAAAGGTATTTCCGAAACGTGCAAAGTACTCTTCGTTGTCTATAAAATAAACCTGCAGTCGGGCAGAAGGAATGGACCCTACCTTGATGATGAGCTGATGGTCGCAGCTGTTCACTATAAGGTTCATACCCGAAAGACGTATTACCTCATGGAGCTGGTGCTTACGCTCATTGACATCATTAAAACGAGGCATGAAAACTCGAATCTCACGGCCTAACTCTTGCGTAAACTGGGGCAAGCGACGCCCAAGAACGGCCGCATCAGACTCGGCTGAAAACGGCACAATACTCTGGTTTACAAATAAAATCCTTCCTTTCGCCATAATTTCAATTGTATAGTATTAGTTATGCAAAGATACGATTTATTTTCGGAATAACGGAAATATTTTTAATCATGGGTGTCGAATTATGAGTGCTGGACTATGAGAACTTGAATTATGAATCCTGAATTATACGTGAGTTTACCCACATCGGCACCCCCCGAAATTGAAAATTGCCTTTCCAACGCAATATACTGAAAAATAGCATATTGACATTTTCCCTATACACAATTCTTTTCACATATCAACCGATTGTTAATAAAAAAAAATCTTAAATTTTTTGGCGCATTTGTTTTTTTTGTAATTTTGCATCATGGTTCAAAATATGTCAGAAGAAGAAATGTCGCTGTTAGCCAGAGCAGAACGCTACTGTGCCAATGAAGAACAATGCCGCACATCGGTTAGAAAAAAACTGAGTGACTGGGGTGCGTCCATCGAAATTTCGGGCAAAATTGTCAACCGACTCATCGACCAAGGATACATCGATGAAAAACGATATGCCCGAGCTTATGTCAGCTCCAAACTTCGTAACCAGAAATGGGGCCGGCTGAAAGTCATCTACCAGCTCCGTTCCAAGCAGGTGCCCCCCAAATTCATCACCGAAGCACTGAGTGAGATTCCTGATGAGGAGTACCGCAACATCCTGCTTGACGTGGCCAACACCAAATGGCAGACCTACGACCCTAACGAAACCAAAGCCAAACGACGTTCCAAGCTGGTCACCTTCCTAGCCTCCCGCGGCTATGAGGCTCCCGAAATCCAGGCCATGCTCGCCGCCAACTTTGCTGACGAGGTCCCTGCCGACACAAAAGAATAGCATCTCGTATCTTTGATAGAGACGCTATATTCATTCTGGGCTACCCACTTGGTAGTCTTGTATGGTTGTGTTCACATATTCTTGAAAGAGAGGGTTACCGTTCTGAGACAGTCCAAACCCACGAGCATCTGAGCCGACCCGTCGCGAACAGCCACTTGCAGATTGCGTGTAGAGGAAACCGTGAGGAGCAAGTCACCCGAACGAACATCCGAATAGCTTCGGCTTATTTTGTTTAGTGTAAACTCTCGCGCCATCATGCTGAACGGACGTCCTCGCCGCAAACGTTCAAACTCCTCGTAAGTCATGTCCAGATATGCATTGCCGTAGTTGTCAACATAGACTACCGGTACTTTGATGACATCGCTGGATACATCAGTCATAATGGGTGTTTTGATATCCAACTCACGTTGTGGGCCTATCTCCGACAGGGGTACGCCCTGTGCCAGCAAAGCCGCCACCTTGCAGAAAAGATCTGCTGCGGCAAATGTAAAGAAATCGGTCTCTCGCGGCACATTGATTGTCACGGCCTGGGTAGCCTCCCTCCCGAAAAGTGCGCCGGGCACCCCGTTGTCGATACAGATAAAATACTGTTGCCTGTATTCCACCACCACAAAAGGCATGTCTGCCGTTTCAGACGAGTTGACATCGATGATGTGGATTGTCCCTTTGGGGAAATCCATGCAGGCATTCCGGACGATGAAGATGGTCTTCATAAAGAGGAAAGGTTCGATATTGTGCGTGATGTCTACAATCCGCACACCAGGAATATACGAAAAAAGCTTGCCTTTGACTTTTCCGGCAAAAAAATCCCTGTCACCCCAATCGGTGGTAAGTGTCACTATCTGAGAATCCATAGAAGTTTGTGCAATTTACTTATTTAACAATGTTCGATGACGTTTATAATGGGTGCAAAAGTACACAAATTTTCTCAACTAAGAAAATACAAAATTGCTATTTGCCCAAAAAATCGTATTTTTGTACAATCAGCAAAATGATATATATTTATATAATAAAATAAGAACTAAACATTTACACGCAAATATGTCATTACTATCCATACGCAATTTGCACGCTTCCATCGGCGACAAGGAAATCCTCAAAGGAGTTAATCTCGAAATCAACCTTGGCGAGGTGCACTCCATCATGGGGCCCAACGGCAACGGGAAAAGCACCCTGGCAGGCATTATTGCCGGCAACACCAAATACACCGTCACAGAAGGAGAGGTGATCTACAAGGGCAAGAACATCCTAGACATGCCTGTTGATGTCCGCGCCTGCGAAGGCATCTTCCTAGGATTCCAATATCCTGTGGAAATTCCCGGCGTAAGCATCACCAATTTCATGCGCACCGCCGTCAACGAACAGCGTAAATATCGCGGTCTGGACCCGCTCTCCGGTGCTCAGTTTCTCAAACTGATGAACGAGAAAAAAGCCATCGTTGAAATGACCACCAATCTGGCCAATCGTTCCGTCAACGAAGGCTTCAGCGGTGGCGAGAAGAAAAAGAACGAGATTTTCCAGATGGCCATGCTCGACCCCACCCTCGCCATCCTTGACGAGACAGACTCCGGCCTCGACATCGATGCGCTCCGCATCGTTGCCACCGGCGTCAACAAATTGCGTCGTCCCGACAACGCCACCGTGGTCATTACCCACTACCAGCGTTTGCTCGACTATATCGTTCCCGACTTTGTCCATGTCCTCTATGAAGGCCGCATTGTCAAAACTGGGCCCAAGGAGCTGGCCCTCGAACTCGAAACCCGCGGTTACGAATGGATCAAAGAAGAACTCGAAAAATGATAACCACGTCAAGAACGCTGAAAAGTCTATAGCGAACCAGAAGAAACAAACTGGCGAGACACCTCTTGTTTTTTCCATATCTTTGCTTGGCGTTAGTATAGCATGAGCTGGCACTGCTCTCCTACTCCCAACCTCTAAAACGATAATACCCCAGCCTAGGAGCGTCAGAATTGACAATCAAGACAGCAACCACTCATAGTTAACCCATCGCAAGTCATGCAAAAAACAATGCTCACCAAAACGCATCAACGATCAGCAGCTTTCTAACTCTTGACAAAACAATAGACAACTACAAATTGAACATGGAAAATATAATACAGCAGTTCAGAAACATCCAGCCTACCCTGAGGAAGAACGAGGTGTGGCGTCATGTCGACTTTTCCGACATCCTCTCCTCCGAACTCCTTCTGCCGAAAGGTGAACGCCAAACTGCCGAATATCACTGCAACATACCCGACCTCAACGCCGTCCGTTTCGTTACCGAGAACGGTTTCTGCTACCAGCAGACCCAGGAGACTCAGGAGGGCACCCTCCTTGCCGGCCTCCGCGATTATAGCAGGCAGCACCCCGACTTCGTCGGCCAATATTTTGGCAAGTGCTGTCCCAAGGACAACCCCTACCTAAAAATCAACTCTGACAATTATACTGACGGCATCCTTGCCTTCATTCCCGAACAGACACTCCAGAGCAAACCCATCCAGCTCCAGTCCGTCATCAACGCCGGCCACGGCCTTTTCCTACAAACACGCAATCTTGTGGTGGTGGGCCGCAACAGCCATGTAGTCATCGTCCATTGCGACGACTCCTACGACAACGCCCCTGCCTTCGCCAACAATGTCACAGAAATCCACCTCATGGAGGGTGCCCAGGTGGAATACTATAAGATGCAAAACCTCAACAATCAGACCGGGTTACTCAACCACACCTATGTCTCCATGCAGCAGGGAGCCTCTTTCCGCTCCGTGGCACTCACACTCAACGGGGGACATATCCGCAACCACACCGAAATCCGAATGCTGGGCGAGCATTGCCAGGTCGAGGCCCATGGCCTATACCTCAACGACCAGGAGCAACAGGTGGACAACTATATTTTTGTCCATCACGCCTATCCCAACTGCCACAGCCGCGAACTCTTCAAAGGCATTCTAGACGACAGTGCCCGCGGCACCTTCAACGGCCATGTGCTGGTGGCGGAGGGAGCCACCAAAACCGAAGCCTATCAGTCCAACAAGAACATACTCCTTACCGACAAGGCCCACATCACCACCCAGCCTTTTTTGGAGATATACAACGATGATGTCAAATGCTCGCATGGCAGCACCGTAGGACAGCTCGACGAGCAGGCACTCTTCTACATCCGCTCCCGCGGAATCAGCGAACGTTCCGCCATCACCATGCTTTCCTATGCTTTTTGCGACGAAGTACTGCAACAGATTCTCCTCGAACCCGTCCGCAACAGCCTCATTGACCTAGTAAAGAAACGCCTCCATGGCGAGCTGACCCCTTGTTCCGAGTGCTCACTCCACTGCAGTACCCCCTGCAACGGTCCCGAAGCCAATTTCCACATAGACCCCACCAAGCTGTAGTCTGCCGAACCACCATGAAGGACATCTGGAGAGTTTTCCGCTACCTCAAATACTATCCCGGCAATATCGTTGCCAACTTGGCTTTCAACACGCTGGCGGTACTCTTCAATATGTTCACCTTCATCATGATCGTGCCATTCATCGAACTACTTTTCGGCACTTCCCAACCGGCAGAAGCGTTGCCACCCTTCGCCTTCGAACAAGAATACTTCTCCCTCTGGCTCACCTATAATCTGGCACAGTACAAGGGGCTCTATGGCCTCTGGCCCTGCTTAGTGGCCATCTCAACGGGCTACTTAGCATTTTCTTTCCTGTCCAACCTCTGCCGCTATATGGCCCAATTTTTCATCAGTCCTATGCGCAACGGCATCACCATGCGGCTGCGCAACGACATCTACCACCATATCACTATCCTCCCCGTCTCCTACTTCACTTCCCAGCGCAAAGGCGACCTCATCAGCCGCATGTCCAACGACATCGCCGACATCGAATGGGGTGTTCTCACCTCAGTCATCTCGCTTGGCAAAGACCCCATCAACATCCTTCTCTTTGCCGCCGCACTCATCTTCATCAGCCCGCGGCTCTTCCTCTATTTCCTCCTCATCATGCCCTTGGCGGTATGGCTCATCGGCCTTATAGGGAATAGCCTCAGACGCAATTCTGCCAAAGGGCAGAACAAACTGGGACAGCTCTTCGCACAACTGGAAGAATCCATTGCTGGCATCCGCACCATCATCTCCTTCGGGCAGGAACAACGCCGTTCCACACTTTTTGCCAAAACCAACGACGACTATGCCCGAACGATGATTCGCGTGGCCCAACGGCGCGAACTCAGCAGTCCCCTGTCCGAAATACTGCTCACACTCGGGCTGGTTTTCATCCTTATCCTCGGAGGCATGGCCGTGCTTAAGGGCCAGCTCCTCTCTTCGGTCTTCATCCTTTTCATCATCCTTTTTGCCCGTCTGATTCCTCCGGTGCAGTCCATGGTGCGCGTATACAACAATCTACAAAAAGCCAACGCCGCCGCCGGACGTGTCTTTGAAGTGATGGATGCCGACGAAACCATCTATGAGAAAAAAAACGCTCTAGTACTTACCGGCTTCCAAAAGGAAATTACTTATCAAAAAGTCTCTTTTGCCTACCAACATGAAGGGCAACCCCATCCCACCTATGTTCTACGCGACATAGACCTCGTCATTCCCAAAGGCAAGACCATAGCCATCGTAGGCCCTTCCGGGGCCGGCAAAACCACCTTGGTGGACCTCTTGCCCCGTTTCTACGACTGCACCGCAGGCCAAATCCTCATCGACGGCATCCCCCTCCCCGACCTCAACATCAATAGCCTCAGAGCCCAGATTGGGTTGGTCTCACAAAACTGCATTCTCTTCAACGACACCGTAGCCAACAATATCGCCTTCGGCCGCACCGACTTCACCATCGAACAAGTACGTCAGGCCGCCCGTGTGGCTCATGCCGACGAGTTCATCCAGCAGATGCCGGAAGGCTATAGCACCAATATAGGTGACCGAGGTCTCACCCTGAGCGGGGGGCAACGCCAACGGCTCAGCATCGCCCGCGCCGTGCTGAAAGATCCGCCCATCCTTATCCTTGACGAAGCCACCAGCGCGCTCGATACAGAGAGTGAGCAAGCCGTGCAACAAGCTTTGGAATACCTGATGCAGGGGCGCACCAGCATTGTCATAGCCCACCGCCTATCCACCATCTGCCACGCCGACGAAATAATCGTCATGGACAGCGGTCATATCGCCGAAAGAGGCACACACCAACACCTTCTCTCGCTCAACGGCCTCTACAAGAAACTCATCGACATGCAGTCCTTCGCTGAGTGAGATAAGACAGCCGATTCTTTCACACAGACATCCCTTCACAATTCACGATTTGGAATGCGCCAATAGTCATCCGACATATTGAAGCATCCGCCAAGCCGGAAACATCCGTCAGGTCTAAGCCTCTTATCCCTTTCACCATCTATTCAATATAAATACAATTACTTATTAGGTAACAAAGAAACTCCAACGATATAAAAAGGTCGATTCCACATATCATATAGCTCGAAGGAACGCACCCTTTCAGGATTCGGTTAAAGGGAGACTGTTTACATTATATTTGTGCTCGGCTTAGAATGCTTCATTGCCACTTTTTCGCTACATGTAATGGGTAATTGAATTTACTAGCTCACAATGAATACGTGAACTGCTATTGCAACGACAGGTGCATGATAGCAGCAACCCCATATAAGACTATGCCCAAGCAAAGACCACACGCATAGTCTATAGTAATAACAGGGATAGTCCTAAAAAAAGAGTGCCCCCGGAAATCCCGGAAGCACACTCTTTTTATAAATTCTGAATCTTAAGAACTCCGATTTCTGTGGGTCTACATGTTTCCTCGCCTCATTGTAAAAAAGAACATGAGTTCTGAAATAGCCATTGGGACGTAGGACTTAGCAGTGTTCAGAAATCAGCATTGAAAAGTTATTCACCTTTCTGTTCTTTCTCAAGTTCTTCTTTCAGGTTAGCCAGAACGGAGAGGTCACCGAGGGTGGTCTTCTCAAGAGTCTCGTTGATTTTCTTAACGGTCTTCTTGGTAGCGCGGTCCTTCTTAGCCTCGTCGTTCTCACCCTTAGCGTGATCGCCTTCGGCTGCATCCTGGAAAGTGCGTGTATGAGAGAGGACGATCTTCTTATTCTCTTTGGAGAACTCAATAACCTTGAATTGGAGAGTCTCACCCTGACGGGCTTTCTTCTTGTCTTCCTTCTCAAGGTGACGCATGGGGGCAAAGCCTTCAACGCCATAGGGCAGAGTTACCGTAGCACCTTTGTCATTCAGATTGCTGATGGTACCCTCGTGAACACTGCCAACGGTGAACAGCGATTCGTACACATCCCAAGGATTTTCCTCGAGTTGTTTGTGTCCGAGACTCAAACGACGATTGTCGGCATCGACTTCGAGAACGACGACTTCAATCTTGTCGCCAATCTTGGTGAACTCTGCGGGGTGTTTAATTTTCTTGCTCCAGCTCAGGTCGCTGATGTGGATAAGACCGTCAACACCTTCCTCGAGTTCGACGAAGATACCAAAGTTGGTAAAGTTACGAACGGTAGCAGTATGCTTGCTTCCGACAGGATATTTCTCGCTAATGGTCAGCCAGGGGTCAGGCATCAGCTGTTTCAGGCCCAGGCTCATCTTGCGCTGTTCACGGTCGAGCGTGAGGATAACGGCCTCAACTTCTTGTCCAACTTTCAGGAAATCCTGAGCGCTGCGCAGGTGCTGGCTCCAGCTCATCTCGCTGACGTGAATCAGACCTTCGACACCGGGAACCACTTCCACAAAGGCGCCGTAGTCGGCAATCACAACAACTTTACCCTTCACATGGTCGCCCTCTTTCAGGTTGGGATCAAGAGCATCCCAGGGGTGAGGAGTGAGCTGTTTCAGACCCAGAGCGATGCGGTGCTTAGCCTCATCGAAGTCGAGAATAACGACATTGATTTTCTGGTCAAGCTCAACAATGTCCTTGGGATCGGAAACGCGACCCCAGCTGAGGTCGGTGATATGCACCAAACCATCGACACCACCCAGGTCAACAAAGACACCATAGGGAGTGATGTTCTTGACAGTGCCTTCGAGCACTTGACCCTTCTCAAGATGGCTGATAATCTCGGCTTTCTGAGCCTCAATCTCATCTTCAATAAGAGCTTTATGTGAAACAACCACATTCTTGTATTCGTGATTGATTTTCACAACCTTGAATTCCATATTCTTACCAACGAAGACATCATAGTCGCGGATAGGTTTCACATCAATCTGTGAACCGGGGAGGAAGGCTTCGATGTTGTCGAACACAGTAACAATAAGGCCACCTTTGGTACGGCTCTTGACAAAACCAGTGATGATTTCCTGATTCTCGAAAGCCTCGTTGACGCGATCCCACGATTTGAGGATGCGGGCCTTTTTGTGAGAAAGGAGCAACTGACCGTTGGAGTCTTCTTGGCTCTCAACGAATACCTCAATTTTGTCACCAGCCTTAAGGTCGGGGTTGTAACGCAACTCGGAAGCGGGGATAACACCGTCGCTCTTGTAACCGATGTTGACAACAGCCTCGCGGTCACTGATGCTAACAATAGTACCTTCAATGACCTCCTGCTCGGTGAAAGCATTAAAGGTTTGCTCGTACTGCTCGGTCATTTTTTGAGACAGCTCGGAATTGACTTCTTCTTTTTTGTCGATAGCACTCCAGTCAAAGTCTGCTAACGGCTGCACATTTTTATAATCCATGTGTGAGATTTTGTATTAATGGACACCTGCCCGTCCGGGTGAAACATACATAACACGCTGTGCACTACCACGTTGGCAGGAACATGGCTACACATCCGCAGGTTGCAAAGATACAACTTTTTTCTATTTCACAAGAAAAAAGAATACAAAAAACTGAATTTTGGGACGTTGCGAAGGCCAGACATCCTGAAAGAAGGACAAAGAAATTGAATGCAGAGACGAAACCGGCCCTAACATCTCTATGCGCATGAGAAACCCCTATGCGGTAGACAGGATTATGCTACTCAATTATTTCTGACACCTGGTATTATTAAAAATCTGAATTCTAAGTGGTATCGCTCCACTCAGAATTCAGTTTTAGCTATTATAAAATCTCAAAGATCCTTATTCTACGGGGATGTCTTTGTTGACATTCTTACATCCCACAGTAGCATAGAAGAGTATATAAGCCAGCATGGCGACAACCAACCAGTAGCTGCCCATGTAGCCAACGCTCTTGGCAATGGCGTTTTGGATGAAAGGCATGACACCTCCACCAACCACCATGGTCATAAAGATTCCTGAGGCCTGCTCGGTATATTTGCCTAAACCCTCGACGCTTAGGTTGAATATTCCGCCCCACATGAGCGAAGTGCAAAGGCCACACAACACTAGTAGCAGGGCACTAATGGGTACCTTAAACATGGCAAAGCCTTCTGCCACACTGTATCCTGGCATGGACACACGGATGGTGTCCGGCAGGATGATGGCAACAACGATAAGGATTACAGCCAGCAACGAGACAAATGTGAGTTGGGCCTGGGTGGAGACCTTTCCACTAATAGCGGTGCTCAAAGCCCTGCCAACCATCATAAGCAACCAGTAGATGGCAGCCACGGCACCACCGATGGCAGCACCGCAGGCGGGGTCGTCGGTCAAGTAGAAGTTGAGTTCGTTAGGGATGCCCACTTCGATGCCCACATAGAAAAAAATGGCGATAACGCCTAGGACCAAGTGACGGAAACTCCATGCACTGTGTTTATCTTTGCCTTCCGACTTGGATTTGCCAAGGTTGGGTTCGACAAACTTGACACAACAAATGATAACGAATGCCAATGCAAAAACTCCCATGGCAATAAAGAGCAAGGGAGCCACATCACCCATGGCTGTCTTATCAGTAACCTGGCCAATAAGGGCACCGACCAACAGGGGGGTGAGGGTACCCGTGAGGGAGTTGAATGTGCCACCGGTCTGGATAAGCTGGTTGCCACGGTTGCCGCCACCACCCAGTATGTTGAGCATGGGGTTGACCACCGTATTAAGCATGCAAACACAGAAACCGCATACAAAGGCACCCAAAAGGTAAATAACATAGTTAAGCATGACCGGCTGACCACTAACCGAGAAAGTGGCCACACCTGCTCCCACACGACTAGAAAGATACTGGATAACCATGCCAACAAAGCCTACAGCCAAGGCAATGAGTGCAGTTTTTTTATAGCCGATTTTGGAGAGCATTTTGCCAGCGGGAATTCCCATAAAAAGATAGGCAAGAAAGTTCATCATGTTGCCGAGCATGCCGGCCCACTCATAATGATTGCGCCAAATGTTGCCAAAAGGGGCTGCCATATTGGTGACAAAAGAAATCATGGCGAACATGAATATCATGGTCACTATGGCAATCACGTTACTTTTTTTCTTTTCCATAGTTTATATTTTCATTATATTACAATTCGGGATTCTTTGGTACCGCTTAATCTTGACATATGGTTTCTCTTAAAGAACCAGATCCGCCTTTTTCTTCAACCACTTTCCTATAGCCATATAAAGAAAGAGAAACGGATTGTAGGAGTCCATAAGAGAAACCATTAATCAAACATAATCAATCTCCCGTTAAAACTGTGCAGCAAGCACAACCCTACGGGGCTGCAGCCCTTCCACTTTTACCATATATACTCCAACTGCAGTCAGCCGCACGGGAGTCCCGTCGAATCTGGCAGCAGAATATACACAGCGGCCCATCACATCATAGACATGTAGCGAACGTCCAACGGCACCATCTACAAGAAGGTTATGGCCTTCAACAGCAATACTGATACCTTCGGCTTCTAAGTCATCAACACCCACTTCACCTTCGCCAAAGACGGCGCGAATGACGGAGTCGCTGGTGACGGTTACGAGGCGTGGGTTTTCGGTATTTTGGTCGCTCCAACGAACGAAATGGTATCCCTCTTGAGGGTGTGCCTCAATGGAGACGTTTTGGCCGTACTTGTAGAGACCGCCACCGGTGACGGAACCCCAGGTAGGCCGTGTGGAAGTGACCCTGAGGGTATAATCGGTACGGTCGAGAGGCATGACAGCACGCACCATCCAGGTGCCGTAGATAGGAGTATCCATCTGGGTGATGGAGGACCAGTTGGTGCCATCCTCGGTGTACCAGCTTCCCTCATTGTTGCCACACCATGCTGTCATAGCAGCTGGAGCACTTGCATTCCGGGACTGAATGACTATCCAAAGAGGACGGGTATGATTGATGTCAACGGGTGTGTCGAAAGTCATTTCGTACCACCGGCCCATATTCCGATAATTGAGGTTGACGGTTTGCTGATGGACTTGGACAAGGGGGGTGTTAGAGGCATTTTGATAGATTGTGACAGTATATCTGCCAGTACTTGCGCAATAGAACTTAACACCCTCTAGCTGCCGATGTCCGACTAACTGGTCGAGGCCGAAGCGGATTCCCCAAGCAAAATTACTTTCACCATTCACAGCGGTGCTGTAACTACCATTGTCGTAATGAAGGGTGTCGCTGCCAAGGTTTTCAAAACGTGCGGTTATGGATCTGTCGCGGATAAGCAACACCTGACGGGGATTATCACTGACATAGTCGCTCCAACGCGTGAAGCGATAGCCCGGCTTTGCCATGGCCTGTATAGTGCGATACTCGCCAAAATGGATGTTACTATCAGCCCCAAAGACTTCGCCGAAAGTGGAATCATTTGATTCAAGTTCCAGTGTGCATGTATAGGTAGGAGTACCGCCTGTGTCAGCGCATGGAGAGACGATGGTGTCTGGAGTAGACGAGAAAGCATCTCCATCCTCATGGTTCAGCCACATAATTCCCTGGCTATTATCAATAAAATAGGCACATTGGGCATCGTTTGACACTAAGGAAGATGGATGCCAATGGACGAGGACAGTGTCAGGACATACCTGTATGGTTTTGGTGGCATAGACTCCAGAGGGGACGGTGGCGGTGCCATAGACGATGCCATCAGTAGATTCAAAAGAGAGGTAGGCTCCATCCCAACTATTGCCTGAACGCGCCGTCATATTGACTGTGAGTTCGCACATATCGGAATTCTGACAATCGTGCTGGTAGACGGGAACCTGGATGCTGTTGGAACTCTGGACGAAGGTGATAGTGGCGTGACGAGGGTGCCCTGATGTGGTAGCAGCTGCCGAAACCTGAATGATAGAAGTTGCCCCACTGCCTTGCCCGGTGGAGGAAGAGAGCGTAAGCCAAGGGGCATCGGTAGTGGCTGTCCAGCTGGTAGAGTCGCCATAATCACTGTGAACTTCCAGTGATACGGTTCCTCCATTGATGTCGTACAAGAGCGATGAAGGTAGGGCTGCCAACGTTGGCTTGGGTTGGATGCCGATGAGGGCTTGATTATAGTAGTTGAAGGTGTTGGAGGTGTTGGTACCAACTCCGCCACCGGCAGGATTGAGGGCTCCCATGACAAAATAGCCATCGTAGCTACCACCCCAACCCCAGTTGACGTGGAACTGGCTGTTGACATCATAGCCGTCGAAGACAAAAGCATGTCCGGCAGAGTTATCGTAGCCAGCGTAAAGGATGGGACGGCCTTCGTCCAGCTCATCTTTGAGAGTCTCCACCCATTCTGCATCGGTGTAGTTGGACTTCATAATGCCGGAGAGGGTATTCTCGTAATTGAAATAGTTGACCAAAGCGTTCTGCGAGGAGGCACCATAGCCTAGTACTTGGGCTCCGCTGCCGTCGGGGGAATAATCCATCTCGATTGCTACTCCTATATGATAACTGAGGGTGGCAACAGCAGTAACCTGTGCCGTAGTGCTTCTACTAGTAAGCCTATTGGGCATATTTTCCCAGTCGTATGTGGTGTTGCCAAAATCGGCACTTAGCATGCCGTAGTCATCTTCATTGTAGGAATGGGAGCCATTGCCAACAACAGGATGATTCCAGTACTTCATGACCTGAGCCGTAGCCGTGGCCACACAACCGACAGGGGTACCAGCAGGGCACAAGGCATTGTAATAAGGGCTCTGGTTCCACTGGGTGGTGAGCATTTGGGGCACAAAATTGTTTTTAGGCTGGGGAGGCACACCTTGGAGCAAAGCACCCCACTGGCCACTTATATAATTCTGGAGTTCAGTTTCCACTTCAACGGAGCCTGCGGCCAACGCTTCTATCTCGTTCTCGTATTGACCCAACCAGAAACGTGTCTCGGGGCCTAAATCGCCTGCTGGAGTGTTGGTGGAATAGCCCAAAATGGGGTAGGCCGCATCGTCAGCGGAAACTATCACAAAGCCACCACCCTTGTTGATGTCGAATATATAGAACTGAGAAAAGCCCGTCTGGGGAACAATGGTCATTTCCTGGATGGGCTGAGAACTAACGGAGGTCCAGAAATTACGGGCCACCTGTGCTGCATCTTTCTGCTTAACTGGGGCCGCCATAAGCGACAAGGTGCAGACTACTAGGAGCAAGAATGCTGAAAGTTTTTTCATTGATCTTTGTAATTTAAAAAATACATAATATATAATATCTTATTTCTAGTTACTAACGAATCAGATACAAGTTAGAACTCTGATTGCTGTTTTCAATATCATAAACAAGATTCTAGGCTCAAGGGATTTATAAATATCATGTCGCTGTAATTAGTGCTGCCTACTTTAGGTATAGTCAAATCCATCTCCTATACTGTCCTGTTTTTTGTAACAGGCGACTCTCACTACACCCCTAAGTTAGAAATCCTGCTGTTCATTGCTATCCTTTTAGTGCCTCAGACCCGCTCACAATCTCGATAATTTCATTGGTGATGGCGGCCTGTCTGGCTTTGTTATAACTCAATCTCAGTTCTTTAAGGAGTTCTGTAGCGTTGTCGGTAGCTTTCTGCATAGCGTTCATGCGAGCTCCGTGCTCTGCAGCCAACGAGTCTAGTATCACCCGATAGAAATGTGCCCGCAACGTTAACGGTACCATTTCCTTCAGAATCGCCTCCTTAGAAGGTTCATATATATAGTCATCAGCCATCTTGCTTCCTTTGGCACCAGAACGAGTTCTATCATTCTGGTGCTGGACGATGGGAAGGAACTGCTCGGTGGAGAGTATTTGCACCAAAGAGTTCTTAAACTGATTATATATCAACTCTATGCGGTCGTATCTCTTTTCGGAGAACTGCTGCATCAACTGATCAGCAATAGTTGCGGCAGCCTCGAAAGAGATGCCGTCCAAGATGTCATCGTAGCAGCCGACAACATGGTCAAACCGCTTGGCGAAGAATTCACTCCCGCGCTTTCCAATTGTAAGCATGCTTAACTGCACAGGCTGACTAGCTGAGCCCTCAGACCTATAGTAGTCGATGCGTGCCTGTGCTTGCTTGATGACATTGCTGTTGAAGGCACCACAGAGCCCTTTGTTGGAAGTCACCACCACTAACAGCACATGCTCCAACCTGCGTACTTGATGATACGGGGTCTGCATTCCATCACCGGCATCAATGTCGGATACAATGTTTGCCAGTTGGTTGGCGTATGGGCGCATTCCGATAATGGCCATCTGGGCACGGCGGAATTTAGCTGCGGAGACCATCTTCATGGCAGAGGTGATCTGCTGCGTAGAACTCACCGAAGCTATACGGGTGCGAACTTCTTTTAAATTTGCCATAACAACAGATTATTTATATCTCTCAGCCATACCTAAGGCCTCCTGACGCAGAACATCCAAATCCTGGTCGAGAAGCTTTCCATGACCGAGGTTCTCAAGCACTTCGGGATGGTTCTGGCGCAACAAGAAGAGAAAATCTTTCTCAAACTGACGGACTTTGTCGACTGCCACCTTCTGCAGCAAGCCCTTCGTGCCACAAAAGATGATAGCCACCTGTTCAGCAACAGGCATGGGGCTATATTGCGGCTGTTTGAGGATTTCAACATTGCGTGCACCCTTATCAAGCACTGCCTTGGTGGCAGCATCGAGATCGGAACCGAACTTGGAGAAAGCTTCTAGCTCACGATACTGGGCTTGGTCCAGCTTTAGCGTTCCTGCAATCTTCTTCATAGACTTTATCTGGGCCTTGCCACCCACACGCGAAACCGATATACCCACATTGATGGCAGGTCTGATGCCCGAATTGAAAAGGTTAGTCTCTAAAAAGATCTGACCATCGGTAATGGAAATAACATTGGTGGGAATGTAGGCCGATACGTCACCTGCCTGAGTTTCGATGATAGGCAGTGCGGTCAACGAGCCTCCCCCTTTGACATGGTCCTTCAAACAGGCCGGCAAGTCATTCATCTGGCTAGCGATTGCGTCACTTTGGATGATGCGGGCAGCACGTTCCAAAAGACGACTATGCAAATAGAAAACATCGCCAGGATATGCCTCACGTCCGGGTGGGCGACGGAGCAACAGGGAGACTTCGCGGTAGGCTACAGCCTGCTTGCTGAGGTCGTCGTAAATGACCAAAGCATTGCGGCCCGTATCGCGGAAATACTCGCCTATGGCAGCTCCTGCAAAGGGAGCGTAGAACTGCATTGCTGCGGGGTCGGAGGCAGTGGCAGCCACCACAATGGTATAGGCCATGGCCCCTTTCTGCTCTAGGTTCTTCACCAAATTGGCCACAGTGGAGCCCTTCTGCCCACAGGCCACATAGATACAGTATACCGGGTCGCCTGCATCATAATTGTTTTTCTGATTAATAATGGTGTCGATAGCAATTGCTGTCTTACCTGTTTGTCGGTCACCAATGATTAGCTCGCGTTGTCCACGGCCGATGGGAATCATGGAGTCGATAGCCTTGATACCTGTCTGCAAAGGCTGCTCCACAGGCTGACGGTAGATGACTCCGGGGGCTTTGCGTTCGAGAGGCATCTCAAACAATTCACCCTCGACAAGGCCCTTTCCGTCGATTGGAACACCGATGGTGTTGACCACACGGCCCACCAGGCCTTCACCCACCTTAATGGAAGCGATGCGCTTGGTACGCTTGACCCTGTCGCCTTCATTGATGGTAGAAGCCTCCGCCAGCATCACCACACCGACATTGTCCTCCTCAAGATTTTGAACAATGCCCTGCTCGCCAGTGGCAAATTCCACCAGCTCACCAGCCTGGGCATTATTAAGTCCGTAGACACGGGCAATACCGTCACCTACGGTAAGCACGGTGCCTATCTCTTCCAGCTCCACTTCAAGGTCGGCATCGGCCAATTGTTTTTTCAGAATCGCCGATACTTCGGCAGGTTTGATTTCTGACATATTTCTCTATTTTCAATTTCTAAATTTAATGCCTATCACAGCTTACTCTCATACACATTCTCTGCAAATGCCCTCCGCAACTTAGCCAGTCGTGTCGCTATGGTGGCATCGTACATATTGTTGTCAAATTCCATCGCAAGGCCTCCAATTACATCTGGGTCTGTCTTATCCACCAATTCTACTTGCTTGTGGGTGTAGTCGCTGATGGTCTTGCTCACCAGTTCCTTGATTTCTACGTCAACAGGCTCTGCCGTGGTCAGGTGCGAAAGCACGATTCCACGACTATCGCGATAGAGGTCCAGGTACATAGCACTGATTCCCTTGAGGTTCACAGAACGCTTTTTCTTCACCACAAAGACCAGAAAAGTCATTGTGATTCTATCCACATGTTGACCAAAGAGGGCCGTCACGATGTCTGCTTTTTTCCCCGGACTAATATCGGGATTGTCGAAAACGGCATTCAACTGGCGGTTCTCCTGACACACCTTATGCACCAATTGCATATCACGGTTCACCCGCTCTTGCTCGTTGGTGTCTTCGGCCAGTTGGAAAAGTGCCTTGGCATAATTGATATTGATACGATAGTCTTGCACGTTTTTTTAGTTTAGATGAGCTTCGTGGAGCTCTTTGTCGATAATAGCGTTGGCCTTCTCTCTGTCAGAGAGTTCTGATTGGATGAGCCGTTGGGCTATGTCAATGGAGAGGTTGGCAATCTCGTTGCGAAGGTCCACGATGGCACGTTTTTTCTCGTTTTCAATATCCTGCCTGGCCTTGGCAATTATGGCATCCGCCTCGGCAGAGGCCTTGGCTTTAGTTTCCTCAGCGATACTCTCGGCCCTAAGGTTAGCAATACGAATAATTTCGTCACGCTCAGCTTTGGCCTGACGAAGAATCTCCTCATTGTGGGCTGTGAGTTGTTTCATCTCCTCACGGGCCTTCTGGGCAGCATTAAGCGAGTCCTCAATCTCTTTCTCGCGTTTAGTGAGAGCATTGAGCAACATGGGCCATCCCCATTTGCCTAAGATAAACACCAATACGGCAAAGGAAACAAGCATCCAGAAGAATGTGCCTATTCCAGGATTGATTAAAGGGTTATTCATTGATGAGTTTTTTTAATTCTGACTTCTTAACGTTGTGAAAACCTAACACACAAGATTAAATGCGCTGCATTTTGCAAGCACTTTTTGCAACGACGGATTTCAACGCGCCAGAAAGCAGTACTCTTAGTCGTTCATTATACCGAATTCCAACAACTCTTGTTGGTATTTCAAAAAATCAGGCATAATGGATGCCCGCGCCAATCGCGAGGGCACCCATTGGGAGCTCTGAGCTACTTAAGGATGATAACCAAGAAGCAGGTGATTACAGCAAAGAAGGCAACACCTTCAACGAGTGCTGCAGCAATAATCATGGTAGTACGGATATCGCCACCAGCCTCTGGCTGACGGGCCATACCTTCCATTGCACCCTGACCAATCTTGCCAATACCTAAGCCTGCGCCAATTGTGGCCAGACCTGCTCCGATAGCTGCACCGAGATAGCCAAGCGCCATCTGACCTGCAGCCTGTAACAAAATGAGTAATGTCATAGTTGTTTTATTTATAGAGTTAATAAGTATTTAAATTTCTATTCTACAATGTAATATACGCTGCCGACAGCCTCGGTTAAGCACATACAAATTGGAGGACAAAAATAAGAAAAAAAATTCAATCAGACAGTTTTTTTTCTTTTTTTCGACTTCAACAGGAGCTACCCACCCCTACCCTACAGGCATCCTATTCATGAAACCTCATTATTTGACACAGTTTTATGATGCGGCAACTAGGAGCTCCCGCCAATCCGCTGCAAATTGAAAAAAGTGTTCTCACGTGCCGATACTCTACTGAATACGGCAGCATACAGAAGTCACTATTTCCTTATTATCGAAAATCAGAAAAGCTAAAGGAGGAGTTCCTATCCTAAAAAGCCGCAGCCATCTGTTCCAAGGCTTTTTTCAAGATAGCTCTGGGGGTACCGATGTTAAGGCGGAAACAACCTCGATAGGCCTTGCCTCCAAAAGTGGTTCCATCGTTTAGTGCCACCTTGGCATGGTTGATAAGACGGTCTTTCACCTCTTCGTGGGAAAGACCTAATTCGCCAAAATCCAACCAAGGCAGATAAGAGGCCTCGGGAAGAACAGCTCGCACATAAGGCATCTGCTCCGAAAGGAACTGACGCAGATAACCTACATTGCTCTGCACGTACTGCAACATCTGTCGCAGCCAGTCTTCACCATGACGGAAGGCCGCCTCGGCACCCACGTAAGCAAAAATATTCCCATTGGCAATCTCATATCCATCCAAATAGCCAAACAGACGTTTTCGGAGCGACTCGTTGGGGCAATAGCACACTGAGCTGCTCAAGCCTGCAATATTGAATGTCTTGCTAGGGGCAATAAAAGTGACAGAAATGTCGCGAGCGTGGTCGCTCACAGTGCTGAAACTCACATGATGATGCCCAGGGTGGGTGAGGTCGGCATGAATTTCGTCGGCTATGACGTTCACATTGTTGCGATAGCAAATCTCTGCTATGCGGCTGAGGGTCTCTTCACCCCAAACAGTGCCGCCTGGGTTATGAGGATTACTGAGAATCATCCAACTACACTGCCGAGCACGCCATTCCAAATCTTCGAAGTCTATGGCAAAACGGCCATTCTCCACATGCAGGGGACTGGCCACCAACTGGCGGGCATTATTGCTGGGCAAATCCAAGAAGGGCGGGTACACCGGTGTAGTAACCAAAACCCCATCGCCAGGCTTGGTCATGGCTTGCAGCACGAAGGCTATGCCGGCCACGATACCAGGAATATAGTGCATTTCGTGGCGATTGGCCTCGATATTATAGTGGCGCCGCAGCCAGTATTGGACTGCCTCCCAATAACTGTCAGACGGGAAAGCGTATCCGAGCACCTCATGCTGGCAACGCTCACGGATGGCATCCATCACAAAGTCGGGTGAGCGGAAATCCATATCTGCCACCCACATGGGAAGCAAATCGTCGCGCCCGAAAAAAGCATCCAACGCATCGTGCTTCACGCAGTCGGTCCCCTTGCGGGGTATTATTTCGTCAAAGTTATAAGTAATCATTACTAATCTCAGTTATCAACCATTCTAATCATTTGCAATTAAGAAAGTTAAGCATCAGGCAAAAGGAAACGAATACGAAAGGCACATCTACTCCGCTTGACCTCAGTAGGGGTAACCTTCCCAACACAAAAACAAAACAGCCATGCTATTTGTTTTGCTAGTGACGTACAACGCCTTTAACAATGAATTTGTGACGGAGGAATATACCTAATTCTGTCCCTCGCATAACCCATTGTCTAGATTTCTCAATGCTCGAAAAGCAGATCAAGAATAGCGGATTATTTATTATCTAATAAATCTATACTATAATGTAGACCCACATTCTGGCGGCGGGCTCTAGCGAACTTGATAATCAGATAGGCGCAGGCAATCAGATTCCTCAGCTCGCTCAGTTCCTCCGTCAGCACCGACCTGTTGTACAGATCTTCAGTCTCACGATAAATCAAATTCAGACGGTCGAAAGCACGCTGTAAACGCAGGTCGCTACGCACTATGCCTACGTAATTCCACATCAATTCTTGCAACTCACGTTTAGTCTGGGTAATCAACACCATCTCCTCATTAAGCACCATGCCTTCGGCATTCCAGTCTGGTACTTGGTGGCAGAAATCAATGTTCTTCACCTGCTCGATGGCACTCATGGCAGCATTGTGGGCATAGACCACAGCCTCTAGCAGAGAATTGCTCGCCAACCGATTGCCCCCATGCAGTCCCGTGCAGGAGCATTCGCCTGCAGCATACAGATGGCGGATGGACGATTCGCCGTGACGGTCCACCTTGATGCCTCCGCATTGGTAGTGGGCTGCCGGACGGATAGGAATCATATCCTTGTCGATGCGAATACCCAGTTCCATGCATTTGGCGTAAATATTGGGGAAGCCATTGATAAGCTCCTCCTTCCCAATACTGCGGGCATCAAGATAGAGATGATCCACACCGGCTATCTTCATCTCATTGTCGATGGCACGGGCTACGATGTCGCGGGGTGCAAGAGAGAGACGCTTGTCGTATTTCTGCATAAACTCATTGCCGTTATAATCCTTCAAGACGGCACCGGCGCCACGCATGGCCTCTGTAATCAGAAAGGCCGGCTTTTCGGCAGGATTGTACAACGAAGTTGGATGGAACTGCATAAACTCCAAATCCTTGAGCACACCGCGGGCACGGTGCACCATGGCCACGCCGTCGCCTGTAGAAATGATAGGGGTCGTGGTGGTGGTATACACATTGCCCATTCCGCCTGTTGCCAACAGCGTCACCTTAGCAAGATATGTGTCTATCTGGTTTGTGCCGCAATCCAAGGCATAAACACCATAGCACTCAATGTTGGGCGTATGCTTAGTGACACGCTGACCAAGATGGTGCTGAGTGATGATGTCTATGGCGAACTGATTCTCCTTCAGTTCGATGTTGGGGTGGTTGTGGACGGCCTCCAGCAGGCCACGTTCAATCTCCTCGCCAGTATTGTCTTTGTGATGGAGGATGCGGAACTCGGAGTGTCCGCCTTCGCGATGCAGGTCGAAACGGTCGCCGACATTGTTCTTGTCGAAATTCACGCCGTACTGCACCAACTCGCGTATGCGGTCCGGAGCCTCGCGGATGGTCATTTCCACCACCTCGCGGTCGCAGATGCCGTCACCTGCCACCAGCGTGTCTTGGATATGTTTGTCGAAACTGTCGCTGTCATACATCACAGCGGCAATGCCGCCCTGGGCGTAGCGGGTGGAGCCTTCGGAAGCCTCCCCCTTCGAAAGGATGCATACCTTGCCGTAAGGGGCCACCTTAAGGGCAAAACTGAGACCGGCAATGCCGGAACCGATAATCAAAAAGTCAACCTCGTATCTCATACAATAGAATTGAAGATAATACCGACTCTAACCACGTAGAGCGGTGAGCGATGCTAGAGTGTAGAAAGAGTAGGCAGAAGATATATGTAGAGCATGATGGCAGAAAGAACGGCTAGGATGAAGAGCACAACCAAGAGGGTTGTGGTGTAGCGCCATAAGTCGTGGTTGGCACGCAAGAAAGAGCGGATAGGGGTAATGTCGGAACTGACTTTGAGTTGGTCGGCCATGTGTTTGGCACGGCGCAGCAGCACGACGGCCGGAATGAGCGATGCCGCAACGAGAATGAGCGCAACACCGAGCATACCAAGGATGTTGTCGATGTAGTGCGGCATGTCTTCAGGAAGGGTGTTGCTATAGAAAAGAAGGAAGAGTCCACCTACAACAATCAAAAGGGCGGTCAAAACAGCAAAAATGGAAAAAGTGCCCATCAGCTTTCCCACCTTAATAACATTCATCTTACTGTGATTCAGTAAAGTAATTTCGTTTTCGTCCATAAAAAAAAGTTTTTATTGTTTTTGCAAATATAACATTTTTTTTACATTAAAAGAAAATACCGAGCCTTTTTGTCAATCTTGGTTAAGACAAAAACAACACAAATCAATATTTTTTTGTACTTTTGCAAAGCAAAAAAGTTGAGAGTTGAGGGTTGAAAGTTGAGAGTTGGCTTCCGCACCCGGATAATTCTCCATTCTCAATTCCCAATTCT
>CAMVMF010000019.1 GCA_947168515.1 uncultured Bacteroidales bacterium
AATTGTTCAAATATACTTTACATATAATTTCCATCTAATTGAACATTAATTATTATTAATGGATGATTAATGGATAATTAATGGTAATTCGTGTAAAAAACATGCACATTATTTTTGGCTGCTGACTTACAGTTGGAAGTGGTAGGTGTGGCCGTAGTTGTTCCAGTTGCGGAGGTAGAGCGTGTGGCGGGTCTGGTCGTAGACGCTGCTGTACTGGGTGTCTTCGATGGTGCCTTTGGGGTCGCCCCACTCTAGGTTATCCCAATGCACTAGACCGAGGCATTCCTGTGCTTGCTCAAGCGTGAGGATGCCGCCACGTTGTTGGAGATATTCCTCCACCGTGTCGTAGCGCCACCAACTACGGCTGTAGGGGTTGCCATATTTGGGGTTGGGTTCTTCGGTGTGGAACTTGGGGCTGAGCAGGTGGTTGGAGACGGTCATGTACTGTAGGGCGGTGTCTTTGGGCACGACGAGGGTCTTCCATCCGTCTTCGAGGTCGAACTCGACGACGGCGGCATTGCCCTGTGCGTCGGCCACCATGTAGTGGTAGCCACCGCCGGTGATGGTGTCGTGACGCACGTCCACACTGTTAATGAGGTCGATGGCCTCCTGCACGGTGGCACAACGGTCGAGCACCAGTCGGATGAGCACGCTGGTGGCGGCCTTGTGTTTGCCGGTTTCCTGGCGTGCGGCCTGCTTGGGCAGGGCCATGATGGACATGCAGAGGCCCTTCTCGTTGACCCCATCTAGCGGGGTGTAGATGGCGGCCATGCACATGAATTTGTCCGCCAGATGGACGGGCCGTTTGTCCAGACTGAATCCGAAGTGCGACATATCGCAGCAGCTAATGGAGGCGTATCCTTTCTTGGGGTGCGAGGTCACCACCAGGGTGGGGTTCTCGAAATAGTCGTAGTTGCGACCATACCAGTAGCCCGAACCATCGGCTTTGGCGCTTTGGAAGCTGGTGCATCCAAAGCCATGGTACTCGCCATTCTCGTCGGCCAACTGGTTGCTTTCTATAGTGATATGGAAAAGGCCCTTGCCTATGCGGTTGGCCACATACTGGCCCAGTTTGGCGTTTCCGTCGATGTCGTGTGCCAGTACATCGTCGAGGTCGTAGTTGGCCTTATAGTCCATAGAGAAAAGGTAATGGTTGCCATCCACCGACTTGATGGAAGCCACGGAGGCTATCTCTTTGCCCCAGATGCAGCCTACGGCAATGACTGCCGCCAGCACGATGCCCAAAATGATGTATAAAATCTTTTTCATAAGTGTTAAGGTGTTAAGTTGAAATGATAATATGATTGGAATAGTATCAACAATTGCCTTCCCTTTAATGCGTCAACGGCAGCTTGTGGTGTTGCCAGGCTTCTATGCCGCCCTGTAGGTTGACAATCGTGTAGCCTTGGGCAACCAGCAGCTTGGCTGCCGTGGCCGAGCGGCGCCCGGAGCGGCAATAGATGTAGACGGGGCTGGCTTTGTCCAGCCGGGCTGTGGCCATCTGTGTGAAGTCGGGCTGCTGCACGTCGATGTTGATGGCGTAGCCGATATGGCCGGCAGCATATTCCTCAGAGGTGCGCACATCCACCAGCTGCACTTGGCCGTTGGCGATCATCTTGTTAAACTCTTTGGCATCTAACTGCTGCACATTGTCGTTGTGTGAACAGCCTACTAGGCTGAATGCCAGTGCTGTTGCTATAACTGCTAGGTTTTTCATATTCTTATATATTTGGTTGCAAAGTTACAATTTTTTTTCATGATGAGACAAAAAAACTTTATTCGAGTACTAAAATGATTCTGATTGCGTTATATATATGTTGGTGTCGGTTTTTCCTCATCGCGGGATCGTACGTGTTTCCACCACCTTTCCCGTTCTGCGAAAACGTCATCACATATAGTAATTAACCCTATTATTAACTAACATCTTATCGTTATGAAATCTAGTTCTTTTCTATGTCGGGTGGCAATGCTGCTTTGCTTTGCCTTCCCCTATGGAGGTTTCAACGTCTGGGCTCAAGGAGATGAAGCGGATCTTGGTAAAACGCTTTCGCCCTATTTTGTGGTGGTGAGCGACAACCCCGAGCAGGACAACCTTCCGCTCAAAGAAACTTCTGTCGATGCCACTATTGTGGGCTCTATTGCCGACGTGACGGTGCGCCAGGTCTATGTCAACAGCGGCAAGAACCCCATCGAGGCCATCTACACCTTCCCCCTCTCGACCCGTGCCGCCGTCTACGGCATGCAGATGCGCATTGGCAGCCGCATTGTACGCGCCCAGATTGAGGAGAAGAAGAAGGCTCGTGCCGATTATGAGAAGGCCAAGCAGGAGGGCAAACGCGCCTCGCTGCTGGAGCAAAGTCGCCCCAATGTGTTCACCATGAACGTGAGCAACATCATGGTGGGCGACACCATCGAGGTAGAGTTGAAGTACACCGAGCTCATTGTGCCGGAGAAGGGCACCTACAGCTTTGTCTATCCCACCGTGGTGGGTCCCCGCTACAGCAAAACCAGCAAGAGCAACCAGAACACCGGCGACAGCTTTGTGGAGACTCCCTATACCAAGTCGGGCACGTTGCCGACCTATAAGTTCGGCTACAGGTTGCAGATCAGCTCAGCAGTGCCCATCCAGGACATCACCTGCACCAGCCACAAGATGAACGTCCGCCACACCGGCTCCGGCCATGCCACCGTCACCCTCGACCCCGCCGAAACCCAAGGCGGCAACCGCGACGTGGTGCTCAACTACTCCCTTCAAGGCAACAAGATTGAGAGCGGCATGCTTTTCTACGAGGGACAGGACGAGAACTTCTTCCTCTGCATGGTGCAACCGCCCAAGCGGGTGGCCCAAGAGGATATCCCCCCGCGCGAGTATATCTTTATCGTGGACGTGTCAGGCTCGATGAACGGTTTCCCGTTAGGCCTCACCAAGAAACTGATGCGCAACCTCATCCTGGGGCTGAAACCCACAGACCGTTTCAACGTCATCCTCTTCTCCTTTGCCCAGGAGCAGCTGAGTCCGCAGTCGGTGACGGCCACCAAGGAGAATGTCGAAAAGGCCATACAATTCATCGACAACCAGCGTGGCTCGGGCAGCACCGAGGTGCTTGGCGCCCTCCAAATGGCCTATTCCATCCCCCGACTGGACGAGGATGTCAGCCGCTCCTTTGTCATTGTCACCGACGGCTATGTGGACGTCGAGCAGCAGTGCTTCGACCTCATCCGCCGCAACAGTGGCGAGACCAATTTCTTTGCCATCGGCATTGGCTCCTCGGTCAATCGCTATCTGATTGAGGGCATGGCTTTCTGCGGTGGCGGCGAACCCCTGATTGTCACCAAGGAGAGTGAGGCTTCTGCCGCGGCCGAGCGCTTCCGCTCCTATATCAGCACCCCCGTGCTCACCCGTATCAATTTCAAAGAGGGCCGCTTCCGTGCCTACGACATCGAGCCTGTCAGCGTACCCGACATGATGGCAGAACGCCCCATCCTCATCTTTGGCAAGTACGAGGGCGAGCCCCAAGGCACTGTGACCCTGACCGGCAAAGTGGGGCGCAAACCTTTCCGCCAGACCTTTGACCTCTCCAAGTCTAAGGCCGACAAGAGCAATTCCGCTCTGCGCTATCTTTGGGCCCGCGAGCGCATCAAGTACTTGACGTATAACGAGACCGACAGATGGGGAGGAACTACGGGCAAAGGCGAGAAGGAGATCTTGGATTTGGGGTTGAAGTACAATCTTATGACCAATTACACCTCCTTTGTGGCCATCGACGAGGAGATTGTGAACAAGGATGGCAAGCAGACCACCGTCAAACAGGCCGTGCCGCTGCCCGAAGGGGTTTCGGACTATGCCGTCGGTGCCGATGCCCCGATGCTCTCGCTGAGCAAGACAGCCTCGGTCGGAGGCATTTATGTTGAAGAAGAGGAAGTTGAAGAGGAGATATTTTTGGTGGTGGAGACCGACCCCGAGTTCCCCGGTGGATTGGATTCGCTGGCCCGGTTCATCAAGGCCAATCTCCGCTACCCAGAGGAGGCTCTAAAGCAAGGCATCGAGGGTCGGGTGTTCGTTTCTTTCGTGATTGAGGAAGACGGCTCGGTGAGCAATGTGGTGCTGCTGCGCGACATTGGCGGCGGCTGCGGTCAGGAAGCCGTGCGTGTGGTGAAGATGATGCCCAAGTGGAAACCCGCCCGCCAGAAAGGCAAGGCCGTGCGCAGCCAGTATAACCTGCCTGTCCAGTTCTCGATTCCTAAAGACAAATGATGCCGCACAGGACCTTGTGGCTCTTGGGAGCAATGCTGCTGGCCTGCTGCATGGCCTGCAAGGGTGGGGGAGAACCCGCCCCACCTCCTGCGGACAGTGTGGCAGACACGCTCCCCACCCTCGAAGAACAAGAGCCCCGCGCCTCCGTCACCTTCATCTTGGGCGAGGATCGCTCCCAGTTCAACCAGTACTATACTTTGGCCAACCATTACTACCGCCTCAGCCCCTCCGAGAGGACCGAGGCGGTGGTCACTGGCCTCACCTCGCTGCAAGAGGTGCTGCGCTACCTCCAAAAGCACCGGCCAGCCAATGGGCGTCCCTACGGCCTGGTCAACCTGGTGAGCCATGGCAACGAGTTTGTCGACATGGCCATGACCGTCCGTCGCGGCGGTGAACGAACTTCGGCTGAGAGTCTCCGCGAAGCCTTGCGGCGGCGGCAGCTGCCCGCACTCGACAGCACCCTAGTGGACAGCCTCACGGTGGTTTTCCTCCACGGCTGCGCGGTAGGGCGCAATCAGGAGCTATTGGATCAATTGGCCCTGGCCTTTGACGGTGGGCATGGCGTGACAGTCAAAGCCTCCAAGCATTTTGAATACTACGCCTACCTTGCGGCCAACAAGAACCCTCAATCCATCCGCCACTACTATGCGCAGGTATGGTATGCCTTCTACCATCCCGACTCCACCATGACCGAGAACGACTATGTGCGGCAGCTGAGCCGCCGCTACCCTCACGACCGGGTACGGTGGCGCAAGGGGCTGCGGTGCCGTTTCCAGCAGAGTCCGGCCGACTTTTACCACTATAGTTTCGAGGTGCCCTGCACGTGGGATGAGGTCTTCGACACCCCTGACCAGATGCCCTTGGTCAACTCTCGCAGCCGTCGGCTGGGGTGGATTGAGGAGCACGAAGACTTCCGTCAGTTGATGGCACGGTCGCAGGTGCCGGAGGAATACTTTCAGGTGAAGTTCTTCCGCCGCACCTATCACGTGTCCGACGACAGCATTGCCTACGGACTGCATGTGCGCGCCAAGGCCGGCGTGATATGCCTCATCCAGCCCCTCACCTTTCCCGATTCCACTACCATCCTTCCCTGTCCCGACAACGTCCCCTGCCCACCATACTCCTCGGCATGCGGCAATATTCCCTATCTGCCTAATCCCACCGACACGTCCATCTTTGCCTTCTCCCATTTACCCTAATGAGCCGAGGCTTAATCCAAGGATTGAGGCATGAGTTTGCCTCTTTGCCCTTATTTTTGGCATGTAAATTTGTATCGTTAGCGATAAAATATTGGTTGTTTTGAGTTCATTTCTTCTCTTTTATCTCCTGGTTTAATAATTTTTTTGTTTTGTTGTATAATGTTGAAATATAGTGTATAATAACTTGTCGTTGCTCTCTTTGTGTGTTAAATATTTATTAAATCCTATAAATATCGTTCGCGATAAGAAAATTTCTCGTATTTTTGCATCGTCATTCTGGGGATGAAAACCTGGGCGACGATGCAAAAAATGATACAAGAATAATGGCCTACGAACAATTGAAACTGAATAATCAACTCTGCTTCCGGCTCTACACGGCAAGCCGACTGATTAATCAGACCTACGAACCTTTTTTAAAGCCATTGGGAATCACCTACACGCAGTATCTGGTGCTGATGGTGCTGTGGGAAAAAGACTGCCAGCCGGTGAATGAGATTGGCAAGAGATTGATGCTGGGCATCAACACGATGTCGCCCCTAGTCAAGCGCATGGAGTCCCAGGGCTTGGTGGAGCGTCATGGCAGTGAAACCGACAAGCGGCAACAGATAGTGTGCCTTACGTCCAAGGGAAAGACCTTGGAGGCGGATGCCGCCAAAGTGCCAGACCAGATGTATCAGGTGTTCGTCCGGCAGCATCTTTCTACAGGATCGCTCATATCTTTGATTCCTGGCTTGGACGAGATTCTCAACAAGTTGGGGAACGTATCGCAGGAGAGGACGACGGCAGACAACATAGAAGAAACAAATTAGGTATTATATAATTAAAAACATTACGATTATGAACGCACAGAAATCTATCGCAATTTTGCAGATGTATGGTACGGGACTTGCCAATGGGGCCTTTGCTCATCTGGTTCAGGGTAAACATTTTGATTCTATGGGCTTCCATGCCCTCGGTGCCAAATATACTGGCCACTATGAAGAGGAGATGGGCTGGGTGAATAAGTTCATCGAGCGTATCAACGACCTCGGGGGCGAATTTAAGATTGAAGACCAGAAAGGACGTGCACTGGTGAAGGATCCCGTGGAGTATGTGAAGTGTGACCTCGAAATCCAGCGGCAAGGTGTCGACACCCTTTACAAATCCATGCAAGAACTGGCCGACGACCCCACTTCCTACGATATCATGAAGGCTTATCTGGCCGATGAAGAGGAGGATCTCTACTGGAGCGAGGAGCAGCTTGACATGATTGACATGATTGGCCGCCAGAACTGGCTGATGAAACAGATGTAATACCAACCCACTCATTTAACCAAGGCGTTGCCACCTAAGGTAAAAGGTAAAAACTAAAAACTAAAAGGGTGGGCGGGCCGTTGAGAATTGAGAATTGAGAATTGAGGGTTGAGAGTTGATGTAAAATTACCTATGTTCGACATACAGACATACATGAGCAACAACATCAGCAACATGATGTTGGCAGCATACAAGAACATGCTGAAGAATCCCAGAGAGGCGCGTTTTATGCTAAAGATGCAGCAGACTTTCAAAAAGTCCGAACGGCGCCGCCAGCAGACTGCCGAGACCGAAGGCTTCGAGGTACCGCCTTTCCTCATCTCCAGCATATCCAATTCATGCAACCTGCAGTGCAAGGGCTGCTATGCCCGCAAGAACGGCATCGCCGACAACCCAGGCGTTAGCACCCGCCCCACCCTCACTGCCGACCAGTGGAAGCATATCTTCGAGGAGGCCGCCTCCATGGGCATCAACTTCTCGTTGCTGGTGGGTGGAGAGCCTATGATGCGGCGCGACATTTTGGAAAAGGTGGCCGAGGTGAAGGATATGATTTTTCCCGTTTTCACCAACGGCACGCTGATTTCGCCAGTCTCGATTGACTTTTTCCGCAAGAACCTGAATATGGTGCCGGTGATCAGCCTGGAGGGCGATATGATGAACACCGACAGCCGTCGTGGCAAGGGTGTGTTTGAGCGTGTGATGCACTCGATGGAGTTGATGCGGCAGGAGGATATCTTCTTCGGAGTCAGCATCACCGTCACTAGCGAGAACCTGCATCAGGTGGCCAGCTACGAGTTTGTCGGTCGGCTGAGTGAGTTGGGCTGTAGGCTTATCTTTTATGTGGAGTACGTGCCCATTGATTCCGGTACCGAACACTTGGCCCTGAATGAAGAGCAGCTGGTGGAACAGGACCATATCAACGACCATCTGCGGGAACTGTTCCCGGGCATCATCTTCCTCTCCTTCCCAGGGGATGAGAAGTATATGGAAGGCTGTTTGGCCGCAGGCCGCGGGTTCTTCCATATCGGTCCCGACGGGGCCGCCGAGCCGTGTCCTTTCTCGCCTTTCAGCGACAGTAATGTCGTTACGCTAGGACTGAAAGGAGCCCTGAAGAGTCCCCTCTTCCGCAAGTTGCGCGACGTGCGGCTGGTGGGCGGGGAGCACAACGGAGGCTGTGCCCTCTACGAACACCACGACGAGGTAGAACGGCTGCTCAAAGAAGCATGACGCTGCGGTGAACATCTTACAAGACAACACGTAATTATCTTAAAGAAATGAATATTGAAATACGTTATTACAGCAAGACCGGCCACATGAAGAAAATGGCCGGGGCGGTCTCCTCCGTGTTAGGAGTGGAGGCCAAGAGCGTTGAGGAGCCTGTCGTCGACGAGACCGACGTGCTTCTGTTGGGCTCCGCTGTCTATGCAGCCGGCATAGATGGTAAGATAAAGGATTTTATTAATCAGCTGGACCCTGCCAAGGTCAAGAACGTGATTTGTTTCAGCTCCAGCGCCATATTGGAGTCGTCCTACGCTCAGGTGAAGAAATTGCTCGAAGCCAGAGGCGTGAAGGTCGACAGCCGCGAGTTCCACTGCCGTGGACAGTTTGCGCTGCTCCATCGTGGTCACCCCGATGCCGCCGATATCGAAAACCTGAAGGGCTTTGTCAAGGGGCTGAATCTGAAATGGTGAGCACTAAAAATCATGCGTTTTATGTTTTGCCCTTACAGGGCGTCATTTGTAACCCACTCATTTACCCAAGGCGTTGCCATTGGGCTAGATCTGTTTAAGCCCTTTCAGGGCATTTCTAGAGGTTTCTAAATAGCAATCCATACAGATGCTGCTTTCTCTGTGTGCGGTGCCTTGTGCACCGCACTTTTTTGTCTTCCCGGAGCAAGGTCTCTTGTTGGTGTCGCTATTTGCCGATTTGTTGTTGGGGGAGGGGCTTTCAGTATTGCCCCCTCCCCATTGTCGTGCCTGTATGGGACACCGGGTGCGCTAGAGGCAATCCCGCACGGTATTACGGAGAGCGTTGTTCTTCTCGCAACCGTGTGGCACGTTTTCGGCGGCTACTGGCCGAAGTGGAGCTTAAGGTCGTTGAGTTTTTTGTTTCTCATGCGGGTCCAAACTTCGGTAAGGAGCGCCTTGGTCGAGAGGGGGAAGTCTGCCTTCATCATCCAGTCGTAGTAGGCGGGCTCGTGTTCGAATACCTGCTCCAGGGTCTTGCCTTTGTGCTTGCCGAAATTGAATACTTCGCGGCCTTTCTCATCAAATGCGATGTGGCCGGCCAGGTCGGCCCATTGGTTGGCACGGCTGAAGCGGCTGAGCTGCTCCACATCGTTGACGACGGGCTTGCTCACCTTTCCGTCCGGGGCGGTGTACTCGGCATCCTGGTAGCGGTCCAGCTGGGCCATGAGCACCTCGTAGGTGGCAAGGGTGTCGGCATCGGCACTGTGGGCATTCTCCAATTCTTTATGGCAATAGAAACGATAGGCGGCCTTGAGGGTGCGCTGCTCCATTTTGTGGAAGATGTTCTGCACGTCGATCAGGCGGCGGGTTTTGAGGTCAAATGGGTAGCCCGCACGCAGGAATTCCTCCACGAGTAGGGGCACGTCGAACTTGTTGGAATTGTAGCCGGCCAGATCGGCATCCCCTATGAAGGCGGCAATCTCAGGAGCCAACTCCTTGAAAGAGGGTTTGTCCGCTACGTCGGCATCGCTGATGCCGTGGATGGCAGTGGTGAACTCGGGTATGTGCAGGGTGTTGCCTTCGGCATCAACGGGGCGCACCCGGTAGACACGGGTCTCGCTGCTTTGGTCAGGGTTGACCTTGTGAAGGCATATCTCGACAATGTGGTCGTGACCCACATTGACTCCGGTGGTTTCGAGATCAAAGAATACGAGAGGTTTTTGAAGGTTGAGGAGCATGATTGTTTTGTTATTAAGTAATTGTTCAAATATACTTTACATATAATTTCCATCTAATTGAACATTAATTATTATTAATGGATAATTAATGGTAATTCGTGTAAAAAAACATGCACATTAATTTTGGCTGCTGACTTATTAATGGAGTTAAGGTGATAAAGACTTGCTACTATTTTTGATGAGGGCTGTTGCTGTTGCTGCGGCTGGCGCGTTCCACTTGGGTGCGGTCTGCCCATAGCAGTTCGCTACGGAGTCTCCCTATAGTCTACTGCCTCGCTTTGGTGTGGCATTGCTTGTGAGCTGCTCGGGACCGCGATGGACTTTTGGGGACTTCTATTAATAACTTTTGAACACGAATTGCACGAATCTAACGAATTTATTAACTGAATCTTCATGCAGGCATGATTACGAATAAAACAAATTTGTAGAAGTCCCCTTTTTGCATTGTCAGCGGGTGGCCATGTGGATTTTGAGGAGGCGTTGAAGGAGGGGCTCGGCGAGGTCGAGGCGGAGCATATTGGCACCATCGGATTTGGCCACGGCGGGGTTGGGGTGGGTCTCCATGAAGATGCCGTCGCATCCCACGGCCACGGCAGCACGGGCAATGGTACTGATCATCTCGGGGTTGCCGCCGGTGACGCCGGAGGTCTGGTTGGGACGCTGGAGCGAATGGGTGATGTCGACAACGACGGGCACGTGGTTCTTCTGCATCAATGGCACACTGCGGAAGTCGACCACCAAATCCTGATAGCCAAAGGTGGTGCCGCGCTCGGTGAGCATGACATTGTCGTCGCCAAAGTGGTTGACCTTTTCCACCGCATAGGACATGGCCTCAGGAGAGAGGAACTGTCCTTTCTTGATGTTGACGCAGCGGCCTGTTTGGGCCGCGGCCTGCAGCAAGGAAGTCTGGCGGCAGAGGAAGGCGGGAATCTGCAGCACGTCGACATAGGGGGCGGCCAAGGCGGCATCCTCCTCGCTGTGGATGTCGGTCACCACGGGTATTCCGTAGCGGCTGCGGATGCTTTGCAGCACTTCGAGGCCTTCGCGGTCGCCGATGCCCGTAAAGGAGTCGATGCGGGAACGGTTGGCCTTGCGGTAGCTGGCCTTGAAGGCAAAGGGGATATGGAGCCGTTCGGTAATGGCCACCAGTTGCTCGGCTATGGCGAAAGGGCTCCGGTCGTCTTCTATAACACAAGGACCGGCAATCAGAAAAAAATTGCCGGTCTCAGTAAAGTGAAGGTTCTGTATTTTGGGATACATTACGTAACAATAGACCGACAGGTCAGGGGTTAGGCCTGACCTGTCAGCCTTTTTCTAGTGTTATTTAAAAGTTTGTATCAATCGAATCGAGGTCGTCTACCGCAGTCTCGCTGACAGAGTCCGTGTCGGCATCCATCTCGTCGCGGCGGCGGCTGCCACGCTGCAAAGAGATAATCAGCGCACCAATCATGCGGGTGAGTTCCATGAGGTACTCACGCGACTGATTGTTGGACTCCTCGTCGAGAAGGCCGGACTGAAATGCGATAGCCGTATAGACAATACACTCGCGGATGGCAGTTTTGGAAATCTTGAGGCAGTGCTCGAACTGGCTCTTGTTGCGCGAAGAGCCTTCGGCAATATTGAGCGCTATGTCATACGAAGAATGACAAAAAGAACTGATTAAACTGCGCTGTTTCTCGTTGGCAGGTTCGCCCAAATGGGCCATCAGCCATGAACAGTAGTCGGTTGATTTAGCGTAAATACGGAGGTCTTCGAAACGGAAGAAACTCACTGGTCTGTCTTGTGCATTGTCCATAGGGATAATAAGTCTGAAAGGATTAATAATAAAAATGTGCCGAATTGTTTTATTTGATTTCGGCAAAATAGTTCATGAATTGGGTGCGCATCAGCATGGATGCCTTGTCGTTGGCCTTCAGGGCCAGCTTGCCACGGAACTGGCTGACCTCCTCATAACCCTTCTGCTTCATCCAATCCTGGAGGCCTTTGTTAAGGTCGGCCATGTAGCCCAAGCCGTTGCGATAGAGGCACGAGGCTACTTGGACGGTGTTGGCTCCGGCAAGGAGGAGTTTGACCACGTCGTTCCCGTCGGTGACGCCTGTCGAGGCACTAAGGTCGCAGCGGAGCTTATTGCTGAGGATTGCCGTCCAACGGATGGTGTTGTAGAGTTCGGTGGGGGCCGTCAGGCTGTCGGCATTGCAGATGGCCTCGGTCTCGGTGTTGATATCGAGCTGCAGGGCCTTGTTGAACATGGTGATGCCCTGAATGCCCGACCACGAAAGCTGCTGCATGAACTTGGCCATGTCGGTGAAGTAGGTGCTCACCTTTATGCTGATGGGGATAGTGACTGTCTTGCGGACCGACTGGATGATGTCGGAGAAAGTGCGCTCCACGTCGTCGGCCGAGAGGCTGGCATCAAATGGCATGATGGCCATGTTGAATTCGAGGGCATCGCAACCTTTGTCCTGGAACTGTTTGGCGTAGGTAATCCAGTTCTCATGGGAGAAACAGTTGATGCTGCCGATAACCGGTATGGAGAGGTTCTCCTTGGCCTGACGGATGAGTTCGAAGTGCTTGGAAATGGAATTGTCGGCCACATGTTGGGCTATATATTCGTAGCTGGCACCGTAGTTGCCAACGGGAGCAAACACGTGGGTGTTGCGTTTGATATCGTGGATAATCTGCTCTTCGAAAATGGACTTGAGAATCACGGCACCGGCTCCAGCACGCTCCAATTTGACCAGGTTGTCGATGTTGGATGTCATGCCACTGCTGGCAGCGATGATAGGACTTTTCAGTTCCATTCCGAGATATTTCACTTTCGTATTCATTTCTACTATCTTTTTAGAGTATAATCATGATTAAAATCTAATTTGCAAAGATATGCAAAAAAAGCAATAAAAACTTTTTTTAACCGATTTTTTTTCTTGGTAAAGATACAATCATTTGGTATACAATTGAATACAAAATGTTAAAAAATAAATTGTGTATAAAAATATGCCCAGTAAAAAAAATAATTTCGTTTCAATGGAAAAAAATGACTAATTTTGCATCCTCGAAAATAAAAAAATATATATAGAATGAAAGAGCAAAACGAAGAGAAAAATCTTGAGGTTAGCGGCGTTATCGCAAAAACCGAACAGTTCGTCGAGAAGAACAAAAAAACGATTACTATCGCTGTTTGTGCCGTTGTGGTGGTTGCTTTGGCCATTTGGGCTTATGTGGGTCTGTATGCTCAGCCTCGCCAGCTGCGTGCTGCCGAGGATATGTTCGCTGCCGAACAGTGGTTCGGTGAGGGCGACTTTGAGAAAGCCCTCAACGGCAATGACCAATATCTCGGTTTCACCGACGTGATCGACCAGTATGGCTGCACCAAGTCCGGCAACCTGGCCAAGTACTACGCCGGCATCTGCCAGCTCAACCTTGGCAAATACAACGAAGCTATCGACCTGCTGAAGTCCTACAAAGGCAAGGATGCCTTCACCGGCGCACAGGCCCTGATGCTGATTGGCGACTGCTATGCCGAGCAGGACAATGCCAAAGAGGCTGTCAGCTACTACCAGAAAGCCGCTACTAAGGCCAACAACTTCATCATCAGCCCCACCGCCCTCTGGAAGGCCGGCATGATGCAGATAAAGCTGGGTGAGAAAGATGCTGCTGTCAAAAGTTTCCAACAGATTAAGGACAACTACCCTGAGAGTCCCGAGTACTCCGAGGCTGACAAGTACATCTCCTACGCCGAAAATATGTAAATCATCCTTTTACCATCATCATCATCCCAAGCCGTTCCCATTCTGGGAGCGGCTTACTTTTCGTATGCTCGTCATGCTGCTTTAGTCTTTCTTGCCACTGCTATCCGGTTCATCTCTTTCTTGGGGAGAAGTGGCCTGATGCGGCTTTTCTATTGTGGGACCAATGTGTTCGAAACTGCGATTCCCTCATGGCTGTTAAAAAGTGTGTCCCCCGTTGGTTGTTTCTCCGCAGTGATTCCCTCCTGTAGAGCCGAGAAGCCGTCCTACATAGTCACCAGAGCTTGGCACTGCCGAGGGTTCGAAGCAGCAGCATTGGTTTTTTGTCACAATAAAGCGGTGGCTCCTTGCTTGAGGATAACGGCAAGGGGTAGTCAGAACTTGAGGCTAGGGCCTGTAGGCGAAAGGCCTAGATGACAGAAAAGGCGAAGACGGTGTGGCTGTTGTACGTCTGGCCGGGGGTGAGGAAGGCGTTGGAGGCGGGCCAATGGTTGTTGGGGCTGTCGGGGAACTTTTGGGTTTCAAGGCAGATGGCCGAGCGTCGCCCATAGGCTATGCCGTTCTTGCCACAGATGGTGCCGTCGAGGAAATTGCCGGTGTATACCTGCATGCCAGGCTCGGAGGTGTAGACATCCATGGCAATGCCTGTGTCGGGATTTGCCAGTCGGGCGCAGGGCACCGAGTCGTTGCCGCGGGTGTTGAGGACCCAGTTGTGGTCGTAGCCGCTGCCGTTGCGCAGCTGCGGATGGTCGGTGGCAATGTCGCGTCCCACGGCCTTGGGGGTGCGGAAGTCAAAGGGGGTACCGTCCACTGTAGCCTGAGGACCTAGCGGAAGGCTGGTCTCGTCGATAGGCGTGTACTGGTCCGCGTCGATGGTCAGCAGGTGGTTGAGGATTGTGGTGCGCCCGTCTCCGTTGAGGTTGAAGTAGCTGTGGTTGGTCATATTGATGACTGTGGGTGCATCGGTGGTGGCCGTGTAGCGGATGTCCAGCCTGTTGTCGTCGGTGAGGGTGTATGTCATCCGTACGCGTACTTCGCCCGGAAAGCCGTTGTCGCCATCGGGACTGACGAGGGTGAGCACCAGCGAGTTGCGGCTGCTGCTCTCAACTGTAAAGAACTTGTACTGCCACCCTGTGGGCCCTCCATGCAGGCAGTGGGGTCCATTGTTCTGCGGCAGCTGATAGGTCTTGCCGTCAACGGTGATGCGCCCATTGCCCAGGCGGTTGGCGTAGCGGCCTATGGCGGCCCCAAAGTCTGTCTGATGGTTCTGGCGCAGGTAGTCTTCCGGATGGTCGAAACCCAACACGACATCTTGTATATGTCCTTGGCGGTCAGGGACTAGTAATGACATGATGCGTCCACCGTAATTGGTGATGGAGGCCGTCATCCCATTCTTATTGGTTAGCACGAAAGTGTCCATATCTGTTGCGCTACTTAGTTTATATTTGTATTATGTTTATATTATGCCTATATTAGTTTTTATAATCTAACCAATGATTATAACTGGAGCGAACATAGTTAATGAAATCTGCAATAGGAGTGGGGGTGAGGGGACGTTGTCCTTTAGTGGTGTTGGGAGATTGCTTGTGTTGGGGACGCGAGCTTGAGGTTTTGCGTAGTGGGTTGGGAATGAGGTGACTACGGAATGGCTATTTTGACAACAATCTTCTTTACGGGAGCGGGTTGGTCGACGCAGTGTTGCGGCTCGTGGGCATCGTGGGGGAAAAGGATGACGAAATAGCCATTGCCCAGTTTTACGGTTGCGGTGGGGTCGGTATGGTGGAAAAAAGCCACGTCGCGGCCAGGGTCGTAAGGCGAGGAACAGTTGAGTTCGTCGGTATGGCGCACCAGCACTTCCTCTTCTCCTTGTAGGAGGAATTGGATGTCGATATACTTGCGGTGGGACTCATAGCCGGCGGGGTTGACTTGTCGGGTGGTGTAGAGGTCGACGTTGGCGTAGTTGTCGCCCGAAAGCTGATGGCGACCTGGGGCGATGGTGTCAGCGGCTTGCTGGAGGAAATTAAGCCCCTCGGCAAGGTTGGGGAATAGGTTGGCGTAAAAAGTGCATTGGGATATGTGGGCGTAAATCATGTTATATCAGGGTTGATGAGGTGGAAAAGGGTGTTTGTGAAGGTGGGTATGATGTAATGAGTATGGGATTGTCGAGGCCGTTGACTTGTGGGGTGGTCGGAGTGTGTTGTTCGACTTAGTATTCTATGATTTCGGTGAAGACGCGCCAGCCGGTGGCCTCTTTGTATTTCTCGTAGGTGCCGGTGGGGACGCGCAGGGGGATGTTGATGTCGACTTTGTCGAAGGCAGACTCATCCAGTCGGGGCGGTTCTTGGGCCTGACAGACGATGTACTCGATGCGCTTGCAACCGTCGAAGGCGTACTCCTCAATTTTTTTGATGGTGCTGGGGAGTGTCAGCCGGGTGATGCGGTCGCACCCTTGGAAGGCGTTGTAGCGGACCGACACCACTGTGTAGGCCGTGGTGTCGTCGTCTTCTGGGTCGGCATCCTTGTCCGTGGAGCGGTCGGGGGTGACTACGTCGGGGATAGACACCTGGCCGCGGGGCTTGCTGTAGCCTTTCCAGGGGTTCTCTTCGGAGTTGGGGAAACTGACCTCCACGGTGGGGCCGTTCTTGCCGCCAGTGGTCAGTATGGAGAAATAGAGGGTGTTGCCGCCAATTTTTTTGGCAAAATCGTAGTCCTGCGCTGCCACGACCAGCGGCAGAAGCGTTAGTAATATGGCAAATAGTTTTTTCATACTTCCAATAACGAGGAACTATTTATTTTATTGCCCCTGTCGGCAGAAGTATCTCGTGCTGAAGTAATGCCAGTGGCGAAAAAAGGAAAAGAGTTTCTGTGTTGGGCAGTTGTGCTATAGTGAGTGGATAATGCTGCCTAGGTTGGTGGTGAACAGCCTTACGCCGATGGCTAGCAGGATGACACCGAAGAACTTCCGTAGAATGGACACCAGCGTGGCACCCAACAACCGCTCCAGTTTGTCGATATAGCGCAGCACCAAATAGTCGAGGATGATGTTTAGCAACAGGGCTATCAATATGTTGATGTCGTCGTACTCGGCCCGCAAGGAGATGATGGTCGTCAAGGCACCCGGTCCTGCTATCAGCGGAAAGGCAATAGGCACCACGGTGGAGCCGCCGCCCGCGGGGTCGTTCTTGAAGATTTCCACGCCCAGGATCATCTCAAAGGCCATGATAAAGAGGACGATGGAGCCCGCCACGGCAAAGGACTGGATGTCCACCCCGAAGAGTTTCAACGCCGCGTCGCCCAGAAAGAAGAAGACCACAAAGATGGCCAGCGAGATAAGCGCGGCAAAAAGGGGGTGATACTTGTTGCCGCTTTGCTTGAGCGACAGGAAGATGGGGATGGAGCCTGTGATGTCGATGATAGCAAAGAGTACTAGGAAAGCTCCGATGATTTGTTTGAAGTCGAACATTTGAATGAGTTTTATTCGTATTATTAGAATATATAGCTTACTTGATACATGGTGGCACATCGCCGTGCCTCGGCGGGAAGCGGCGAGTTCACGCCATTAAAGGCACGTAAGCGCGAGAATCCTATGGACAGAAACCGTGCCAGATGGAACGACAGGCTGTACGTCAGACCATACTGGTGGGGCTGCCGAATGTCAACGTCCTGCACTACCGTGTTCTTGCCCTTGCCACCGACCAACTCGGCTCTAAAAGTGTATCCATAGAAACCGCCCAAGCCCAACTGCACATTGGCATCCGGGGGGCCTAGAATCAGTTTCAACTGGGCGGGTACCAGCAGTTGCAGCTGGCTATACTCGCACCTACCTTCCAAGAGGTCCTCTCCCGAAGGGAACCATGTGCTGCCCGCATCCAGGAGGGCATCCACCTGCAATCCAAAGTGGTTGGTGAAGTTCAGCTGTCCCGTCAGGCCTAGCTGGTAGGCGGGCAGAGATTTGGTACGGAAAGCAGAATTCTTAAAATCCAAATGGTTGAGACCTATGCCCAATAGTACACCGCCCTGGAAGAAAGGGAAGTCGTCGGTATGCTTGGGCGAGAACCTGCCTGTGGCATTCATGGGCTGCTCCACCTGCGCCATGGCGCAGGTAAGCTGCACCAGGCAGTCTGTAACTTTGGAAAGTCCTTCGTAGTCAATCAGCTCGGCATCGTCTTCGGGCTTATGGTAAGGCGAACCTAATCCGGTTGTCACCGCCAGCGTGGGCACCCTCCGTTTGGCAAAGGGCTCCGTGTCCGTGGCACCAAAAGGTGACTTTTCAAAGCGGCGGGTACTCACCTTTATACCGCTGCTCTCTGCTGCCGCATGAATCAGCTCGTCACAGTCTTTCAGCGTGCCAGTGCCACTGAACGAGAGACTTCCCCCTTTCAGCCATCCCACCATGTCCACACTCATCATCATCCTGACCTTCTCCAAAAGGCCCCTTCCGTCCAGCTCCTTGGCCAAAGCCGACGAGCCGTAGAGTCCTATTTCTTCGGCATCAAAGGCACAAATGAGCACACTGCGGTCCAACTCATCGCGTCGCTGCATCAGCCTGCGTGCCAACTCTATCACAGCTGCCGAACCTGAGGCGTTGTCGTCAGCCCCGTTGAATACTTGCCCGTCACGCACGCCCAGATGGTCATAGTGGGCACCCACCACAACAAATTCATTCCTCAGCACAGGGTCGCTGCCCGGAATGACGGCCACTAGATTGCAGTATACATTGCCGAGTTTCTGTGACCAATACTCCACAGAATCTGCATCGATGACTTTTACCCCAGTACCTTTGCTATTGGCAGCAGAATAACGCACTATGAGAAAGTGTTGCCGCATATCGCCGCCCCAGAAAGGTTGTAGGCCTATGTTGTTGTATTCGTTTTCGATATATCGAAGGGCCTTGCGGGCATCGTTGCTGCCGGCCTTACGTCCTTGCAACGAGTCTGCAGCCAAATAGTAGACGTGGTTTTTCAAACGGTTCTCCTGCGTCTGCCCTTCGGCTACTGTTGTGGCAAAGAGCATGGTTAGCAGTATGAACAATAATAAATAACTTCTTTTCATCGTTGATTACTTTTAATAATTTAACGCGAAATCATACTTTATATTGTAGGCAAATAATAAAAAAAAGCGATTTGAGTTATTAGTAAAAAATGCAAGTTTATGGCGAATCTCCTCTATATCCACGGCTACGGCTCCACCGGCAATGCCGTCAAGGCCCAAAAGCTGCAGGCCATGTTCCCGCAGCACCAAGTCCTTGCCCCCACATTCGACTACGACCGCCTTGCCCCGCAAGAGGTCTTCCGTCAACTGCAGGATACCATCCTTAGCCATCGGCCTGCCCTAATTCTGGGAAGCAGCATGGGTGGCTATTACGCCCTATGCTGCACGCAATTTTACCGGGGAACTGTGTGGTGCGTCAATCCTGTGCACGATATCGTTGGCACTATCCGCCGGCACCTAGCAGCCTCGGCCGAAAACAATATCTCGGCAGTGGTAAGCCTGTATGAGGATTTCGACCAGTCGGTTTTCCGCCAGCTTCATCCGATTGATGGTCAGCTCCATTTTGCCCTCAGTACCGATGATGAGCTCCTCGGCGACCATCTGCCGCTGCTTTCGCTCTTCCCCAACCACGGCTCTGTGGTATGGAAAGACCATTGCGGCCACCTCTTCTTGCGTTTTGACGAACTAAAGGGGGCTTTGGCCCAAAGCCTTTCGGATTGCGACCGTCAATAGACAGCCGTCTCAAATAATCTCAACTATCGTCTGCGTTACTCCATTGAAGGTAATGGTGTCACCCACTCTTTTGCCCTTTAGGGCCATGTAGATAGGGGTCTGAGCACTAATGGCGAAATAGGTCTCTTGCTTAACGGTTGCCGGAGTTTTGTAGGGTACTAAAAATTTCCCGATGCCGGCACTCAGAAAGAACTTCTGCTTATCGGTGATGACGATGGCACCATGGTCGGCCACATGCATTGGAGGCCTGCGCAGCAGTTCCTGCAGCACCCTGATGCTGGCGTTGGCATTGGCCAGCTGTTTGGCATACATATCGCGGTTGCGCATCATCTTGGTGCGGTAGGAGTCGTAGCGGTCCACATTGGCACCATAGTCGTTGCTCTGTTGCTGTGCCGAGTCCATCTCCTGCTGTGCCGTGGCGGCAACGGCCTGCTGGCGGTCCAGACAGGCCTGAATAATCTGTATGCGTCTTTGTTCCAAGGTCATAAGTTTTCTTGTTGTTTGGGTCTATTGCATAACGGAAAAGCTTCCAAATTATTGTAAGACAGCATAACAAAAAAGGGCTGAGACCTGCATGAGGTTCAGCCCTAGAAAGGAAGATATGTACAAACTTACTTGTTTGTTCTGCCGGGATAGACCTTCAGGGCCTCTTCGAGGCACTTTACTGCATGTTTCAGGTCCTCGATGCAGAGGCAATAGGTGATACGGGCTTGGTGGCGACCGCTTTCAGGGTTGACATAGAAGCCGGTGGCAGGAGCCATCATCAGGGTCTCGCCGTTGTAGTTGAAGTCGGTGAGCAGCCATTTGCAGAACTTGTCGCTGTCGTCTACCGGAAGGTCCACCACGGTGTAGAAAGCACCCTTGGGGTTGGGGCAGAAGCAGCCAGGAATCTTATTGATGCCCTCGACAATGACGTTGCGGCGAGCCACATACTCTTTGCTCACGGCATCGAAATACTCCTGAGGCGTGTCCACAGCGGCTTCAGCAAATATCTGACCGAAGCTGGGGGGCGACAGACGGGCCTGTGCCAGACGCATGGCTATGCTGTAAACCTCCTCGTTGCGGGTGACCAAGCAACCCACACGGGCACCACAGGCGCTGTAGCGTTTGGAGACAGAGTCGAACAGCACTACGTTCTTCTCCAGACCTTCGAGCTGCATGACGCTGAAATGTTCGTGACCGTCGTAGCAGAACTCGCGGTACACCTCGTCGGCAAAAAGGAAGAGGTCGTGTTTCTTCACAATCTCGGCCACCTTCAGCAGCTCCTCTTTGGTGTAGAGGTAACCTGTGGGGTTGTTGGGGTTGCAGATCATGATGGCGCGGGTGCGTGGAGTAATGGCCTTTTCGAACTCCTCAATGGGGGGCAGTGCAAAACCTGTTTTGATGTCGCTGGGGATGGTCTTGATGGTGGCATCGCACAGCTTGGCGAAGGTGTTGTAGTTGGTGTAGTAGGGCTCGGGGATGATAATCTCATCGCCGGGGTTCAGGCAGACGGTGAAGGCAAACTGCAAGGCCTCGCTGCCGCCGGTGGTGACGATAATCTGGTCGGGGGTCACCTCAATCTGGTGGCGGTGATAGTATTCCACCAGTTTCTTGCGGTAGGAGAGGTTGCCGGCGCTGTGGCTGTAGGCCAGCACGCCTATCTTGGTCTCTGCCAAGGTCTTCAGGGCTCCTTTGGGGGTTTCGATATCGGGCTGACCGATATTCAGGTGATATACGTGGATGCCGCGCTCTTTGGCAGCATCGGAGAAGGGGACGAGTTTACGAATTGCTGATTGGGGCAGTTCTAAACCTTTTTTGGAAATGCTAGGCATGTTTTATATGTTTGGTTAATAAAGAATATGAATGGCCGTGCCGATAGTATCCGCAGCAGCCATTCATCATTCGTACATAATTATTTTTCTTTCTTTTTACTTGCCAGGTGCAACAACATTGCCCTTGATTTTTACAACCACACGGGGTTCGTTGACGGCATTGGAGGTGATGGTAACGGTCTTGGTGAAACCACCTACGTTGTTGGTGTTGTAGCGCACGCCAATTTCGCCAGCCTTGCCAGGCATGACGGGTTTCTGGGTCCACTTGGGGGTGGTGCATCCACAGCTGGCACGCACGCTTGACAGAATCAGGGGTTCGTCACCAGCGTTGGTGAAGGTGAAGGTGCAATTGCCGTCTCCACCCTTCTGGATGGTACCATAGTTGTGCTCTCTCTCAGCGAAGATAATCTTAGGACCATGCTGCTCTTCGTTCGTAGCTTCTTTTTTGACTTCCTGAGCATTGGCTGCGCCCATCGACATCACGGCGACAAGGCAGAATAAAAACAGTTTCTTCATAGTATAAAATGTTTTTAATGTGTTCTCTATTTAGTACTTTCTCTTAAAGAAAACTTGTGTTTTATGTATTTGCGTCTTTATTAACCTCAAAAATGTTTTTTTATTGTGTCGGTTTCACTTTTTTTTTCGCACTCGACTATTAATTGTTATTAATTTGGTCCGTTTGGGTAATAATGCTCCTTGAGGAAAACGAACACGCAAATCTTGCAGTTGCAGTCCTTTCGGCGAGTGTTCGATAAAAAACGATGTACGGGACCACAATTCACTGGCTCCGCATTCCAGGCAAAGCCTGCTCTCCCCTAAGCGTCACCCTTCGCCCTTTTCCCGGTCAGCTCTGCAATCTTATTTATGGACTCCTGTATGCTGCCCACTTGGTCGCACACCAGCGACAGCCGCCCATTGCTTTCGCGCAGGTGCATCTCCTGCGGGTGGTTTTGGGCGCAGCGTATCATCTTGGCAAAATTGGCCGAGCGGTAGAATGGGTTGTCCTGGTTGGCAACAAAGTACAGCACCAATTTGTTTTGTTTGAGCACTATCTTTTCTATGCCAAACTCTTTGGCCATCCGCCGCATGGTGATGGTCTTTACCAGCTCCTGCGTCTCAGGTGGAATGGGTCCGAAACGGTCTACCAGTCGGCTGCGGTATTGTTCCAGTTCTTCCTCTGTGCTCAGGTCGTTGAGCTCCTTATATAGCAGCAGACGCTCGCTCACGCTGGTAACGTAGTCGTCGGGCAGCAACACCTCTAGGTCGGTCTCGATGACACACTCTTTCACGTACTCTTTCTTTTCCTCAATCTCCTGCTGGAAGAGTTCCTTGAATTCGGTCTCCTTCAATTCCTCGATGGCCTCGTTCAGTATTTTGTGGTACATGTCGTAGCCTATGTCGCTGATGAAGCCGCTTTGCTCTGCTCCCAATATGTTGCCAGCTCCGCGGATGTCCAGGTCGCGCATCGCTATGTTCAGCCCACTGCCTATGGTGCTGAATTCCTCTATGGCCTTGAGCCGTTTCTGAGCCTCTTCGGTGAGTACGCTGTAGGAGGGTATGAGCATATAGCAGAAGGCTTTCTTGTTGCTCCGTCCCACGCGGCCGCGCATCTGGTGGAGGTCGCTTAAGCCAAAATTCTGCGCATTGTTGATTATCATGGTATTGGCGTTGGGGATATCCAGTCCGTTTTCGATGATGGAGGTTGCCACCAGCACATCTATCTCTCCCTCCAGAAAACGCATCATTGTCTCCTCCACCTGCTTGCCGTCCATCTGGCCGTGGGCGATGCCCACATGCGCATCCGGTACCAGGCGGCTGACCAGACCTTGCATCTCTGGCAGATTCTCCACCCGGTTGCTGACAAAAAAAGTCTGACCTCCGCGCGACATCTCATAGCGGATGGCATCGCGGATGATTTCTTCATCGAAGCTGCACAGTTCGGTCTGTATGGGCTGCCGGTTGGGTGGGGGGGTGCGTATTACGCTCAGGTCGCGGGCTCCCATCAGCGAGAACTGCAGGGTGCGTGGTATGGGGGTGGCCGTGAGGGTCAGGCAGTCCACGTTTACCTTCATTTGGCGCAGTTTCTCCTTGGCACTCACGCCAAACTTCTGCTCCTCGTCGATTATCAGTAGTCCCAGGTCTTTGAACTTGAGGTTCTTGTTGGTGATGGCATGAGTCCCTATCAGTATGTCTATCTTGCCTTCCTCCACCCGCTTGTAAATCTCTTTCTTGTCCTTGGCGCTGCGGAAACGGTTGAGGTAGTCTACGTTCACAGGCAATCCTTTCAGCCTCTCGGTAAAAGTGTTGTAGTGCTGGAATGCCAGGATGGTGTTGGGCACCAGCACTGCCACCTGTTTGGAGTCGCACACGGCCTTGAAGGCGGCACGGATGGCCACTTCGGTCTTGCCAAAACCTACGTCGCCACACACCAGGCGGTCCATCGGAAAGGTGTCCTCCATGTCGTGTTTCACCTCCTGAGTGGCCTTCAGCTGGTCCGGTGTGTCCTCATAGAAGAACGAGGCCTCCAGCTGCTCCTGCAGATAGCTGTCCGCGCTGAAGGCAAATCCCTTCGAGGCCTTGCGCTTGGCGTAGAGGGCTATCAGGTCCTTGGCAATGTCCTTTACCTGTTTTTTGGTCTTTTGCTTCAACACCTGCCAGGTGTTACTGCCTAGGCGGTTCAGTGTGGGTGCCGTGCCTTCTTTGCCTACGTAGCGGCTGATTTTGTGCAGTCCGTGAATGCTGATATACAGGGTGTCGTTGTTCTTGTACATCAGGCGTATCACCTCCTGCGTGTGCCCGTTGGTGGTGATTTTCTCCAAACCGCTGAAACGCCCCACGCCATAGTCTATGTGGGTTACGTAGTCGCCGGGCTTCAGTTCGAAGAGTTCCTTCAGTGTCAACGCCTGGTGCACGTCGCTCAGGTTTCGGACGGTGTATTTGTGGTAACGTTCGAATATTTCGTGGTCGGTAAAGCACACTAGGTGCTCGCCGTTGTCGACAAAGCCATGACTCAGTTGGCAGCCCATGAACTCCACCTGCGAGATGGGATTGTTCACCGTTAAGCCTTTGCCTTTGGCTATGGCCAACACGTCCACTTGCGTCTCGCCTTGGGCAAACACCTTTTCCAGTCGCCGCTGCTGCTGTTCGTTGGCGATGGTGATGAGTATTCTGTATCCCCGCTCGCGATATTGTCCTAATGTGTTGATGAGCATGTCGAACTGCTTGTGGAACGACGGCTGCGTTGCCGACTCCGCCACGATCTGCTCTGCTTTGCTGAAGTAGGTGCTGTTGCCTTGCTCCACGATACGGCAGCGCAGCAACGCCTTGATGAACTCGTTGCCCGAGCAATAGTACTTCTCGTCGCGTCCTCCATTGGCAAAGAGGGTCTCCAACGTCTCGCTCACAAACATCAGCCCCTGTACCCACACGACGTCGTTGCTGCCGAAATAGTGCACCAGAGGCACTTTCTCTTCTATGGTCACCACGTCCTGCTTCCGTCGTTCCATGTTGGGCACCACGCTTATTTGGTCGTACTGCCTGAGGGTCAGCTGGCTCACAGGGTCGAAGGTGCGCAGCGAGTCTACCTCGTCGTCGAAAAATTCTATTCTGTAGGGGTGCTCGTTGGCGTATGAAAACACGTCCACGATGCCACCTCTTACCGCGTACTGCCCAGGCTCCACAACAAAGTCCACATGCTCAAACTCATAGTCCTGCAGCACCTCTATCACGTGGTCCATCTCCATCTTGGCCCCTTTGCTTAGGCGCAGGGTGTTGCGCGTCAGAGTCTTGCTCGATACTACCTTCTCGCTCAAGGCCTCGGGGTAGGTCACCACCAGCAGACTGCGGCCGCTGTTGAGCTGTTTTACCACCTCGCTCCGTTGCATGATGTTGGCGTTGTCCGTGGCAAAGAGGTCGCCTCCGTCGTCTTCCACTTTCTGTCCCATTCCCATGGGGCCTGTGGCTCGGGGTCCTTTGCGGTAAGAGGAAGGAAACAGCAGCACGCGCTTTTCCTCCAACTCGCTCTCGCTTTCGTCCAACAGGGTTTCCAAGTCGTTCAACAGATAGTAGGCCTCCTCTTTATTGCCAGCTATCAGCAGCTGACCCCTATCGGGTTGTTCCAGGGCTAGGGCCGCAGCCACTGCGGCCGGCATCGAGCCCACCATTCCGTTCACATGTATTCTGTCCTTTCCGTCACGTAGCAACCCGCCTAGTTGCGCCACCACCCTCGATTGGCGATAAATATCTGTTAGCAGCATACGGTTTATTTATTTCTCAACGTAATAAACGGTATCAGCACCTCTTCCAGCGACACGCCCCCATGTTGGAACGTGTTGGTGTAGTACTGCACATACTGGTTGTAGTTGTTGGGATAGGCAAAGAAGTCGTTCTCGTGGCAAAAAATATAGGGCGAGGTGATATGGCGCCGTGGCAGAAATATCTTGGCAGGGTCTTTCACCTCAAAAACTTCTCGGGGGTTGTAGTCCAGTAGGCGCCCCTGCTTGTAGCGCAGGTTCACGCTTACGCTTACGTCGCCCTTCACGCGCACTGGGCGGTCGATGCGCACCGAGCCGTGGTCGGTGGTCACAATCACGTTCACGTCGCGTCCGCTCAAAAAGCGAATGGCCTCCATCAGGGGCGAATGCTCAAACCAGCTCAGCGTCACAGACCGGTAGGCCTTTTCGTCGATGGCCAACTCCCGCACGATGTTGGAGTCGGTGCTGGCGTGCGATAGCATATCGACAAAATTGTATATTATCACGTTCAACTTGTTCTGCATCATGTTGGACATGTTTTCCACCAGCCTGTGGCCAAATTGGGCGTTGATTACTTTGCTGTAGCTGTGCTTGATGTTGAAGCCATTGCGCCGCAGGTTCTCATCCAGCAGTTCGTTTTCATATTGGTTCTTAAATCCCTCTTGGTCCTCATTCACCCAGTACTGGGGATATTTGCGTTCTATCTCCGACGGCATCAGCCCACCGAACATGGCGTTGCGGGCAAACTGCGTCGTGGTGGGCAGTATAGAGTAGTACAGGTCGTCTTCCACGGTGTGCAGATATTTCTCTATGGCTGGCTGCAGATACTTCCACTGGTCGTAACGGAAATTGTCTATTACTATCAGAAATGTAGGCCTGTCGTCGTGGAGCAGCGGAAACAGTTTCTCCCTCAGCACCATGGTGGACAGCACCGGCTTGTCGGCATTGGGGCTGTTGAGCCAGTCCACATAGTTCTGCTCATAGTACTTGCAGAAAAGCTGGTTGGCCTCGGCCCGCTGCGAGCTGAAGATGTTGTGTATGTTTTCGTCCTCGGTGTTGCTCAGTTCTAGGTCCCAATAGACCAGCTTGCGGTAGAGTTGCTTCCACTCCTCGTGGTTCATGCGGCTTGACAGCTCCATGCCTATCTCGCGAAACTGTTGCTGATACCCCATTGTCGAGTGTTCGCTCTGCAGACGGCCAGCGTCGATATGTTTCTTTATTGCCATCAATATCTGGTTCGGGTTCACGGGCTTTATCAGATAGTCGCTTATCTTGCCCCCGAGGGCTTGGTCCATAATGTGTTCCTCTTCGCTCTTGGTGATCATCACCACGGGCACCTGCGGATATTTGGCCTTCACCTGGGCCAAGGTGTCCAGCCCGCTCAGTCCCGGCATGTTTTCGTCCAGAAACACCAGGTCTATGCCGTTGGGGTTGTCGTCTAGTTCGTCCAGGGCCTCAGTGCCGCTGGTGACGGGTATTACGTCGTATCCGCGTTCTTTCAGGAAGAGAATGTGGGGCTTCAGAAGGTCTATTTCGTCGTCAGCCCATAAGATTGTGATAGCATCCATAAGTCTTCAATTTTCTCCCTATTAACGCAGTCTCTCTTTTTTTATTGTGCCGTGTTCGCTACCTTTTTGCACCTGAAGAACAGTGCCGGACAAGCCCTATTTTTGAACAAAGCCCACTTTGGCGGCTCACTTTTTCCCTTTTGAATGCTGTTTTCCATTTGTTAAACTCCTTTGTTAAACTCCTGACATTGATTAGAAATTATGTTAAAGTCTTTTTTTTAATGGTGCAAAATTTTGCCATGTCGGAAAAAGTTAGTACTTTTGCACCTGAATTCGACACAAGAATTAAGGATTGCGGGGTAGAGCAGTGGTAGCTCGTCGGGCTCATAACCCGGAGGTCGTTGGTTCGAATCCAGCCCCCGCTACAAAAGCAAAGACAATGAATAACAGTATGCGACTAGCATACTGTTTTTTTTTGACCCCTTTGAAGACAATTTGGTTTTTGAGTTATTTGAGTGATCTGAGTAATCTGAGTAATCCGATTAATCTGAGTAATCTGAGTAATCCGAGAACTCTGAGTACTCTGATTACTCAGAGTTCTCTGAGCAACCAATATTATACCTTTGTGTGCCCCTCAAAAGACAACCGTGCCACCTGCGTTGTTTAGATGTTCACGCGTCTTTTCGAGCAAGCCGAGCTACCCCGGTTTAGCCCTACGGAGCAGCGGGGCTACTGCGAAGGCCAAAAGGACTTTTGGGACTTTTTCGGCGTCAAGGAGACGGCGGAAAAGAAAGGACATGTGAGAGGCCTGGAAGAAGACCCGACAGTGATACCGAGTTCTACGAACATGAGTACATCACCCGCAGGCTCGGCGTTCAGGTCTATTTCGCCAATCCCTACTACTCTTGGGAGAAAGGCTGCATCGAGAACATCAACAAACTCTACCGCCAGTATCTTCCAAGAAGCCCATCTTTCGCACAGTGGTCAGACCACGACAACCTCGAACTACAGCACAATCATAACCGTAGACCAAGAAAAAAGGCTTTGAGTTGCCATATCAGATATTTTTCAATCTTTGCATTCATAAGTTGGTTTTGGTCTGGAATCTATCCTCTATACAAGTTTTTGAGGAAAGCCTTTCCGTATCAAATATAATTAGTATATTTGCAAATGCAGAACGAAGAGAACTGTGTCTGCAAATGATTGAGAAAGCGCATTTTCGCTCTATTCCTGCTTGGTGAAACTGGACATTTCGCAAATATAGTAAGGGAATATAGGGAAGATGAATGCCTGCAATGGAATGTATTGTTCTATAAATACATCCACGTGTGGAGCAATTCACCCAAACCTTTATTTTTTACTATAGGGAGTCCAGCCCCACCAAGAAAATAGGGTCATAATGGATGGCTCCACTTTCTTGTATTGTGATTAACGTGTTACCGAGCCGCAACACAGACAAAAACACACAATATGAGAAAACATATACTTTCTTTTGTCTTGCTACTAGTTACAGGGCTTGCAGGTGCTTATGCTTACGACTTCTCTGCCGTAGCACCTTCTGGACAAACACTGTATTACGATATCTTATCATCAACTACAGTGAGTGTGGCATGTCCGAATAGTGGTCATTTTATGAACGGTTGGAGTGGTTTTCCCGAACCTTCAGGAGCCTTGACCATTCCTTCATCTGTCACATATGGAGGTACCACGTATGCCGTTACCGAAATTGGACAAGCTGCATTTAGAGAATGTAGCAGCCTCACGTCTGTCACTTTCCCGACTTCTATTGTCTCCATTGGTGACGGTTCCTTTTATGAATGTACGGGTCTCACTTCTATCACTATTCCCAGAGCGGTCTCCTTTATTGGGGGCTTTGCATTCGGTGGTTGTGTTGGTCTGACTACTGTGAATTATAATGCTGATAGCTGTACAACTTGGAATCCAGTGTTCGACGGGGATACAAATATTACGACTATTAATATAGGTCAAAATGTGAAAATAATTCCAGGACCAATTTTTTATGGGTGTACAGGTGTTACTACGATTACGATACCGAGAAATATTAAAAGTATTGGGGGTAATGCCTTCTGGGGTTGTACTAACCTAACAACCGTAAACTTTAATGCCGACAGCTGCACAAACATGGGATACGTCAGCGATAGTAATCATGTGTTCTATGTGTTTGGGAGTAGTGTCACTACCGTAAACATAGGCAGCCATGTCAAGATGATTCCGGATGGTGGGTTCAGCGGTTGTACGAATCTACAATCCATCACTATTCCTGATTCGGTGGAGTCGATAGGTAACTTATCGTTTCTTAATTGTACAGGGCTTACCTCGATTACTATCCCCAGAAGGATTAAAAGTATTGGGGGTAATGCCTTCTGGGGTTGTACTAACCTAACAACCGTAAACTTTAATGCCGACAGCTGCACAAACATGGGATACGTCAGCGATAGTAATCATGTGTTCTATGTGTTTGGGAGTAGTGTCACTACCGTAAACATAGGCAGCCATGTCAAGATGATTCCGGATGGTGGGTTCAGCGGTTGTACGAATCTACAATCCATCACTATTCCTGATTCGGTGGAGTCGATAGGTAACTTATCGTTTCTTAATTGTACAGGGCTTACCTCGATTACTATTCCCAGAAGAATTAGAAGCATTGGAGGCGGTGCTTTCGTTGGTTGTAGTAATCTTACAACCGTTAACTTTAATGCCGACAGCTGCACCAATATGGGGTATGATAGCGATAATCATTCTGTACACTTTGTGTTTGGTCTTTGTAATGTAAGCACCCTAAACATAGGCAGCCACGTCAAGATGATTCCTGATGGAGGGTTCAGTGGTTGTACGAATCTACAATCCATCACGATACCAGATTCTGTAGAGTCAATAGGCAATTTGTCATTCGCAACGTGTACAGGTCTCACTTCGATTACCATCCCCAGAAGAATCAAAAGTATTGGTCGCCACGCATTCTATAATTGTAGCAATCTTGCAACCGTAAACTTTAATGCCGACAGCTGCACGAATATGGGGTACCGTGGAAATTATCGTGTGTCCTCTGTGTTTTATAATTGTAATGTAAGCACCGTAAACATCGGTAGCCATGTCAAGATGATTCCTGATGGTGGGTTCTGTGGTTGTACGAATATACAGTCTATTACGATTCCGGATTCTGTGGAATCGGTAGGCATTCTGTCGTTTCAATCGTGCACAGGCCTTACTTCGATTACTATCCCTAGAAGAATCAAAAGAATTGGAGACTATGCGTTCTATGGTTGTAGCAACCTTGCAACTGTAAACTTCAATGCCGATAGTTGTACCTATATGGGTTATGATACTAATACCGATAGAATCTGTAACGTGTTTGCTAATTGTGGTGTTAATGCCGTTAATATAGGTAATAATGTTAAAACAATACCGGATATCGCATTTCGGCAATGTAATATACAAACCATTACCATACCAGATTCGGTAGAATATATTGGTCTTGGTGCGTTCTATCATTGTGATAGCTTAGAATCTCTGGTTATTGGTAATTCTGTGGATTCGATAGGAGGCGGTGCCTTTTATGGTTGCACAGGGCTGACAAGCATCACTGCAAAGCCTGTGGTTGCACCTAGGACTGGTCTCAACGCTTTTTACAACGTCCCAGATTCTATCCCAGTACATATTCCATGCGGGAGTACTGCTTCATACACTGCGCGCTGGAGCAACTTTAACAACTTTGTCGGGGTGCTGGATGCCACAGTAAACGTATCGTCGATTGACGTGACGATGGGAACTGCATCGGTGGTCACACAGCCCACCTGTGCGGAACCGACCGCTACTATAGTTGCAACTCCCAACACAGGCTACCTCTTTGCCCATTGGAGCGATGGCGACACGGCCAATCCTCGTATGCTGACCATCGACAGAGATACACTTCTCACGGCATACTTTATGCTAGTTCCCGATACCATCACCTACCATGACACCACAGTGGTCCGCGACACCATTTTTATACATGACACAACGATTGTGCATGATACCACTTATGTGGACAATTATGTCTACGACACGATTATTGTACATGATACTGTGTATGTCAATATCTATGTTCACGATACTACGATTGTTAATAACTATATCCATGATACAGTTGTGATAAACAACTATATTTACGACACGACATTTGTTCACGATACAACCATTGTTAACAACTATATCCACGATACTATAACGGTTATGGTGCCAATAGATTACTACACGTTGTCGCTAACTTCGGAGCAACCGACAAAGGGCATTGTTGTAGGGTCGGGTACATTTAGCGATGGCACTGTGGTTGAGATTGCTGCCGTGGCGGTAAGAGGAAACCATTTTGTGCAGTGGAGCGACGGTAACGTTGAGAATCCACGCCACGTGACGGTGACGGAGGACATAAACTTGACAGCCTCCTTTGCTGACGATGAGGTTGGTGTTGCAGATGTAAATATGTCGGGCATCACCATCACGACGCAGGGCAATGTCATCACCGTGCAGGGGGCTGAAGGACAAAGGGTGCGTATATTCGATGTGGTAGGACGGCTCCTCAGCACCGAAAAGACTGTTGCCGAGACTCAGCACTTCCGTATGATGGCAACGGGTGTCTATCTTGTGCAGGTGGGCGACTATGCTGCCCAACGAGTGGTAATAAGGTAGAACGCCGAGACTACCAAAATGAATAAAGAGGGCTCCTTTGGCAAAAGGGAGCCCTCTTTTACTGCAATAATATCCTTTATTTGATGTCTAATGAGAGCATGGGGCGGCCTTCGATGGTGCCTTCGAGGTGGTCGCCGATCTTCACGGGACCGACACCTGCGGGGGTGCCGGTGTAGATGAGGTCACCGGTGCGGAGGGTGATGAAGTAGGAGACATAGGCGATGAGGTGGTCGACATCGAAGATCATGTCTCCGCTGTTGCCTTGCTGTACTAGGTTGCCGTTGATCTTGAGGTCGAAATTAAGGTCGTTGATGGGTTTGCCCAGCTCTTCGAGGGTCACAAAAGGGCCCATCACGGCACTGCCGTCAAAGCCCTTGGCCAGTAGCCAGGGCATGCTGCGCTCTTTGAACCCTTTTTGAATGTCGCGGGCGGTGAAGTCGATGCCAAGGGCCACGGAATCGTAGTACTTGTGGGCAAACTCAGGCTTGATGCATTTGCCCAGACGATTGATTTTCACTACCAGTTCGGCCTCGTGCTGCACATCCTGCGAAAAGTCAGGATAGAAGAAAGGCATCTGCTTCTGGTTGAGGGCGCTGTCGGGTTTCATGAAAAAGACAGGTTCGGTGGGCACAGCCGACTGCATCTCTTTGGCATGGGGCGCATAATTGCGCACTACACATAATATTTTCATTGTCAGTAGATATTTGTTTGCTAAATTCTCAATTCTCAATTCTCAATTCTCACCTCTCAATTCTCACCTCCCAATTCTCACCTCCCAATTCTCAATTCTCAATTCTCAATTCTCAATTCTCAATTCTCACTTCGTATGCCACTATGTCGATGCGACGGTTGTGAGCGGCCTGCATGTCGTAGACGGAACGCACGCTCTTAGGATTGCGTAAGGGGCTGTTGGAGGCGACTTGGTCTTCGCTGGGGGCCCCGTTGGCCACGGTCTCGATGCGGATGCTCCCATTCTCTAGGTAGGGAAGCAGGATGCCGTTGTTCCAACGCTTGAGTGAGTTGCGGAAGCAGTCGATTCGCCGCTTGGAGATATTCACGTTGTAGAGGCTTTCGAAGAGGGGGCTGGCATAGCCGTTGATGGTGATGCTGACTTTTTTACCCGCCTGTAGGTCGGCCTGTAGGTATTGGAAGAACTTGGCCATGTCGAGATGCCCTTTCTTGAGTTCGAATTCGAAGAAGTAGTCAACACCTTTCTGTATGGAGTCGCGTTTGCGCGGGTCCACAGGATTGGATTGGGCCCCTTTGTATTCTTCGCGTAGCTGCATATACCTGTGCCAAGTGGTGGTGTAGTCGAGGGTAGTAGTGGTGTCGAGAGTTTTGGCATTGGGCTCGTCGTTGTGGAAGTAGAGGCTGAGCGGAAGGAGGTCTTGGACGCTACGAGGTTGGGCGGTGTCGAGGTAGACTGTAGTGGTGTCGGGTTTGGTGAATATTCGTCGCCAGCGGTAGAGGTCGTTGCAGCAGTTTTGGCTGGTCTTGTAGAGCGAGCCGGGACGGTTGGAAGAAAGGAATCCGCAGGCCACAACGAATTCGTTTTCGGGGAGGTCATGCTGAGGACAGCGGCATCTGCAGGGTTGGAAGTTGAAATAAAGGTCGTCGTAGGGGGTGTTGATTTGAGGGCCGAGGTTTTGCGGTGTCTGCCAACTGTTGCGCATGCCTTGAGAGCAGTAGACATCCATTTCGCCAAGGCCGCCGGATCGATTGGAACTGAAATACAGAATGCCCTCTTCGTTGCTGTAGTAAGGCGTTACGTCGTTGCTGTCGCTATTGACAGGGGTGCCGAGGTTGGTGCAGTTGCCGGGGGTGCCTTCACTGATGATTATGGCATACCAGATGTCCATCCCGCCGAGGCCACCGGGGCGGTCGGAACTGAAGTAGAGGATGGTTTGGCCGGTAGGAAGGTAACCTATAGTGGGGTGGGTGCTGTTGTAGCCATTGAGATTGACGTCGCCTTTGAGTTTCTGCAGTTTGCTCCACCGTTTGTTGACACGGTGAGAGTAGTAGATGTGGTTGAAAGATCTGTCGCCGGATTCGCTGCGGGTGATGTAAATGATGTCGGCCTTGGGGTCGTAGGCAACGTTGCCGTTGTTCATGCCGTTGGCGTTGAGACCCCATTGGTTGATGGTACCGCGGCCAATAGTCCCTGCGGTATCAATGGGGGCTTGGTAGATTTCAGTGAGGATGGGGTTGAAGTCGACAAGGTAGAGGCGGGGCGACTCCTCCATCTGCATGGTGGTGTAGAGGATGATGCTGTCATCGATGATGACGGCACCGGTCTCGCTTCCGGTTGTGTTGACGCTGTCGTGGAGGTGAGAGACCTCGTAGCGAAGGTTCTGACCCCAGGTGGTGGCGGCAAACAGTAGGGCGAATATTGTTAGGGCGATTTTTTTCATATATGTGGGTTCGTTAGAAATATGTTCGTTTTAGTAGGCGGGACATTTAATTTTCATCTTCTTGCGGGTGCCTTTGGAGAGGCGGTAGACCAGACCTACCTCCAAGGCCCCAACACCGCCGGAGGCTGCAATGAGGTCGGAGATGTTGGCATCGTAGCAGAAGGTGAACACGAAGGCGTTGTATTCTATCATCAGGTTGGCTATGAGGGCATCGGCATGGCGCACGGCAAGACCAGTGCGCAGGCTCATTTGGTTCTGGCCGCCTTCGACAAGGTACCACTTGACATCGGCCCCATAGAGCAGTTCGCGGTATTGCCCCTGGGCCTGAAAAAGCAGGGTGGGCATAAGCGAGAACATCTCCCAGTGTCGCCATTCTGCGCGGGCGAAGAGGCTGTAGCGAGGCTCTAGATAGGTGTCGAGCATGCCGGAATAGGAGATGTTGGGCCGGTTGAGGTTGCGGACGGAGAGGCCTACCTTGGTGTGAAGGTCGCTGGTGGGTTGGTAGTACCAGGCAAGGCCGAGGCAGAGTAGTGGGTAGCTGACCTTGTGCACATCGAAGGTTTCGGCAGGGTCTTCCATGGAGGCGTTGTTGGGGTTGAAGCCCGACTGGGCCCAGCCGCCATCGATGCCAAGGGAGAGGATGTTGTTGCCATAGCGACTGATGGAGGTGAAAAAGGCTAGGGACAAGTGGCCAGAAGTGGTGCCATAGTGGAGGGCACCGGCATGGTCGTTGAAGAAAGTGCCGCCCATGCTAAGGCCTCTTTGTCGGTTGTTGCTGCGCCAGATAGCCATCTCGGCTGTTACGCCGGTGGTTTGGAAAGGAGCACTAATGGTGGCCCATTGGTTGCGATAGATCATGCCAAAGCGTCCCATGCCGTCGAAGAAACCGGCATAGGCTGGGTTGAGCAGCATGGGGTCGGCATCGACTTGCGAAAAATGGATGTCCTGAGCCCGCAGCCCCGTCAGCCCCACCGTCAGCATCAATAGGGCTAGAACCCTCTTAGTGATAAGCGAAAAGAGTACAGAGAACAATGAAGAAGACCTCCCGTGGAGGGCCTCTGTGGCAGGGCGGAGCCTCCCGTCCCTGTGCGCTGAGCATTGTCCTTTGTACGCTGTCATACCTTTTAATTAAAAAAAACTATAAAGTAAAAACTAAAAAGTATAATTGCCTAGTAGAGTGATTGTATAGATTGTATATTTACATAGCATCTGTCTAATCCTTTTTAGTTTTTAGTTTACCAAATTCTCAATTCTCAACTCTCAACTCTCAATTCCTTGCATACGGCGGCAGCCCTAGGTCGGCAAATTCCCCCTTCAGATACTTGAAATAGCCTGCTATGCCCACCATGGCGGCATTGTCGGTGCAGAATTGCATCTTCGGAATAAAGACCTGCCAATGGTGTTTCTTTCCAATGCGTTGTATTTCGCTTCGCAGCAGGCTGTTGGCGGAGACACCTCCGGCAATGGCAATCTGTTTGACACCACTTTGGATGACGGCTTTCTCCAGTTTCTTGATGAGGAAGTCTACGATGCAATGTTGGATAGAGGCGCATAGGTCGGCCTTGTGCTGCTGGATGAAGTCGGGGTCTTCGCGGGTTCGGTCGCGCAGAAAGTAGAGAAATGAGGTTTTGATGCCGCTGAAGCTGTAGTCATTGCCAGGGATATGGGGCGTGGCAAAGTGAAAGGCCTCGGGGTTGCCCTCTTTGGCCAGGCGGTCGATGATGGGACCGCCGGGATAGCCAAGGTCCATGATTTTGGCTGCCTTGTCGATGGCTTCGCCAGCCGCGTCGTCAATGGTCTCGCCCAGGACCTCCATGTCGAAATGGCTACGCAACAACAGAATTTGGGTGTGGCCGCCAGAGACCAGCAGGCAGATGAAAGGGAACTGAGGTACGGGACTGTCGTCGTTCTCTTTGATGAAATGCGAGAGGACATGGCCTTGCAGGTGGTTCACCTCGATGAGGGGTATTTCCAAGGCCTGGGCAAAGCTTTTGGCAAAGCTCACCCCCACCATCAGCGAGCCCAGCAGGCCGGGACCGCGGGTGAAGGCCACGGCATCTATCTCCTCCTTGCCGATGTTGGCATTCTTGATGGCGGTGTCCACCACCGGCACTATGTTTTGTTGGTGGGCGCGTGAGGCCAGTTCGGGCACCACGCCGCCGTACTGTTCGTGCACCTTTTGCGAAGCAATGACGTTGGAGAGAATGCGGTCGCCGCGCAACACAGCAGCCGAGGTGTCGTCGCACGACGACTCAATAGCAAGTATGGTAGCAATATGTTCAGTAGGTTCCATTGAGTGTAAAATTTGCCAATGCAAAGATACGCTTTTTTTTTTATATGGTATGTTTTGAGCAAAAAAAAGAGAATTTGTGGATTGACAGAATGTCGTGCAGGATGCTTTAGCGATGCCAAGACGAATGGATTGGCTATGGTTGGGACCGGTTTATAGTAAGGGGTGTTTCAGAAGCGTGATAGCGCGAGTTGCAGGGAACTGCCTGGTTCGGTGTTGTTGTGGGTCTGTTTCGGACGCGGATGGAAAAGCAGAATCGACAATAGCGTTTCCTCTGTACCTAGGACATGGCCCTTTTGAGCTGGGGAGAGATGACGGTTGAAAGACGTTGGTGGACGATTGGGAGGGCGATTTGGCTGTTTGGAACTTTTTTGGCGGGGGCAGGTGGCGAAAAGGGTGTACTTTTGCAGTCTCAAATGAAGAAAAGAAATTGAATGGAAATATGAAAAAGAAATTGTTCGTCACATTGATGGTTTTTTCATTTTTGGGCGCGAGTGCCCAAACCGGAGTGCCGCTGTCGCTGACACTGGAGGACTGCCATAGGTTGGCCCTAGAGTACAACAAACAGCTGAAAATTGCAGAAGAAAAGGTGGCAGAAACCGACGCTTTGAAGAAGATGGCGTTGAGTGAGATGTTTCCGAAGTTTTCGGCCAACGGAGCCTATACTTGGAACCAGAAGTCCATACAGTTGCTCAGCGATGAGAAACAGGATGCCTTGAACAACATGGGCACCAATGCCGCGCAGGATGTTGCGGCCTCGGTCTCGGAGTTTGTCAATCGGCTGATGCCTATAGACCCGGCACTGGCTCAGTCTTTTGCAGAGTTGCTGGAAGGAAGCGATGTGGCCCATGCGCTTAACGGTTTGGGACAGCAGATCACTAGCACGTTGGACATGGACCTGAGGAATATATGGGTTGGAGGCGTGACGGTGACGCAGCCTGTGTTCTTGGGCGGCAAGCTGGTGGAGTTCTACCGCAGCGCACGCACCACCAACGAAATGGCACAACTGGGCTATGACAAAGCCAAGTCGGATTTACTGGTGCAGGTAGACGAGGCCTATTGGCGTGTGATCTCGGTGCAGAAGAAGCTGGAGCTGGCACAGCAGTATGCGAACTTGTTGGACACGATGTACCAGAATGTGCAAGCCTTAAAAGAAGCGGAGATGGCCACCGAAGCCGACTTGACCAAGGTACGCGTGAAACTCAACGAGGCCCAAATGAGCCTGACCAAGGCCACCAGTGGGCTCCAATTGGCCAAGATGCTGCTTTACCAGATGTGTGGACTGGATCTCAACGGCAATTATTTGGTACTGGAGTCGTTGGAACTGCAGGACCGACAATCTTTGAGCAATATAGACATGAGCCAAGTGCTGAACAACAGCAAAGAGATACAGCTATTGGAAAAGAGCGATGCATTGGCTAAGTCGGCGGTCCACATTGCCGCCTCTGGTTTGATGCCCAATCTGGCCGTGACGGGTTCGTATCTGGCCACCAACCCCAACCTGTACAACGGATACAGCAAAGGATTTGGCGGCATGTTTACCGTTGGTGCCGTACTGAACGTGCCTATCTGCCACCCCAGCGCCGTCTATGCCTTGAAGGCTGCCAAGCATCAGCGCAACGAGGTCCAGTTTCTGATTGAAGAAGCCAGCGACAAGATACAGCTGTTGGTGAACAAACTCAACTATGAGCTGGAAGTGGCCAACCGCAAGTTGATGGCCAGCCAGACCAATCTCACCCATGCCGAGGAGAACCTTAGCCTGGCGGAGGAGAGCTTTAAGTCGGGTTTGATAAGCAGTAGCGACCTGATGGCTGCTCAGACGGCATGGCTGTCAGCCAGCAGCGAGTTGCTGGATGCCGGCATAGAGGTGCAGATGGACTACCTCTACCTGCAACAAGCCATGGGAAGGATTGGAAAATAATAGACGTTCGAAGTTAGAGTTTAGAATTTATAGAACCCAATAAAATTAATAGAAATGGAAAATACAAAGAAACAGTCGTTGATAGGTGTCGGCGTTCTTATCGCCGTGGTGGTTGTGCTGGCCGTGGTGGGGCTGATAGTGCTGCGCCCTGAGCCGGAAGTACTGATGGGCGAGGCAGATGCTTCGGAATACCGCGTCTCGGGCAAGGTGCCTGGTCGCGTGGAGGAATTTTATGTTCAGGAGGGGGACCAAGTGAAGGCCGGCGATACGCTGGTGTTCATTAATAGCCCCGAGGTGTCGGCCAAGCTAGAACAGGCCCAGGCCGCCCGCTCGGCCGCCAGCGCTCAGGCCGGCAAGGCCAAAAATGGGGCCCGACAGCAGCAGATAACGGCGGCCTACCAAATGTGGCAAAAGGCCCAGGTGGGAGTTGACATCGCCAAAAAGTCGTTGGACCGTGTCCAGGCCCTTTACGACAAAAAGGTGGTCTCGGCTCAGAAACGCGACGAGGTGGAGGCACAGTATAAGGCCGCCGTGGCTACGGCCAATGCCGCCAAATCGCAATACGACATGGCAGTAGAGGGAGCCCGGGATGAGGATAAAGAGGCTGCCATGGCACTAGTGGCCCAAGCCAACGGAGCCATTGCCGAAGTACAGTCGTATATGGGCGAACGCTATCTTACGGCCCCATGCGATGGCGAGGTGGTGGAGATTTACCCCAAACGCACTGAGCTTATTGGCACGGGGTCACCTGTGATGTCCATTGTGGATATGAGCGATATGTGGTTCACCTTCAGCGTACGCGAAGACTTGCTGGGCAATCTGAAAGTGGGCAAGGTGGTTGAGGTAACCGTACCGGCTTTGGGTGATGACACTTACCAAGCCCGCGTAACCCACCTCAGAGCCATGGCCAGCTATGCTACCTGGCGTGCCACCAAGAATAACGGTCAGTATGACATGAAGAGTTTCGATGTCAAGATGGTCCCTGTGGAAGAAATTCCCGGCTTGCGTCCCGGCATGACGGCCATTATAAAAAGTAAAAACTAAAAGTGATTATAGTTTTTCGTTTTTAGCATACCCAATTCTCAACTCTCAATTCTCAATTCTCAATTCTCAACTCTCAATTCTCAATTCTCAATTCCCAATTCAACTCCGTCCACCTTTTAGTTTTTATCTTTTACTTTAAATGAAAACGTTGTTTGATAAATTATCCAATGTGCTACAGCGAGAGTTGACCCGCATAATGGCGCACCCACGATACCTCATCTTTGCCACATTGGGCATAGCATTCTCCTATGTGTTTTTTCTCACCCTCATGCGTGATGGGCAGCCGCAGAAGTTGCCTATCGCTATTGTGGATGAGGATGGCAGCTACCTCTCACGCCGTCTGTGTCACGAGATAGAGGCCACGCAAGGGGTACACGTAGCCCGGGTCTACAACAGCCATGAGGAGGCCCGCGCCGCCATGCAGCGGCAGGAGATATACGCCTTCCTGCATATACCTCACGGCACCTACAACGATGTGCTGGCCTTCAAGGCCCCGCACATAGTGCTGTATGCCAACAATGCCTACCTATTGAGTGGCACCCTCAGCTACAAACAGCTAATGACCATCTGCAACCTGGCGGCTGGGGCCGTGCAGCGAGAGGTGCTGCGCAAGAAAGGCATGGGCGAAGAGCAGATTATGGGACTGATAATGCCGATAGAGATTGATGCCCATTTGGTGGGCAACCCCATGGCCAACTACCAGTCGTATCTACTAACCACCATACTGCCGGGCATCCTGGGGTTGATGGTAATCCTGCTAACAGTGTTCAGCATTGGAATAGAAAGCCGTGAGGGTACCGACCGCGAGTGGCTTGCCACAGCCGGCAATAGGATGGGCGTGGCCATGGTGGGCAAGTTGCTCCCGTATGCTTGCTGGTTTGCCCTTCTGCAGTTGGTGGGCAATTTGGTGCTCTTTGGATTCTGCCATTTCCCGATGCAGGGCAGTTATCTAACCTTGGCCGTTTGTTCGATACTTTTTGTGTTGGCTATGATGTCGGCAGGCGTGTTTTTCTATGGCCTGATACCGCAGGTGACCAATGCTGTTTGTGTCAGTGCCTTCTATGGCATTCTGGCATTCTCCCTTTCGGGTTTCACCTATCCTGTCAGCGGCATGGCACGTCCACTGCAGGCCTTGAGCGTGGTGTTTCCCCTTCGGCAGAACTACCTGGTATATGTGAACGAGGCCCTTTTCGGGCTTCCCTTGGCCAACAGCTATGTGCATCTGTGCATTTTGGCCCTCTTCCTTCTGCTGCCCTTGCTTACCAATAGTCGAATCAAAAAACAGATACTAAGCCATGAAAATGCTGCATAACATCAAACAATTTTTGGAAGACCTGGCCGAGGTGTGTCAGGCCGAATGGGGCCGCATCTTCGGCAACACAGGGGTGCTACTGATAATCTTTGTGGCCGGTGTGGGCTACCCGCTTATTTTCAACGGTATATATACACAAGAGAACCTATATGATGTGCCGGTGGCAGTGGTAGACGATGCCCGCTGTGAAGAGAGTGAACGTTTCATTCATAAAATGGATGCCACTCCCGAGATCGAGGTGCGCTATGAGGCAAGTTCGATGGCTGAGGCCAAGCGCCTCATGGCCAATCGTAAGGTTAATGGTATCATTCATTTTCCTTCTGACTATGGCGAACGGTTGGCCCGTCTGGAGACAGCCCGTGTTGGGGTGTTCTGCGATATGTCGTCCTTTTTGTACTATAAAAGTGTGTTTATGGGGGCCAACTTTACCATGCTTGACGAGATGAAACAGATAGAGTTCACCCGCTATGGCCTGACGGGCATCACTGGCGAGCAGGCCAACACGCTGGTCAACCCCGTGGGGTACGACGATGTGAAGCTCTTTGTGCCGGGAGGTGGATTCACCAGTTTTCTCATACCGGCACTGCTCATTTTGGTCATACAGCAAACCTTGTTCTTTGGAGTGGGCATGCTGGGCGGAACCGCTCGCGAGGAGGGTGCCGAGCTGTCTGCTGTCCCCGCCCGTTTGCGCCGCCGCCATTACGACCGCGTGGTGCTGGGAAGGGCAATGGCCTATACGGTCATCTACAGTGCCCTTGTGGCAGTAGACCTTTTCCTTATTCCGCGTCTCTTCAATCTACCTCATATTGCACAGGTGGACCAGTTGGCACTCTTTTTGCTGCCATTTCTTCTCTCGGTTTGTTTCCTCAGCATCTCTTGTGCCAGCCTCTTCCGGCATCGCGAGTCCGGCATCATCACCTTGGTTTTCTCCAGCATCATATTGCTCTTCCTCTCGGGCTTTGCCTGGCCACAAAGTTCTATGCCCGACTTTTGGCGTCATTTTTCCTACCTTTTCCCGTCGACGCATGCTGTGCAAGGTTTTGTGCGCATGAACTCCATGGGAGCCACGCTGCATGAGGTGAGCTTCGAGTATTTGATGTTGTGGGCATTGACCTTGGTGTACTTTGTCACAGCCTGCCTGTCGGTGGGGTCCGGTGTGCGCCGATGTGCCCACAGGCATTCCTATCGTCGGCGTGTTCATGATACCGTATAAAACACAATAATTATGGCACCGTTGCGTTATCCTAATATGACCTTTGAACATCTGCAGCCGTTGGCACATATCATTGACAACCGCCAGAAGATTCTGTTCAGCAACCCTTTCACCACAAAGGTGGCGGTGCTGTTGACCTTTATCCATGCTGCGGTGATTTCGCTGCTGTTGACCATTGCCAATCTCAAATGGGGAGGCATCGCCGGTGACTACTGGCCACAGCAGCTCTTTCTCTTGGTGCATAACCTGATTCTTTCGGGGTTGGTATTTGGAATATGCTTTCGGGTTTATGGCCGTTGCCTGAAGTCCGTGGACCCTGCCCAGAGTGCTGCTCGTTATATCGTATACTCTAGTGTGGGCAGCTTGCTGATAGCGTTTGCCTTTAGCGTGTTTTCACATTGGTTTCGCCGCTCGGTGTTTCACGATTTGGACATTATCGGCATCATTGATATCGCCACATTGGCCGATGCGCTTCTGTCGGCAGGTGCCGTTCTGATAGCTACACTCATTTTTGTTCTCTGCCGCCGTCAGAAGATGGTTTTGGCCAATGAGCAGCTGCAGTCGGAACGATTGATAGCCCGTTGTGAAGCTTTGGAGAAGCAGGTCAACCCCCATTTCCTTTTCAATTCCCTCAACACCCTTGGCGGTTTGATAGGGGTGGACGACGACAGCGCCCAGCACTACCTCCAGCAGTTGGCCTCCACCTACCGCTACATCATGCAACAGCACGTCAACCATACGGTGCCCTTTGCCGACGAGCTGGCTTTTGTGGACACCTATTGTGATATGATGCAGATACGCTATGGGGGCAACCTACGCATCATCCGCCGCATCGATCCTGCCTTGCTCCAGCATAGGGTGCCACCGATTAGCGTGCAGCTGCTGGTAGAAAACGCCATCAAGCATAATGTTGTCAGCGACCGTCACCCCCTTACAATCACCATCGAAACAATAGGAGACAGCACTTTGCGTGTGAGCAACACCCTCCAGCTCAAGCAGGACGAACAAGATGGGGCAGGTAGCCTCCATGTCGGTTTGGACAATCTCAACCAGCGTTACAAGTTGCTTTTCCATCAAGAGATAAATATCCAGCAGACGGAAACCGACTTTGTTGTGGAACTGCCTCTGATAGCATAGGCTCAAATGTAAATCCAACTGCTTATGAAAGTATTGATCATTGAAGACGAAATGGTGGCTGCCAAACAACTCCGCCGCCTACTGGAAGAGGCCGACTCCTCCGCACAGATTCTGGCCGTGCTGCAAAGTATAGAGGAGAGCGTGGAATACTTCAGGCAGAACCCGCCACCAGACCTAGTCTTTATGGACATCCACTTAGCGGATGGGTCGGCGTTCCGCATCTTCGATCAGGTGAAAGTGGTTGCCCCCGTGGTCTTCACAACGGCCTATGACCAGTATGCCCTTCAAGCCTTCCAAGTCAATAGCATCGACTACCTTCTCAAGCCCATAAATCTGGATGACCTGCGCCGAGCCCTGTCCAAGTATGGTCGCTTGGTGGCGCAACAACCGGCCCCGAAAGAAACTGACTTTGCCCGTTTGATGGAGATGATGCGGCAGCACGAGCGGCAGTACAAGTCCTACTTCCTGTTGCCCGTGGCCGACAAGTTGGTGCCCGTTGCCGTGAAAGACATCGCATTCATTTATCTCGACAACAAGGTGGCCAACATCGTCACTTTCGACGGCTGTACCCATGCGGTCGACAAACCGCTGGACTCCCTCGTAGACCAGCTTGACCCACAACAGTTTTACCGCGCCAACCGACAGGTGGTTGTGGCCCACAAGGCCATCAGCGACATCTCTTTCTGGCTTCTCGGTAAACTCAAGCTGGAGCTGTGCGTCCCCACGCCCGAAAATATCATCATTCCTAAGGCCAAGGTCCCTGAGTTCAAGGAGTGGTACTCCAAGTAAGCCAAGGATTGGAGGCTTGGCTTCTGCTTTTCTTGTTTTTGAACGAACCCGCACCTGGCCAGGAAAGGTTCTTTAATGCAGAGTCTTCATCGGTGCAAAATGCGCTGAACGACATAATAAAAGTAGACAACTGACGTTAGATAACGTATGATGACCGTAGACACAACCGATATGTGCTCACAGCTGCAAAAGAAACTGTTTGCCGAAGAGGGCGTTTATCATAGCCTTTGGCTGGCTATGCAAGACGACCCAGAGCTGACAGCTGTGGTGCGTTCGCGCCAACTCCATATTTACCGCAATGGCACGAAGGTGCTGGTGCTGGCAGGAAAGTCCGCACCAAAAGTGATTAGGGACGACAGATTGTGTGATATGATAAATGAATGTCGAAATGTTGGTGATAAATAAAATAATAGTTGTTTACCTTGTTGCTATCAATGTGGTTACGTTTGTGGTATACGGCATTGACAAACATAAGGCAGTGCGTTCCAAATGGCGCATTCCAGAGGCCACCTTGCTGTTGTTGGCTGTCCTCGGCGGGAGCATAGGGGCTTGGCTGGGTATGAGGGTGTGGCACCACAAGACTCTGCACAAGAAATTCCGGTACGGCGTGCCACTGATTATTGTGTTGCAGCTTGTAATAGTTTTGTTGTTAAGCTCATGTGGCTCCAATGCTGCCAAAGCCGAGGTGACTGCCAAGATGGCTTATCAAGGAGTGGACAACTATTGCCACAGTGTGTATGACTGGAGTGTGGCAGAGGATAGCCCAGAGTTGATGTATGTGGAAATGGGGGAAGAGAACGACACAGCGTACCAAGTGCTGTTTCGCAGCTATACGGGTGCTCTGGTGCTTTTTTATGTCGATAAGACTAGTGGCGCGACTAAGATTGTGGAGCGCGTCCCAGTGCTGAACGTGGAAGAGGAGGCTGGAACGATGAATATATATGACTATCTAAAGTGAGTTTATTGTCTTTTAAATATAAACGATTATCCGCATTTGTCAAAAAAAAGCCTTGGAGAATTGGGAATTGAGAATTGAGAATTGGAAATTGAGAATTGAGAATTTTTTATAGCACCGTACAAACAAAGTGCAGCGTGGTGGCTGATAATCAACACCTCGCGTGCGTCTCGGAGTGAAGAAAGACCTCTGGACTTTCAATAGTGACACAATGTGCCACGGAGAACGAAAACGACCTTGCCTATGTGCCATTTGCGGACAATCATATAAGGTAACCTCTAGAAATGTCCTGAAAGGACTTAAACATATCTAGCCCAATGGCAACGCCTTGGGTAAATGATTGGGTTACAAATGACGCCCTGTAAGGGCACAACATAAAATGCACGATTTTTAGTGCTCACCATGAGTAAATAGTAAGAAGTAATAAGGATAAAAAAACAGCATGAAAGCATACGTTCACAAAGTGAAGTATTACGAGTGTGACCGCATGGGTATCACACACCATTCTAATTATATCCGCTTTATGGAAGAGGCCCGTGTGGACCTGTTGGACCAACTGGGCTATGGGTTTGAGAAAATGGAGGCAGACGGCGTGGTGTCGCCTGTGTTGCATGTCGACTGCACCTATCGCAAGAGCACCACTTTCCAAGACGAGATTGCGATTGAGGTCAAGCTGGTGAAGGTGTCGGCCCTAAAATTCAGCTTTGCCTATGTGGGCAGGGTGGGGGATGAGGTGGTTTTCACCGGCGAGAGTACCCATTGTCTGATGGAGCAGGGCCGTCCTGTGCACCTTGTCAGCCGTTATCCCAATCTCTTCAAAATAGACGAGGTGTAGGCCCCATCACCAAAAATAGGTATTTGCCGAATGAATTTTTCTGTGTATCTTTGCTGTTGATTAGCAAGGGTTAGGAATAGCCCTTTGTGCTGTATAATATTATGTCTATTAGAAAGTAATGCTATGGAAAAGAAAAAGCTCTTTTGGGGCAAAAGTATTTTAGCCTTCTTCATTGTGCTGCTCACCATGCCGCTCGGACATGCCCTCATGAGGGTGATGGAGCAAACGATGAGTTTTACGGTTATGAACAGATGTGCCTTTGCTATGGGTGCCGTGGGTCTGGCACTGGCTATTTGGGGCGTGTTTGTCAAGGGTGATACTAAGCAGACCCTTTTCGGACTCTTCGGCGGACTGCTTTTCTGGACAGGATGGATCGAGTTTCTGATGGGCTATTTTGCCGCCCGCTACGGCACCCATTACGATCTAGTGGGAACCGGTACCGTGCAGACAATCACACAGTATGTCGATGGGCTTGGGGTACAGCACCAGACGCTTATCAACGGTATGGACATCGAGACGATGGACCGTGAGACTGTCAAAGCCCTGACCGGTTCTAAGCCTGAGTACCTCACCATGCCATCCTCGTTTGGCTTCTGGGCCATGTTTATGGTGCTGTATATCTTTGGCACTAAGACCGGCTGCTGCGGCATGAATTGGCTGCAGAAAGTCTTCTTCGGAAAGAAACGTGTGGAGATTGTTCCTAACAATATGAGCCGCCATACTTCACTCACCACATTCATGGAACTCAATGTGATGATGTGGACGGTGTATCTGCTGCTGATGTTCCTCTACGACCCGGCATTCTTCGGCGACAGCCATCCTGTCACCATCGTGATTGCACTGATATGCTTGGTGGGGGCGGTCTTTATCTTCCGCAAGGAGCTGCACATCCAAGGTTGGGGCCCCAACCTGCGTATGGCTATTGCCTGCGTGTTGGTGTTGTGGACCGCCGTGGAGGTTTTCGCCCGCAACGGGCTTCTGCAGGAGTTCTGGGTCGAACCTCAGGAACATGTGACGGAAATTGTCACCATGGCCATTTTCTTTGTGGCCCTCACCATCTTCCTGATTGTCCGCGCCCACAAGAGCAAAGTTACTGAGAAATAAATTCGATTATCATCTAACATTTCTAAAAATCTATCACATCTATGGAATCTAAAGAATTTAACGTAACAGGCATGAAATGCGAACACTGTGAGGCCAAAGTGGAAGAGGCTCTCAAAGCCCTGCCCGGTGTGGCCTCGGCTAAGGCAGACCGTGTGTCGTGCAAGGTCTCTGTCTCTTTCGACCCCTCCGCCGTCAGCCCCGAACAGATGAAAGAGGCTGTGGACGACTTGGGCCGTTTTGAAATGCAATTATAACAAACCGAATGAAACAGACGGTTCCAGTGGTGGGCATGGCTTGTGCCGCCTGTGCTGCCAATGTCGAACGTACGCTCAGCTCGCTCAATGGCGTGCTGTCGGCTTCGGTGTCATTACCAGGACGCACGGCCCTTGTCGAGTATGACCCCGACAGGATTTCCTTGCAGGATATGAAGCGGGAGGTCAACGCCATAGGTTTCGACCTGGTGATAGAGGCTGACCGCAATGTGGCCGAGATTGAACGGCAGGAGTATGTCCGCCTAAAACGCATGACTTTCCTTTCGTGGGGCATGTCGCTGCTGGTGATGGCCTTTTCGATGCATTGGATTCGTGTGGGTTCGCCGTTGGCCGGCAATCTGATTGCCATGGCATTGTCGTTGGCAAATATGCTGTTTTGTGGGCGTCAGTTCTATATCGTCGCTTGGAAACAGCTGCGCCACGGCTCAGCCAACATGGACACCTTGGTGGCTCTCTCCACTGGAATTACTTTTCTCTTCAGCACTTTCAATACCTTTCTTGGCGATTCTGTCTGGGGCGCCCGCGGCATCGAGTGGCACACCTATTTCGAGGCTTCGGTGATGATTATCACCTTCGTCCTCACCGGCCGCCTGCTGGAGGAGAAGGCCAAAGACGGCACCGCCAGCTCCATCCGCCAGTTGATGGGCATGGCACCCAAGACGGCCCATATTGTGGAGCGTAAGGAGAAACGCGATGCCCAAGGCAACATCATTGAACCTGCCGTGGTGCGCGAGGTGCCCATCTCTACCATTGAAAAGGGCGACATCCTGGAGGTCCGCCCCGGTGAGAAGGTACCCGTAGACGGTGAAGTTATCTCTGCCGAGAGTTTTATGACGGCAGATGCTGCCTACGTCGACGAGAGCATGATTACCGGTGAACCTACCCCGGCCGAAAAGAAGAAAGGGAGCAAGGTGCTGGCAGGCACCATCCCCAGCCAGGGGGTCTTCCGTATGCGTGCCCGACAGATTGGGGAGGAAACGGCATTGGCCCAGATTATCCGTATGGTACAGCAGGCGCAGGGGTCCAAAGCACCTGTGCAGCGTATCGTTGACAAGGCGGCCCTGGTTTTTGTGCCTGTGGTGGCAGCCATTGCGCTTCTGACATTCTTGCTCTGGTGGGCTGTGGGTGGCAACGAGGCCCTGCCCCAGGCCATACTTTCTGCCGTGGCGGTGTTGGTTATTGCCTGTCCCTGTGCCATGGGACTGGCTACGCCTACCGCCTTGATGGTGGGCATAGGCAAGGCTGCCGAAAAACAGATTCTCATCAAGGATGCTTCGGCATTGGAGAATTTGCGCAAGGTGGATGTGCTGGTGACCGACAAAACCGGCACCCTCACATTGCCCAATCAGGCCATAGACTTCACCAAGGCCGACGATATGCCCTTGGAAGAGCGCGAAAGCCTCAAGCCGCATGCACGAGAAGCTATGGCGGAACTACATCACAGTGGCATCACCGTTTATATGATGAGCGGCGACAAGGAGGAGGCTGCCAAATATTGGGCCGACAAGGCCGGCATCACCCACTATCGGAGTAAGGTGCTTCCGCAAGACAAAGAAAACTTGGTCAGGCAACTGCAGCAAGAAGGTCACCATGTGGCTATGGTGGGCGACGGCATCAACGACACCCAGGCATTGGCCCTGGCCGATGTGAGTATTGCCATCGGACGCGGCACTGATGTGGCCATGGATGTGGCACAGATCACCCTCATGGGCGATGACTTGCGGACATTGCCCGAGGCGGTGAGGCTGAGCCGCAGAACCGTCCGCATGATCTGGCAGAACCTCTTCTGGGCTTTTATCTACAATATTGTGTGTATACCGCTTGCCGCAGGTGCGCTCTATCTTTTTGGCATCCATTGGCAGGTGACCCCTATGCTTGCCAGTGCCCTGATGGCCTTCTCCAGTGTGAGCGTGGTGCTGAATAGCCTACGCCTCAAGTGGGTCAAATAGAGGCAGCCGTAGCGCTGAGAACTAATAGGCCTCATGCACCTCAGGAGGGTTGCGGTGTTGGCTTCAGACACGGAGATTCAGACCGGCAAGGATGGTCTCTGGGCAGAAGTTGAATACGGCATCCATCTCGCCAGCCATGGAGAATCCGCAGTGCTCGCAGCCGCCGGCTTCGCCGCAGACCGGTATGGGGTGTTTGGAACCATCGGTGAGCACATAGTTGGTCATCCAGCAGCGTTTCTTGAATTTCAAGTCTTTCATACGCGTCAGCCCCGCCTTGGTGTTCATCACGGGGTAGCCTTTGCGCTTATATGATATAATGGTGTCGATGACTTGTTCGCGCTTGTCCTGCGGCAGGGTGAGATATTCGGTGCCAGGGAACTGGGTGTGGAAATTAAAAGAAGCGGACTTGATGTAAGGACTCTTCTTCACATACTCCAGCAGTTGAGGGACGCTGTCGCAATTGAGGGTGTTGACCGACATGGATACCGAGAGGGCCTTGTGGCCACAGCTTGCGACATTTTCTTCCAGACGGGCAAAGGTGCCTTGCCCTCTAACGGAGTCATGCGACTCACCAATGCCGTCCAGGCTCACCCAGATGCTGTCGGCATGGCTGTTGGGGAACGGCTTTTGGGCATTGGTGGTGATGGTACAGGAGAAGAAGCCTAGCTGGTGGGCCAGGTCGCAGAGGTCATCTACGGTCTTGTCGCCATCGCGCCACAAGAAGGGCTCGCCGCCCTCGAAATCAACAAATCGCGAACCGAGCGAGTAGCAGTACTGTAGCTCCTCACGAATTTGATCGTAGGTTTTGCTGGTGGGGTTGGTATGGTTGTAGACTGAACAATGTTTGCACGAGAGATTGCAACGGTCGCTGATGAAGAGGACACTCTGCATGGGTGCGCGACGACCAAAGAACTTGGCTCGGATAAACCACCCGGCCAGATAACACATCTGCGAAAATTTATTTTCCATAACTAGTCGGTATATTTATTAGAGGGGACTTCTAAAAATTCGTTTTATTCGTTATCATGCCAGCATGAAGATTCAGATAATAAATTCGTTAGTTTTCAACAGACGTTTTCTCGCCTCAGCATATGAAGAAAGTCCAGTGGACTTTCGATAGCGAAGCGGAGAACAGAAGAAAGTCCAGTGGACTTTCGATAGCGAAGCGGAGAACAGAAGAAAGTCCAGT